>WQWM01000005.1 GCA_009785335.1 Oscillospiraceae bacterium
CCGCGTCAACATGTAGGGGTGGCTTGCAAGCCACCCGGGATTCATATGGCGCTCAAAAGAGATTGGGCGGCTTGCAAGCCGCCCCTACGTCCCGCCAAAAGTTCCGCTGCCGTTATCTGTTTAAGCCCCCAAGCTCCTTCCTCAGGAAGGAGCTCCCGACCCCGGGGAGGGTGAGGAAGGCTCGCGGAGCGAGGATTTTGCTGTTGTCCGCGTCAGCATGTAGGGGCGGCAATCTTGCCGCCCGGGAGTTTTCTGGCAGGTTGAAGAGGAACGGACGAATGTAAATCTGCCCCTACATCCCACCATCAGCGACGTAAACAGGCTCATCCTCTGCAAAAAAATATTTCCCAGCCCGCAAAATGCTTGACAATACTCAGCTCGTCTGTTATACTGATATGTGGTATACTATAATAGTAATGCCAGCACGCGACCTGCGCGCTGCAGGTGTGATATAATGCGGCGGGGATTATATGCCGCAAAGAGAAGGAGAAGTATACATGCCATTCACGCAAGACATCGGGGTAGACCTAGGCACTGCAAACACATTGGTATTCGTCAAAGGCAAAGGAATCGTCATCCGCGAACCATCCGTGGTCGCCGTTGACCAAAAGCATAATCCACCACGCGTGATGGCCGTGGGCGAGCAAGCCAAGGAGATGATTGGCCGCACGCCCGGCAGCATCGTTGCCGTGCGCCCGCTTAAAGACGGCGTGATCGCCGACTTTAACATCGCCGCAGACATGCTCAAAGCTTTCATTCGCCGTGCGATGAACAATTCACCATTCAGTCGTGCCAATGTGCTCATCTGCATCCCCTCTGGGGTGACGGAAGTTGAGCGCCGCGCGGTCATTGGTGCCGCCAAAGGCGCCGGCGCAAAAGACGTACATCTGATTGAAGAACCCATGGCCGCAGCCATCGGCGCGGGTCTGCCCGTGCGCGAGGCCACCGGCTCCATGGTGGTCGATATCGGCGGCGGCACCGCAGAAGTTGCCGTCATTTCCTTGGGCGATGTCGTTACCTGCCGCTCTGCACGTGTGGGCGGCGATAGCTTCGACAGCGCCATTATTGCATACATTAAGAAAAAATATAACCTTCTCATCGGCGAACGCACTGCCGAGGAAGTGAAGATTGCCCTCGGCTCCGCATTTCCCTATGAGGGCGAAGGCACCATGACTATCAAAGGCCGTAACCTCATGGACGGCCTGCCCAAAAGCATCGAAGTTTCCGCCGAGGAAATCCGCGAAGCGCTTATGGATCCAGTCAGCCAAATCCTTGACGCCGTGCGTGCCACCTTGGAGAAAACCCCGCCCGAGCTCGCCGCCGACATCATCGACCACGGTATCATGCTCACCGGTGGCGGCGCATTGCTGCGCGGCCTTGATTTACTCATCCAACACGAAACCAAAATTCCCGTTAACGTTGCCGAAAACCCCCTCGACTGTGTGGTTGACGGCACCGGCATGTGCCTAGAATACGCGCATCTTTTCCGCACGAATGTGGATTAGACCATATTAACGTTGTCGTTAATATGGCGACCGTTTGTGCTTTTTTGATTGCGGACAACCGCAACGAAAGTGCGAGATTAAAGTCTGCAATCGCTCCGCGAGCCTTCCTCAGTCCGCCCGAGGCGGCCAGCTCCTTCCTCGGGAAGGAGCCATGGAGATCAAAGGATATCACGACATCAAACCTAAAGTGACAAGCTTCGGCTCCTTCCTTGGGAAGGAGCTCCCGAGCTCGGCGAGGGTGAGGAAGGCTCGCGGAGCGACGCGACTTGCCTCTTCCATTTTCGCTGTGGCTACTCACTCGTCTGTAAACACGGCAACATGCCAACCCCCGACAAAAGCATTCAACAAATCGAGCGGCAATCGCGAAAAACCTAAACGCATAATCCAGTTAATTCGAGGTCACCATGTCCAGAATCCTCAAATCCCCCGCCACCCGTGTTCTCGCGCTTGTGCTCGCCATGCTGTTGCTTGGCGGGCTGTTGCCATTTTTTGCGCGGGGCACAGCCAGTCCTATTAGCTCCGCCGTGGGGATCATCACCACGCCGCTGCAAACAGTCGCAGCCTGGGTTGCCAATGTCACGCGTGACATTTCTTCCCCCTTCACTTCTGCGGCTTATCTGCAAGATATCGTTGAGCAGCAGGAGGAAGAAATCGAAGCCCTGCGCGAGCAACTCATCAACTATCACGAAGCCATCCAACGTGCCGCGCGTTACGCCGAACTGCTCGAGCTCAAAGCCGAGCACACGCACTGGCAATTTCAGCCCGCTTCCGTCATCGGCGTGGAACACAGCGCAGGCGCGGTGATCGCTTTCACGCTCAACCGTGGCAGTCTGTCGGGTATCCGTGCTGGCATGCCGGTCATTCGCGGGCAGAATCTAGTGGGTGTTGTCGCCGAAGTTGGTCTCACCAGTTCTACCATACACACCATTCTCAACCCGCACGTCAACGTCGCGGTATATGAAACACTTTCTAGCGAAATCGGCGTCGCCACCGCCCCGCCTGAGCTTGCCATGCAGGGCTACACCGCCATCACTCAGCTTGATCTCGCTACGCCAATCGCGGCAGGCAGACTCATCGCCACCAGCGGTTTGGGCGGCATCTTCCCGCGCAATCTCATTGTGGGCACTGTGGCGCGCATGCAACCTGGCCAGCAATATTTACACCTCACCGCCGTCATCGAACCTGCACTTGACTTCGCCACCCTGCGCGATGTGTTTGTGCTAACGGCACAGTAGGCGATTGCTACTTTTTTGAAAAAAAGTAGCACAAAAAACTTTTCGCCGCTTCGCGGTGGGATTTTTATGAGCTGTGCAGATGTTGCCAAGGCCTCCCCCTTGGGGGAGGAAAGCACGTCGCAGGCGTGCAGGTGGGGGTTCAAAAAAGAACCAAAAAACTTTTCGCCGCTTCGCGGTGGATGTTTATGAAAGCCGAAGCAACAAGCCCCCAAGCTCCTTCTCCTGGAAGGAGCTCCCGACCTCGGGGAGGGTGAGGAAGGCTCGCGGAGCGATAATTTCCGCTAACATTCGCGCCAGCATGTAGGGGCGGCAACCTGTCGCCCGCTCTTCTCGCTCTCGCCATCTAAATCCACGGGCGGCGTAATCGCCGCCCCCAGTCTCTGCGCAAGGAGAGTCTCATGAACGAGCGAACTCGGCGTAATTCTCTTCGGCTGGCAGGTTTTGATTATTCCCGTGCCGGTGTTTATTTCATCACAATATGCGTGAAGAATAGCGAGCCAATGCTTAGCAACGTAAAAAACGGCAAAATGCAATTAAACGAGCGTGGTCAAGTTGCCCGCAATGAACTGATTAATACAGCCAATCATTTGAAATTTGAACTAATCGAATATGTTATCATGCCGAACCATGTACATTTTCTCGCAGCTATATTTGAGCCGCAACCTGTAGGGGCGGCGATTACGCCGCCCGAACCCTTAAGCAAGCGTATGATTCCCAAAATCGTGCAAGGCTACAAAGCCGCCGTCACACGTAAAGTTGGCTTTTCTCTGTGGCAACGCTCCTATTTTGATAGCATTGTGCGCGACAACAAGGAGTTGCAACACATCCAACACTACATCCAAAACAATCCCGCCACTTGGGAAAAAGATCAATTTTTCTGTAAGTAAATTAGCCCCATAGGTCTAAATTTGATGTCTACTCACAACGATAAACGCAACCGAATCCTCCGCCGCATCGCGCTAAGCGCATTGATGCTGCTGACAGCTATGGCGCAGTTTGTGCCATGGCTACCTGTGGTGTATGGCGCACGTGCGTTTCCCCTGCTGATGCTGGTTGCCGCCATCGCCTATTACGACCAAGCCGCCTCTGCCGTGCTCTATGGTGCCCTCGCCGGCATACTGTGGGATATCGCAGCCCCATACGGCACCTATCATGCGGTCTTTCTTGCGGTTGCGGCATTCCTTTGCGCCATGGGTGTGCGCTATTTCTTCAACCGCAACAAAGTCTCCAAAGTGCTCATCCCCATCGCCATGACCGCAGCCTACATCTTTCTGCGCTGGACTCTCGACACCCTCGCCCTGCCCGGCATCACGTTTGCGCAAAACATGCCCATGCTCCTGCGCGAAAGTCTGCCTTCCCTAGGCTACACCCTCCTGCTCGCCCCGCTCATGTTCACCCTCGTCAGCCTCATCGTGCGCCGCACCTCCCGCCGCAAGCAGCGCGTGCTGGCTGACTAGCGCAGTCGTTACTTTTTTTGCAAAAAAAGTAACCAAAAAAACCTATGCCGCTTCGCGGTGGACTATTTATGAAAGCCGAAGCAACAAGCCCCCAAGCTCCTTCCCCTGGAAGGAGCTCCCGACCTCGGGGAGGGTGAGGAAGGCTCGCGGAGCGACACCCCCTGCGTTTTTCTCCTTCATCGCAGCTATAACTCGGCCTCGGGCCGCATTCCTGTAGGGCGTGCCTCTGGCGCGCCGTGATTTTCATCTCACTGCCGCCCACGCTCCTTCGTCTCATTACAAAATTCACTGCCGTTATATCCTTAATCCTTGGCTCCTTCCCTTGGAAGGAGCTGGCACGCGCCGCGCGCGACTGAGGAAGGCTCGCGGAGCGACACCCCCTGCGTTTTTCACCTTCATCGCGGCTATAACTCGGCCTCGGGCCGCATTCCTGTAGGGCGTGCCTCTGGCGTGCCGTGATTTTCATCTCACTGCCGCCCGTTCTTCTCGCTCTCGCCATCTAACTCCACGGGCGGTTAATAACCGCCCCTACACGTGATGTCGCGCTATCGTTTGCCGCTCCCCACCTAATCCTCCCAGAAAGAGTGAAGCCCATGAACCTCCAAAAACTCCGCTTACGCACCCTCGTCATCATTGGTCTGATTGTCACCATACTTTCGGGCTTTGTGTTGCAGTTGTTCGCCCAGCAAATCCTGCGCGGCGAATATTACGTCAACGTCGGCCAACTCATCACCACCACCGCGCCCATCCCCGCTGCACGGGGAATTATCCTCGACCGCAACGGCGTGCCCTTGGTGTTCAACGAAACCTCTACCGCCTTGGTGTTCGAGGCCCCCTTTTTCCCCAGCCGCGAAAACGCCGAACAACAAGCACGCCGCAATGCATTACTCGCCGCATTGCTTGCATTGTTCGATGAACACGATGCCGAATGGCTTAACACCCTTCCCATCTATTTAGATGAAAACGGCCACCCGCAATTTGAAGAAGACCGCGAAGAGGACATCGCCCGCATGAAAGCGCATGATTTCCTGCGGCTAAACGAATGGGCCAGCGCGCAAGACGCTTTTCATGCCCTGCTAGCACCCGAGCGTTTCGATCTGCAAGATTTCGAGCCGCAACTCGCGCGTGACATCGCTTCCATTCAATACAACATGTGGCGCATGGAATACCGAATCGGCGTGCCCTATATTTTCGCGCACAACGTCAGCAGCGAAATCGTATCCTATGTGCTGGAGAATCATCAAAACTTCCCCGGTGTGCGCACCCAGGCGGTGCCCGCACGCCAGCATCTCAGCGGCACTCTTGCCCCGCATACCCTCGGCCGTGTCACCGGCATCACCGCCGCCGACCACGCTCGTCACCGCGACAGCGACCAGCCCTACCGCCTCATCGATGATTACGGTGCCTTTGGCCTCGAACGCGCTGCCCAGCCAGATTTACGTGGCCGCGAAGGCGAAATGACCATCACCATCAACCGCAACACCGGCGAAACCACGCAGGAAATCACCACCCCACCCCAACCGGGCAACACCGTCGTCACCACCATCGATTCCGGTCTGCAAGCGATGATCGAGGAGTTTTTCCCCGCCAGCATGCACGCTAACCCCGCGCGTCGGCACACGGGCGTCCCTGTTGGCGGCTCAGTTGTGGTCATGTGCACCCGCACCTTCGAGGTCCTCGCCTCCGTCAACTACCCCAGCTTTGATGTCACCGAATACGCCGTCAATTTCGCAGACCTGCACGGCAACCCCCGCACCCCCTTGCTCAATCGCGCCCTCATGGGTGCCTATGAACCCGGCTCAACCATCAAAGCCACCCTTTCCTTGGCCGCCCTGCAAGAGGGCATCATCACACCCAGCTGGTCCATTCGCTGCACCGGTGTGTATCACTTCGGCGGCACCACATTCCGTTGTCCGCAGGTGTTTTTGCACCGCGGCAATCCAGTCAATGTGCGCCGCGCGATGATCGACAGCTGCAACTTTTTCTATTATCACATGGGCAGGCAATTGCGCTACGCCCAAATCAACGCCTATCGCATGGCCCAAGGCCTTGGCGTGCCCACCGGCGTTGAACTCCCCGAAACCGTCGGCGTGATGGATTCCCCCGAGTTTCGCGCCAGCCGCGGCCAAACGTTCTATGAAGGCCTCAATCTGCTCACCGCTATCGGTCAAGGCAACCTATTCACACCCATGCAGTTGGCCGTGAGCACCGCCACCATCGCCAACTTCGGCGAGCGCCTTTCCGCCAGTTACATTCACTCTGTGCGTCGCCCCGGCACCAATGAGATCATCCGCGTCAACGAGCCCGAAGTCCTCAGCCGCACGGGCGTTGAACGCCGCCACTACGAATTCATGCACGATGTCATGCGTGACAGCGCAAACCATCCCGGCACGCTTGTGCAGCGTTATTTTAACAATCTACCCGTGCGCGTGGCCGGCAAAACCGGCACCAGCGAGGTTTATCGCACCATCAACGGCCGCAACACGCTCACCTCAAACGGCCTGTTCATCTCTTTCGCGCCCTATGATAACCCCGAAATCGCCGTCATCGCCATCGGCGAAGGCGGACGCGGCTCTGCCATCGTCATTCCCACCGTTGCCGCGGTCTATGATTTCTGGTTCAACCAAAACCACCTCAACGCCCCCACCCGCGAAAATGTGCTGCTGTGATTTTTCTTGTTCTTTTTTGAAAAAAAGAACCAAAAACTTTAGCCGCTTCGCGTGGGATTTTTATGAGCTGTGCAGGTGTTGCCAAGGCCTCCCCTCCGGGGTCCCCGCAAATGCTTGCATTTGTGGGGTGGGTCATTGGGGGAGGAAAGCGCGTCGCCAGACGTGCAGGTGGGGGTTACGCAAAGTAACCAAAAAAACCTAGCCGCTTCGCGGTGGAGTGTTTATGAGAAGTTGAAGCTTCAAAACCTGCAAAGCAAATGCAACGCAGGGGCTTTGTGCCTCCCCCTTGGGGGAGGAAAGCGCGTCGCCAGACGTGCGGGTGGGGGTATCGCGCAAAATTCCATTCCGCTTCGCGATTGATTATTGATAAACGCATTAAGGTTGCGCGTGTAGGGGCGGCAACCTGCCGCCCGCTCTCCTTCCTCTCGTCACAAAAATCACTGCCGTGATATCCTTAAGCCCTAGCTCCTTCCCCCGGAAGGAGCTCCCCGAGTCGCGAGGGGTGAGGAAGGCTCGCGGAGCGACGAACTTGCAGCACCACGACCTCGGGCCGCATCTCTTTATTAACCCCCGCATCTTCATCAAACCAGAATAGACCATAGTTAAGGTGGTCGGAGTTAAAAATCAATGACTAAAGCAAATTTATCAAAACACATCCTCTTCTTCACCGCCGCCATCTTCTGGTTCGCGCAATACGCCCACACGCCGTTCGTTAACCCGCAGCTCATCACCATGGGCGCGGTTGCGTCGCTCATGGGCATCATCGGCGGTGCATATGGCTTCACGCAATTTGTCCTGCGCATTCCCGTCGGCATTCTCAGCGACAAATGGCAGCGGAAATTCTTCGTTTGTGCAGGCTGCCTGTGCGCGGCCCTCGCCGGACTTATCATGTTCCTGTTCCATAACCCTGCGGGATTTTTGCTGGGACGAGCCCTCGGCGGTGTGGCAGCATCATCTTGGGTGTCCATGACGGTGCTCTACGTCAGCTACTTTAATACCGAGCAAGCCGCACGCCCCATCACCGTCATCAACATGGCTAATCAAATCGGGCGATTGTTGGCATTCATCACCGGTGCAATGGTTGCGTCAGCCATCACCCCGCAAGCGGCATTTTTAGTCAGCGCGATTGGCGGCTTTGCAGGGTTTGTGCTCAGCTTATTCATCACCGAACCCAAGCAATCCACCCCACAAACGCACCTTAAGCTGCGTGATTTCCTCGCCGTCGCCAAAGAGCGCAATCTGCTCGTCACCAGCGTGCTCGCGGTATTCGTGCAATTGCTTGCCTTTGCCACCGCTACCACATTCACGCCAAATCACGCGGTAAGCATCGGAGCAACGCCCGCTGCGCTCGGTGGAATTCAAGTGGCACTGCTCGTGCCGAGCATAGTCCTCAGCTTTCTGCTCAGCAAGTTCATCTTGCGGCGGATAGACGCCAAACCGCTCGTGGTCATCGGCTTTTTCTTCACGGCATTGTATTGCGTTTTCGTACCCTTCACCGCAACCATCATGCAGTTATATTGGGTGCAAGCACTTGGCGGCATTGGCACAACGCTCACGTTTTCGCTGCTCATGGGTCTGTGTGTTGAGCGCGTTGCGCTAGAACAACGCGGCGCAGCCATGGGATTTTTCCAGTCTATCTACGGCATCGGCATGACAGCCGGTCCACTCATCATGGGCATCTTAGCCGACACCCGCGATTTACACTTTGGTTTTCTCGTCATGGCAGGCATTGCCACATGCGCCATGCTTGCCGCGGCACTGTGTTTGCGCAGACCGGGGCGCGTGTTCTTTTTTTGCAAAAAAAGAACCAAAAAAACCTAGCCGCTTCGCGGGGGATTTTGATAGGGATGTGTAGGTGTTGCCAAAGGCTCCACCGCGTGCGGGGGAGCTGGCGCGCCGCAAGGCGTGACTGAGGGGGCAGGCGAACTACAAAAAAACCTAGCCGCTTCGCGCTGAACTATTTATGAGCATATAAGAAACAAGCCTCCAAGCTCCTTCCCCTGGAAGGAGCTCCCGACTCCGGGGTCCCCGGAAATGCTTGCATTTTTGGGGTGGTAACTCGGGGAGGGTGAGGAAGGCTCGCGGAGCGAGGATCTTCTGCTTACCCGCGTCAGCATGTAGGGGCGGCAATTTTGCCGCCCGAAATCTCAAAATCTTATTTAATTAAGGGTCTACAACTCTCATGCCCAACCCAACCATCGCAGCCATCGCCACCGCCCAAGCCCCCGGCGGCATCGGTGTGATCCGCATCAGCGGTCACGCCGCGTTTGACATCGCACAGCGGCTATTCGTGCCTAAAAAACCGCTTGATTACAGCCAATTGCGCAGCCATACCATGGCCTACGGCACGTTACATGATTTTCCATCGCCCCAAAACCAGCCTTTTTTTGATGCCTACGAAGCCCCACCGCAGGTGGTCGATGATATCATTTGCTTGTTCTTCCCCGCCCCGCACAGCTACACCGGCGAACACGTCGTCGAATTCCAGTGCCACGGCGGCATGGTGGTGATGCAGCGCGCATTGCAAGCGGTATTCGCCGCAGGTGCGCAACCGGCAGGTCCGGGCGAGTTCACCCGCCGCGCCTACGAAAACGGCCGCCTCAATCTCACCCAGGCCGAGGCCGTCATGCAACTGATTGCCGCAACCAGCGAGCAAGCGGCTCGCGCAGCACAGGCGGCCATGGGCGGCGCACTCAGCCAAGCGATTGACCAAACCCGCGCAGCGCTCATCGCCCTGCAAGCGCACATTTCCGCCTGGGTCGATTATCCCGAAGAAGACATCCCCGCCCTGCAAAGCGAAGAAATCAGCAATATACTACAAACCGCCCAGCAAGATTTACACGCGCTCATCGCCCGCGCCCCGCGTGACAATCTCATGCTGCAAGGCATTAACACAGCACTCGTTGGCCGCCCAAATGTCGGCAAATCCAGCCTGCTCAACCTGCTTGCGGGCTATGATCGCGCCATCGTTACGCCCACCCCTGGCACCACGCGTGATACCGTCACCGAAACCGTGCAGCTGGGCAACTTAACCCTGCGCCTCAGCGATACCGCAGGCATCCGCCACACCGAAGACGCCATCGAAGCTGCAGGTGTGCAGCGCAGCCGCACGGCCCTCGCCCAAGCAGACCTCATCCTCGCCGTGTTTGATGCTTCACAACCCCTTACCGCAGAAGATCATGAACTGCTATCACAATGCGATTCCACCCGCACCATTGTGATTTTCAATAAATGTGATTTATGCGATATTTCTGCTTCGGGCGGATTTACATCCGCCCCTACAGTCCCCCTCTCTGCCCTGCATGGCATCGGCATCCCCGCCCTCACCCAAGCTATCGAGCAACTGCTCAACACCAGCTCATTCAACCCCAACGAGGCCATGCTTGCCAACGAGCGGCAACGCGTTTGTGCCCAGCAAGCCCTTTCCGCCATCGAAGAAGCCCTCACCGCACACCAATCTGGCTATCCCCTCGATGCCATCTCCATCTGCATCGAAGACGCCATCACACAATTGTTTGCTCTCACCGGCGAACGCGCGACTGATGTCGTGGTAGACGAAGTTTTCGCCCGCTTCTGTGTTGGCAAGTAAGCGCGTGGCTTTTGCAACTTTTTTGAAAAAAAGTTGCGCAAAAAACTTCAGCCGCTTCGCGGTGGATATTTATGTGTTGTGTAGGTGTTGCCAAAGGCTCCACCGCGTGCGGGGGAGCTGGCACGCCGCAAGGCGTGACTGAGGGGGCCGCTTCGCAGTGGACTATTAATGGAAGTCGAAAAAGCAAGCCCCCAAGCTCCTTCCTCAGGAAGGAGCTCCCGACCCGGGGTCCCCGCAAATGCTTGCATTTGTGGGGTGGTAACTCGGGGAGGGTGAGGAAGGCTCGCGGAGCGATGACTTCGCAGTCGCTTTTGTCTGCATGTAGGGGCGAGCGTCCTCGCTCGCCCACAGATTTTATAAGCCACGCGGAGCGAATTAAGCACTTAGCACTTAGCATTCACCAAGGAGCCACTCATGTTCTACATCCGCGTCTGCATGTAGGGGGTGGCTTGCAAGCCACCCGAATGTCTTATGGCATCTGGAAGAATACGAGCAGCAAAATCGCACCCTTTCACGCCGCAATTCCCCCAATTCGTCTTTCACTAACCATCGCCAAAGGCGACCAAAGTTTTTTGGTTCTTTTTTTCAAAAAAGAACAGAAAAGGAGCCCATGAACAACACCTACGACATCATCATCATCGGCGCAGGCCACGCAGGCATCGAGGCTGGCCTTGCCGCTGCACGCCTTGGCTGCCGCACAGCCATCTTCACGCAATCGCTGGATGCAGTGGGGAACATGCCCTGCAATCCATCCATCGGCGGCAGTTCAAAAGGGCACATCGTGCGCGAAATCGACGCACTGGGCGGCGAAATGGGCAAAGTTGCAGACGAAACCACCATTCAGTTTCGCATGCTGAACCTAGGCAAAGGCCCGGCAGTGCACTCTCCTCGCGCACAAGTTGACCGCCGCGCTTATGCCGACACCATGAAACTGCGCCTTGAACAACAAGAGAACCTCCATCTGATACAGGGCGAGGTAACATCCATTACGCATTGCGCATTACGCATTACGCATTGGCAAGTCACCCTCCTCACCGGCACAACCTACACCGCCCAATGCGTCATCTTAGCCACGGGCACTTTCTTGCGTGCGCGGGTGCACATCGGCCAGCACAACCACCAATCTGGGCCCGACGGCCTGCCCGCCGCCATGCAACTCAGCGATTCGCTTGAGCAACTGAATGTCCCCCTGCAACGCTTTAAAACGGGCACACCGCCACGCGTGAACCGCCGGTCGATAGACTTCACCCAAACCACCGAACAACCCGGCGATGAAAACCCCACGCCGTTTTCTTTTGAAGAGCCCATATCCACCCGCAATTTAGCGTGTAGGGGCGGCAATCTGCCGCCCGAAGCCATAAAACTCTCACAAACACCCTGCCACCTAACATTCACAACAGAACAAACCAAACAAGTCATCCTCGCCAACCTGCACCAATCTCCCATGTATAGCGGCATCATCGACGGCATCGGCGCGCGCTACTGCCCCTCCATCGAGGACAAAATCGTGCGATTCGCCGACAAAGAACGCCACAACCTCTTCATCGAGCCCTGTGGCCTCACCACCAACGAAATGTATCTGCAAGGCCTGTCGTCATCGCTGCCCAAAGATGTGCAGCATCAAATTCTGCAAACCATACCGGGCCTTGAACACGCCGAAGTCATGCGCCCAGCCTATGCCATTGAGTACGACTGCGTCAATCCCCTCGCCTTGCGCCCCACCCTCGAGTTCCGCGAGCATCTCGGCCTCTTTGGCGCAGGGCAATTCAACGGCTCTTCAGGCTATGAAGAAGCCGCCGCACAAGGCCTCATGGCAGGCATCAACGCCGCCCACAAAATTCTTGACCGTGAAGAATTCACCCTCGGTCGCCACGAAGCCTACATCGGCATTCTCATCGACGACTTGGTCAACAAAGGCACCAATGAACCCTACCGCATGATGACCTCCCGCGCTGAGTATCGCCTGTTGTTGCGGCACGACACCGCCGACCGCCGCCTCACCCCGCATGGGCACAAGCTTGGTCTAATATCCAACGAACGCTTCGCCCAATATGAAGCCAAGCAAGCCCAAATCGAGCAAGAAAAGCAGCGGCTCGCTAGCGTACGCATCATTTGGCAAGGCAAGTCTGCCACATTGTTTGAGCTCTTGCGCCGCCCCGAACTTGATTATGCCGCCCTCGCAAACCACGACCCCGAACGCCCTGCCTTGCCCGCTGAAGTCATCACCAACGTCGAAACCGACATTAAATATGAGGGTTATCTCAAGCGGCAGCAAGCCCAAGTGCAAGAAATGCTGCGGCTCGAGCACGTTCCCCTCCCCAGCGATCTTGACTACCAAGCCATCACCGCCTTGCGCATTGAGGCGCGGCAAAAGCTCACTGCTGCCCGCCCCGAAACTCTCGGCGCGGCCGCGCGCATCAGCGGCGTCAACCCCGCGGACGTGGAGATTCTGCTGCTGTATTTGAAAAAAAAGTAACCCCTGCGGGCGTTTTTCGCTTCCACCTGCGCAAGGCGATTGTCCTGCGCCGCGTGATACGCGCCGCCTAAAACGTATGCACCGCAGGGTGCGCGTGATACGCGCACTACTCACTCGCCGAGAACACGCGTGCGTATTACGCACGCCCTATAGAGGGTTCGTTTTAGGCGGGGAGTATCACTCCCCGCAAGCTAAAATCATGTGCATCCTCCCCTGCATAATGTTTCGCTGTCGTTAAATCCTTAATCCCTAGGCTCCTTCCTCAGGAAGGAGCTGGCCGCGCCGCGCGGACTGAGGAAGGCTCGCGGAGCGACAATTCCGCTGACATTCACGTCAGCATGTAGGGGTGGCTTGCAAGCCACCCGGGCAAAAATACTGGCTTAAGTAATCATCACGAGTCGCTTGCAAGCCGTCCAGTCTATTAAATTTCGGGCGGATGTAAATCCGCCCCTACATCCCGTCGAAAGATTTGATCGCGCGGCGCGGACTGAGGAAGGCTCGCGAAGCGATTCGCACCCCCTTCGCATTAAGCATTCACAAAGGAGCCCCCATGAAACACCACCTACAATCCCTCGCCAAAACAAAAGTGAAAACCGACATACTCGACAAATTCGCGCTCTATCAAGACATCCTCCTGCGCGAAAACGCAAAGTATAACCTCACCGCCATCACAGACCCGGACGAAATCCGCCAAAAGCACTTTGCCGATAGCATGGCCATCCTGCAAATTCCCGAGCTAACCCCGCACCTGCAACCCAACCATTATGTGCTCGACGTCGGCAGCGGCGCGGGCTTCCCCGGCGTGCCGCTCAAAATCGCTCGGCCAGATCTCCACGTTGTGCTGCTTGAAGCCTCAGCAAAGAAGTGCGCCTTTCTGCAAATGCTAGGCAAAGAGCTCAAGCTCACCGCATCGGACGGTAAACTCGCTCGCCTAGCTGAATCCCGCACTGGCCCCAAGGCTAGCTTAGAAGTCCACAACGCCCGCGCTGAAGAAGCTGCCCACAATCCCGACCTTCGGGAACAATTCCACATCGTCGTCAGCCGAGCGGTGGCCGCATTGCCCGTGCTGTGCGAGTGGTGTCTGCCGTTTGTGCAGCCTGATGGGATCTTCGTGGCCTACAAAGGCACGCCCGAGCGCACGCAAGAAGAGCTCGCGCAAGCCGAAAATGCCATCAATCTGCTCGGCGGCCAAGTCTCGCAAACCGTCTCGCACAACACCGCCCATGGCGAGCGCACATTCGTTATTATCAAAAAAGTGCGCGAAACTCCACAGGAATACCCCCGCGAAAACCGACTGATTAAGAGCAAGCCACTGTGATGATTTTTCGGTCGCTTTTGTCAGCATGTAGGGGCGGATGTGAATCCGCCCAGGCAAAAATACTGGCTTAAGTGATTATCGCAGGTCACCTGCAAGCCGCCCAAGCCATAAATTTTCTTGCCACCCAAATCCATATCAAAAGGAGAACTCCCATGAAAAAACTACTGCCCATCCTACTCATCCTCGCCCTTCTTGTACCAGCCATGTTCACCAGCTGCACAAGCCAAGCCAACCAACGCGTCTGGCGCCACCCCGCCCCCGACGGCTCCTTCAACCTCGATGAACCCGGCATCATGTTCCGCATGATGGTGTTGTCTATGCAGCCATGGCGCAGCGTCTATCGCATCAACGAAGACGGCAATATCGAATTATACGACGAGTTAATGTGGGACGAAGTTGGCGAAACCCGTCAGCCAAGCGAAGCCGTAGCTGCGCTATTCGGTCAGCCCATTGCGGTCGGCGACCAAAACGCAGCCGCAGACTTAGCCGAAGCCATCCTCGCACAAGAACAAGCCGAGGGCAATTTCCTCAACGTAGAGCTCTCCATGGTCACGGTTGACCCCCTTGAGGATCTTTGGGTGCTCAGCTTCCGTCAGCCCGGCGTCCCCGGCTGGGAGGGTGTGGTGTATGACATCGCCGTGCGTGGCACAACTGGCGAACTGGTGCGCATGTGGGTTGGCGGCGCGATGTTGGCAACTGAATAGGCCATCTGGCGATGATTAACTCAGCACACTTTCGCGCATCAATATATTTTCGTAGGCGATAGGCTCCGTCTTCAAATAGTCTACATGACTATCGTCAGCATGTAGGGGCGGCTTGTAAGCCGCCCGAGCAAAAATACTGGCTTAAGATATTATCCCGGGCGGATTTGCATCCGCCCCTACATCCCGCCGCCCCCCCTTTCCCCCAAAACACCACAAATCACGCCATTGTTAATTTCTGTTGCTTGCCAGGCAACTGCTTTCGTGCTATAATAAGCGAAGAAAGGAGAGATTAACATGCTCAACTCAAACATCAAACAACTGCGCAAAGCAAAAAACTTTTCGCAAGAGGAACTGGCCGTTCGGCTCAATGTGGTGCGCCAAACCGTCAGCAAGTGGGAAAAAGGGCTATCGGTGCCCGACGCTGATTTGCTCACACAATTGGCCGATGTGCTGGAGGTGCCCGTGGGAACCCTGCTGGGCACACAGACCGAAATCACGCCCGAAACCGGCATCAACGCTGTCGTCGAACAACTCGTCCGCATCAACGAGCACCTCGCCATCCGAAACCATCGCTCACGCCGCATCTGGCGCGTTGTGCTTGGCGCCGTTATCACGCTGCTGGTAGTGCCGCTGCTGCTGTTGATGATTGCCTCGGTGTCGTTTAGCACCGGCACCTTCGTGTCCGTGGTCGAATATCCAACGCAGTTCCACGAAACCATTGTTTATCAAAGCGATGACGGACGCATCAGCGTTGTGCAAGTCGACGGTCACGAAAACGCCGACCAAATCACAGCGCAAGATGATGGATTCATTCCCCAGCACATTTATCCTACCCAAGCAGCAGAAACAGAATAACCACACAGGCGGCAGAGATGCCGTCTGTTTTGTCGCCATCTGGGCAAAAACACCGGCTACACCCACGGCCCGCGTGTAGGGGCGGCAACCTGCCGCCCGTGAGTTTTATGACGGGATGGAAAGGATCGGGCGGATACTATCCGCCCCTACATCCCGCAGAAAGTTCTCCGCAATCTATAATAGAACACCGCGAAGCGACTAAAGTTCTTTTGCTTACTTTTCTTGAAAGAAAAGTAAGTCGAATTTTGCGACCGAAAAAGCTGGACAAGCCGCAAACAATGTGTTATAATGACTATACCATAAATTGGCAAAGGAGGATTGAGCGGCCAAGTGAACCGCTAAAGCAATTCTCAAGCCGCAGCGTGAGCTTTCGCAAAAAAGGAGGCGGGGTAAGTTTGAGGTTAAAAGATAGAGGTAAACCCGAACCCGGCATGGTGTTGCAGCTGCCGCTGGGCAGCATTTCACCGAATCCCAACCAACCGCGCCGCCAATTTTGCCCCGTCGAGCTGCAAGGCCTGGCCGAATCCATCCGCGAAAACGGCATTTTGCAACCCCTTGCGGTGCGTCGCCTGCCGAACGAAACATTTGAGCTCATCGCAGGCGAGCGCCGCCTGCGTGCCGCCAAACTTGCCGGGCTCGAGCGCGTGCCCTGCCTGATGAGCTACGTCACAGATGAACGCTCCGCCGTGCTCGCCTTGGTCGAAAACCTGCAACGGCAAGACCTTGGCTTTTTCGAGGAAGCCGCCGCCATACATAAACTTCTCACCTGCTATCGCCTTTCGCAAGAGCAAGCTGCTAGGCAAATCGGCATGGCCCCCAGCACGCTGTCGAACAAACTGCGTCTGCTCAAGCTGCCCGCCGACCTGCGCGATGAAATCGAGCACGCCAAGCTCACCGAACGCCACGCCCGTGCACTGCTCCGCGTCACCGACCCCGTGTTGCAGCGCGAACTGCTGCAGCGCATCATCAAACGCAAGATGAATGTGCACGAAGCCGAAACCTTCATCACCAACACGCTGCAAGAGGTCAACGTGCCAGCGCGTGCACGCCCACATGTGCGTCTGGTGCGCGATGTGCGCCTATTTGTCAACACCATTCACCATGCGGTAGACACTATGCGCAGCTCAGGCATTGAGGCACATAGCGAAAAAAGCGAAAACGACGATTACTTAATCTACACCGTGATGATTCCCAAAGAACGCCTAGTGGCCACCAGAAGAGTATAAATCCAACTTCGCATTGAACAAAAATGCAAATTATCGTCAGCATGTAGGGGCGGCTTGCAAGCCGCCCGAGATAACCACTTAATCCAGTATTTTTGCCCGGGCGGCTTGCAAGCCGCCCCTACATGCTGATTATAGTCTAGTTGATTTGCAGGCATCCTTTACGAGAACAATCCACTCAACTTCGCATAAATTTTGTTTCACGTGAAACACCACCTGCGGTGGGGCTCGGGCACTTCGCTGCACGCTCTTCATTCTCACACAATCCAAGCCAGCCGCTACCAGTTGCGCCTTCGCAACTGCTGTGATAGAACACAGCCCCATCTAATTTTGCTTTCTTCTTTTCTCTTTCACACCCCCACATCATCCGGCGAACGGGTAAGCACTTCGGTGTTTGCTCGTTTGTCGGTTTTGTGGGGATGTTATGGTTCGGGCGATATATCATTTGGCGCTTTTATACAATGGTATTGATATTTCGGACGAGCAAAGCTCGTCCCTACAAGAAATTGGGCCAAAGGCCCTTGGTTGCGGCTTGATTAACGTTGCGACAAAAACCTCCACGGCCTCGGGCCGCTTCACGCGTAGGGGCGAGCTTTGCTCGTCCGCGCCTCCCCGTCCCACACACCGCATTCAACTTCGCATAAGTTTTGTTTCACGTGAAACATTTCGCTGATTTCTCAAAAAAACTTGACATGTCGATAACTAGGAGTTATAATTAAAGATATTCAAATATAAAAAGGAGATAATGCTATGACAACTGCAACGAGAGTAATTTTGGCCGCGCTACTTGCACTGTTGTTTGTGCTGGGGATTGGCGTCCTGATGCTCCAGCCTTGGAATTCGAGGGTGACAATTCCAACAACCACCACAACGCAACAGCAAGTGAACGAAGGAGCGTCCATGCTGCCCAATCGTCGGCTCACCGCAAGCCAGCGGCGAGCGTGGATTAACGAATATAGAACACTCGGAGGTCCAACAGAATTTGAGCTCGAAGTTGTGCGGCTGGTGAATGAGCAGCGCAGGTCGCGCAGACTCAGAGAGCTGCAAATTAACGATGTCCTCATGATGTCGGGTCGGTTTTATGCCCAGCAAATGAGCCAACTCAATCTTGGGATGGGGCACAACGTCGGTCCATACCGTGTTGTGGGCGCAAGACATGGCGCATCGTACAACGTAGTGCGCGCGTTTGGCGGGCGGTTATCATGGAATGGCGGAAACGCCATTGTAGGTCCCGGAACCCCAGAAAGACTAGTAACTGTATGGATGAACTCGTCTGGCCACAGGGCCTATATTCTGTCGCCCGAACACAGATATATCGGCGTCGGTCGCTTTGGCCTTTATGGATACTTATTCATGAGCGACCGCACCCGCTAGTCCAACTTCGCATAAAAATTGTTTCACGTGAAACACCACCTGCGGTGGAGCTCGGTCGCTTCGCTGTGCTTTATCCATTTTTCATGAAACATTCCTCGCTAATTGCTCATTACGCATTACGAATTGCGCATTATTATGGCCTGTGTGTAAAATCACAGGCTTTTTTTCATTTATAGCTTGTACTCATCCATCTAATATGCTATAATAGAAGGAAGAGTGCGTCAAAATTGGAAAGGATAAATCATCCATGGGAAAAATTGTTGCAATCGTCAACCAAAAGGGCGGGGTAGGCAAGACCACCACCGCCGTCAATCTAGCCGCTGCCGTGGGTGCCGAGGGCTACCGCGTGCTGCTGGCCGACATTGATCCCCAAGGCAACGCCACCACCGGCCTTGGCGTGAACAAAAAAAAGCTGCACACCTCGTCATATGAAGTCATCATCGGCGGGCTGCGTGCCACGGACGCCATTGTGCCCACGCAGTTCAGCAATTTATCGTTGCTACCCAGCAGCATCAACCTTGCGGGCGCAGAGCTCGACTTGGTTGAGCTGCCGCAGCGCGAAAGCAAGCTAAAGCAAGCGCTTGCGCTGGTGCGTGACGACTACGACTTCATCTTCATGGATTGCCCGCCCACGCTGGGTTTGGTGACCATCAACGCTTTGGTGGCCAGCGACACCTTTTTGGTGCCGATTCAGTGTGAGTATTTCGCGTTGGAGGGACTTTCGCAGCTGATGCAAACGGTGCGGCAGGTCAAGCGCCTGTGGAACCCGCTCATCGACATTGAAGGCGTTGCGCTGACGATGTACGACGGTCGGTTAAATCTCACGCAAGCTGTTGTTGACGAAGTCAAGCGCTTTTTCCCGCGGAGAGTCTACAGTGCGGTTATTCCCCGCAATGTGCGGCTGAGCGAAGCCCCCAGCTTCGGCAAGCCGGTGATGTACTACGACAGCCATTCGCGCGGCACCACCAGCTATCAAGAGCTTGCGCGGGAGTTTTTGCAAAGCAATGGCAAGGGCGTGCATTATGCGCGACATTAACTTCGCATAAATTTTGTTTCACGTGAAACAATTTCTAGCATTTGCAGTCTATTGAGATAAAATCCACGGCGCGCCAAAGGCACGCCCTACAGGGACACGGCCAAAGGCCGGGTTTCATGAGGAGGTTGTGGTGATGTCGAATTATTTATGGCGTACAAGCGTATCGCAACATCAGGCAATATAGTAGAACAACTTGAGAATCGTTTTAGATACTTGCCACCCTCACCCCTCGCTACTCGGGGAGCTCCCTCCAGAAGAGGGAGCGGAGGCGTAAGAGGATAACGATAGCGCACCTTCGGCTGCAAGCCCACGCTCCCTCCTTGGGAGGGAGCTCCCCGAGTAGCGAGGGGTGAGGGTGGAGTAGAGCGAACCGTTTTCAAGTTGTTTAACTATATATTGCAGAGAACCCCGCGCGCTGGAAAGAAGACACGTTTTATGAAGCGAACTAATGGCCTTTGGCCAAATCCCTGTAGGGCGTGCCTTTGGCGCGCCGGGATGCATAGATAATGATAAAAGGGGAGTAATATGCCAACAGCAAAAAAGAGCGCATTAGGCCGAGGATTGGATAGCCTGTTTGAAGAAAACGGTGGTTTGGATGAACAAACCGCCGCGCTGTCGCAGGTGAAGCTGCGCGTGATGGACCTTGAACCCAACCGCGAGCAGCCGCGCCAGCTATTTAATGAAGAGTCGCTGACGGAATTGTCGCGTTCCATTGCGGAACACGGCGTGCTGCAGCCTATTTTGGTGCGGCCACAGCCCAGCGGAGCTTATCAAATCATTGCGGGCGAGCGCCGTTGGCGTGCCGCGCGTGCCGCTGGACTTGCCGAAGTACCCGTGGTTATCCGCGACTTCACCGACGAAGAAGCCATGGCTGCCGCGTTGATTGAAAATCTGCAACGCGAAGACCTTAATCCCATGGAAGAGGCAGCGGGCTATCAACAGCTGATGGACGCCTTCGACCTGACGCAGGAAGAAGTGTCGCGCAGGCTGGGGAAATCGCGCTCGGCAGTGGGCAACGCATTGCGTTTGCTCAATCTGCCTGACGGCGCGATGGAACTGGTGCGCGAGGGCAAGCTTTCGGCCGGGCATGCGCGCGCGCTGCTGGCATTGGATTATCTGCACAGTTCGGCCGAGCGAATCGCCGAAGAAGTGGTGGCGGGGGAGCTTAGCGTGCGCGAAACCGAACGTCTGGTCAAGCGCGAAAACGCAGTGCAAGCGCCGCCGGATGTTTCTGCTGATTTTCTTTATGAACCGCGCCGTGCTTCGTTCTATGACGAAGTGCAGCTGAGCTTGGAGCAATGCATGGGCCGCCGTGTGAAGGTGGAAACCCGCGGCAAAAACGAAAACGGCACACTGGTGATTGACTTCCACAACCAAGAAGATTTGCAGCGCATTGCGAAGTTGCTGGAGACGGTGTAGGGGAAGACCACCCCGTCACGCTTCGCGCGCCACCCCTCCACGGAGGGGAATTGTCGCTCCGCGAGCCTTCCTCAGTCACCCGAGGTGACAGCTCCTTCCAAGGGAAGGAGCTTGGGGCTTAAGAATAAACCGCCAGCGCAACTTGAAGAAACAAGCCTTAGCTCCTTCCTCTGGAAGGAGCTCCCCGAGCCGCGAGGGGTGAGGAAGGCTCGCGGAGCGATTGCAGGCTTTTAATCTACAATTATTTTTGGCATCGCTTGACTTATCGGAGATACATTCTCCAGCGCATAAACGCCCTTGCCACAACCCATAATCCCATTAAGGAGAATAACATATGCTAGACATTAAATTTGTGCGGCAGAATCCCGATGCCGTGAAGGAAAATATCAAGCGCAAGTTTCAAGATGATAAACTGGAGCTTGTGGACAACGTGATTGCATTGGATGAGCAATATCGCGCGGCGTTGCAGCAGGCCGAAAACCTGCGCGCGGCACGAAACAAAGGCAGCAAGGAAATCGGCGGACTGATGGCGCAAAAGAAGCTCGACGAAGCGAACGCAAAGAAAGCGGAAATCGCCGCCATGGGCACAGAACTAGACAAACTGGCAGCTTTAGAGAAAGAGCTGGGCGAGAAAGTCCGTGAGATCATGCTGGTGTTGCCGCAAATGATGGACGACAGCGTGCCCACGGGCAAAGATGACAGCGAAAATGTGGAACTTGTGCGCTATGGCGAAGCAAAAGTACCGGATTTTGACGTGCCCTATCACGTGGAAATCATGGAAGCGTTGCATGGCATTGATCTGGATAGCGCACGCAAAACCAGCGGCAATGGCTTCTATTTCCTCATGGGTGATGTGGCACGGCTGCACAGCGCGGTGTTGAGCTATGCGCGCGACTTCATGATCAATAAAGGCTTTACCTACTGCATTCCGCCATATATGATTCGCAGCTCAGTTGTGCAGGGCGTGATGAGCTTTGCGGATGTGCAGGACATGGTGTATAAGATAGAAGGCGAAGACTTATATCTCATCGGCACGAGCGAACACAGCATGATCGGCAGATATATTGACTCGCTGAGCGCGAAAGAAAGCTTGCCGCAACTGCTCACGGGCTATTCGCCGTGTTTTCGCAAAGAAGTTGGCGCGCATGGCATTGAAGAACGCGGCGTGTTTCGCGTGCATCAGTTTGAAAAGCAAGAAATGATCGTGGTGTGCGAACCCGAAGACAGCGCCGCCTGGTTTGACAAGATATTGGGCTATACCGTGGAGTTCTTTCAGTCGCTGGAGATGACCGTGCGCACCCTAGCGTGTTGCAGCGGCGATTTAGGTGACCTGAAGGTGAAACAAGTTGAGGTTGAGGCCTGGTCCCCTAGGCAACAGAAATATTTTGAAGTGGGCAGTTGCTCGAACTTAGGCGATGCACAGGCACGCAGGCTTGGGATTCGTGTAAGAGGGCACAGCGAAGCGACGGAGCCAGACCGCAGGTCCAATTATTATGCCCACACGCTGAACAACACCGTGGTTACCCCGCCGCGCATGTTGATTGCATTTTTGGAGAACCATCTGCGAGAGGATGGCACGGTGCATGTGCCGGAGGTGTTGAGGCCTTATATGGGGAATGCTGAATGCTTAGTGCTTAATGCTTAATTGTCGCGCTGCTAAGCGAGATGACGAGTTGCGGACGAGCACAGCTCGCCCCTACGCGTAATGCGGCCAAAGGCCGAGCAAGACCGATAAAAAACCACGGGCAGCAGAGACGCTTCCCTACGGTCATGGCAGCTGCGCTGCCCCCGCGTGTAGGGGCGGCTAGTAGCCGCCCGTGGATCTTCCGCACGCCATTAGGAGGACGGGCGGCAGATTGCCGCCCCTACACGAGCAACACCTACACATCACTAAAAAACATCCACCGCGAAGCGGTTAAAGTTTTTTGGTTCTTTGCGCAACCCCCACCTGCACGTCTGCGACGCGCTTTCCTCCCCCAAGGGGGAGGCCTTGGCAACATCTACACATGCCTATAAAAATCCACCGCGAAGCGGTTAAAGTTTTTTGGTTACTTTTTTTCAAAAAAGCAACAAGAAAAAGGAGAGCATATGACCATCAAAGAACAGCTGCAACGCTGCGGAGCGAGTATCGTTCTGCGGCCGCTGTTGCATTATGTTGCGAAAGACCCGGGGCCAAATTTGGTGAAACTAGTGGAACTGGTTGACCGCGTGGGAGGACGGGACTTCCCCGAGAAAACCATGGCGGCACTGAAAAAAGGCGCCCTGGATGAAGAAAACGTGTGGGTGCGCATGGCAACGAATCTGCTGCGCGACACGGATAAAAAACACACACGACGGTTTTTAATGACGCTTGGCCTTGGCGCGATGAACGGCACAAAGCTAGTGCGTGAAAACCGCGAAAAATATAACTGCAACATTCCCTTTCAGATTTTGTTTGACCCGACCAGCGCGTGCAACCTGAAGTGCAAAGGCTGCTGGGCAGGGGAGTATGATAAGCACAACAACCTCTCGCTTGAAGAAATGGATGACATCGTGCGGCAGGCAAAAGCGCTGGGCACGCGGATGTTTATGTTAACCGGCGGTGAGCCGCTAATGCGCGCAGACGATGTGCTAACCGTGGCGCGCAAGCACCGCGAGTGCTACTTTGTCATTTACACCAATGCGACACTGTTGACGGAAAAACTGGTTGCACGCGTGAAAAAATGCGGGAACATTGCCTTTGCTATCAGCATGGAAGGCACACCCGAAAGCAACGACGCCCGACGCGGCAAGGGGGCGTATCAACGCTCGATTAAGGCGATGGAACGGCTGCAACATGCTGGGCTGCTCTTTGGCATCAGTGTGTGCTACACGCGTGATAATATTGAAGCGGTAACCAGCGATGCCTTCATGCAAGACATGATTGCGCGCGGGGTGCGCTTCGGGCTATATTTTCAGTACATGCCGGTAGGCGCAAAGGCTGACGTGAATTTGATTCCCACGCCTGCGCAGCGCGAAGAGATGTATCACTGGCTGCGACGCACACGCAACGGCAAAACCGGTAATCCCATGTTTGTGATGGACTTTCAGAACGACGGACCCTATGTGGGTGGCTGCATTGCTGCCGGGCGCAATTACTTCCACATCAACGCTGCCGGAGACATTGAGCCCTGCGTGTTTATTCACTATGCGGATTCGAATATTCGCGAACACACGCTGCTGGAGGCCTTGCAACGGCCGCTATTCCAGGCGTTCTACAAGGGTCAGCCGTTTTGTGATAATCTGCTGAAGCCGTGTCCGATGCTGGAAAATCCGCACATTTTGCGCGAAATGGTGCACTGCACCGGCGCGTGCAGCACCGACCAAATTGCACAAGAAGACGTGGACACGCTATGCAGCAAGTGCGATGCCTATGCTGCTGAATGGCACCCTGTGGCAGAAAAGCTGTGGACGGAGAATCCGCAGCCAAAGCCGAAGACGCAGTATTATAAAGAACCCCCACCGTCACGCTAACGCGTGCCACCTCCCCCAATGCCCACCCCACAAATGCAAGCATTTGCGAGGACCCCGGCGGGGGAGGCCTTGGCAACGCCTACACATTTTCATGAAAATCCACGGGCGGCAGTTGCCGCCCCTACACGCGAAGTTGCGATGTGTTTTCCTCTCCAAGGGGAGCGGAGCGAGATGGATGCTCACGGCGCGCCAGAGGCACGCCCTACAGGAATGCGGCCAAAGGCCGAACGAGCCCCCTAAAAATTCACCGCGAAGCGGCTGGGTTTTTACATCAATCCCCACCTGCACGTCTGCGACGCGCTTTCCTCCCCCAATGACCCACCCCACAAATGCAAGCATTTGCGGGGACCCCGGAGGGGGAAGCCTTGACAACACCTACACAACACATAAAAATCCACCGCGAAGCGGCATAGGTTTTTTTGGTTCTTTTTTTCCAAAAAAAGAACACGTGAAAAAGGAGAGTGCATGTTCGAACAAGATTATGTGATGCGCATGATAGAAGGCATCGCCAAAATGCTGGGGCAGCTGGTGTTTCACAAACAGGCGGACGCTGTGCAGCTGTTTGATCAACATGGCAATGTGACGGAAGAAGGCTTGCTGCTGCAGCGGCTGAAGGATATGCTGGCGTGCGGGCAGGTGAACGAGGCAGAAAATCTGCTGTTTTCGTGGCTGGAAGAAAGCCGCGATCCCGGGATGTTGCCAGTGGCCATTGAGTTTTACCGCACACTGGCTGGCATGAATGAAGCCGAGCTTGCGGCATGTGACTATACCCATGAGGAAATTGCCGAGGGGCTGCAGGCGGTGCAAAAAATGTTTGAAGAAGCGTAAGTTGGAGGCGTGATATTTGCGTCGCTCCGCGAAGCGAGATGACGAGTTGCGGACGAGCACAGCTCGCCCCTACGCGTAATGCGGCCAAAGGCCGAACGAGCCCCCAAAAACATTCACCGCGAAGGGGTGATTTCGATGATGAGTGTGAGAAAAACGGGCGGCAGGTTGCCGCCCCTACACGTGCAACATCTACACATCCCGAAAAAATCCTCGCTTCGCGAAATCCATCCCGGCACTGCGGTGCCACCCCTCCACACTCCACCCCAAAAATGCAAGCTTTTCCGGGGACCCCGGCGGAGGGGAATGCGGATTGCTTTTTCAACTCACGTTAAACGCGCAGCTCAATCGCAGTGCCCAGAATAAAGCACAGCGAAGCGACTGGCTCCCCGCAGGGGTGGTTCTTTTTTTCATCAACCCCCACCTGCACGTCTGCGACGCGCTTTCCTCCCCCGGCGGGGGAGGCCTTGGCAACACTTACACATTCCTATAAAAATTCACCGCGAAGCGGCTAAAGTTTTTTGCGCAACTTTTTTTCAAAAAAGTTGCAAAAGGAGAACATACGATGAGACGTAATAACTGGACGAAATATGCGCAGGTGCTGCTGGCGGCAATTAGTATATTGCTGGTGGCATTGGCTGCAAACGCACACACCCTTGCGCAACAAGAGTGGATGCTGCAAATTGAAGGTATTCCGATTTCACGGCAGCTGTATAGCTATTTTGTGGCACAGGCACTGGCTGAAGTTGAGCGCGACGCAAATGGCGTGCCGCTTGACATGGAAGAACTGCGCACTCGCGCTGCTGCACAGGCCATTGCTTTTGTGGCGCTGAATAGCGAAATGCATAACCAAGGTATCTCGCTTGAGCCATACATGCGCGCCATGATAGCACAACGCACGGCCTTGCTGTGGCGAACGTTTGGCAACTACTACACTCGTTTGGGCATTGACAAAGAAACCGTGGCACAGGTGCAAAACAGCATTGCTGCACAAGACCGCTTGTTCCGTGCGCTATATGACACAAATGGGCTGCGCGAAGTGCCGGAAGAAAGTCTGGAGTCGTTTTTCTATGGCAATTTTGCAGCCATTGACGGACTGCGCTTGCCCTTGCGCGTGATTGAAGATGACGGCAGCGAACGCGCCATGACTCAAACCGAACGCGGTATATTAGTAGACACCATGCGTGCCATGGCGGTGGAGGCTAACCGTGAAGGTGGTCCGCCGCTGTTTATTCTGGCGCAGGAAGAACTGTTCGCAACGACGATGGGCTATGCCATGCCCATTGGCATGGTGCTGCGCCGCGACTTGGATTTGACCAGCGCAGACTTTGATCGTGTGATGGTGCTTAACACCGAACAGGTGACCGTGCTTGAACTGGACAACGAAGTGATTGTGGCGCACGGCGTGGATATGCGCGCGAGCAAAGAAGAGTTCTACTATATGTATCGCGCCTATTGCCTGCGCACGATGATGCTGCCCGCTTTTGAAGCCGACCTGCAACTGCTGTTTGCGCAATTCACTGCAGATGAGAATGTGGCGGCGATAGAATCGCTGCTGAATGGCTGGAATTTTAGTTTTGGGTTTAGGGGAGTGGCGGAAGAGTAGGAGATTGCTTCAAACAGGTAGCGGGTTGATGCAAACAGGTGGAGAATCCCGGGCGGCTTGCAAGCCGCCCCTACATGCGAAATTGCGTCGCTCCGCGAGCCTTCCTCACCCTCCCCGAGGTCGGGAGCTCCTTCCAGGGGAAGGAGCCTGGGGGCTTGAGAGGATAGCGACAGCGGAATCAGTGGCGAGATGTAGGGGCGGATGTGAATCCGCCCGAGCAAAAATAATGGTTTAAGATGTTATCCCGGGCGGCTTGCAAGCCGCCCCTACATGCGAAATTGCGACGTGCGCTCCTCCCCAAAGGAGAGCGGAACGAAATGGATGCTCACGGCGCGCCAAAGGCACGCCCTATAGGAATGCGGCCAAAGGCCGAACAAGTCCCCTAAAAAATACACCGCGGAGCGGCATGAGGTTTTTTTGGTTCTTTTTTGCATCAACCCCCACCTGCACGTCTGCGACGCGCTTTCCTCCCCCAATGACCCACCCCAAAAATGCAAGCATTTGCGGGGACCCCGGAGGGGAGGCCTTGGCAATACCTACTCAGTTCATAAAGATTCCCACGCGAAGCGGCTAGGTTTTTTTGGTTCTTTTTTTGCATCAACCCCCACCTGCCGCCTGCGACGGCTTTCCTCCCCCGGCGGGGGAGGCCTTGGCAACACCTACACAGTTCATAAAAATCCCCACGCGAAGCGGCTAGGTTTTTTTGGTTCTTTTTTTGCATCAACCCCCATCTGCCGCCTGCGACGGCTTTCCTCCCCCGGCGGGGGAGGCCTTGGCAACACCTACACAGTTCATAAAAATCCCCACGCGAAGCGGCTAGGTTTTTTTGGTTCTTTTTTTGCAAAAAAAGAACACAAGAGAAAAGGAGATCGACATGAAGAAAAAGGTTTTAACGGCACTGATTTTGCTGGCACTGTTCACGGTGGGATTTTTGCTGGGCGTGTTTGTGGTGGCACCGTTATTTAATCGCACCACCGAAACACCACGCGTGCCCACTGCCGACATGCTGCGCTTTCAAGCAGAGTACGAGGCGCTAAACGGCACACAAAATGCTGCCGGTACCCGCACGATGAAGACGATCGACATACCTGAGTTTAATCTGATTAGCTACATCACCCCAGAAGAAATACTGGACATTGCCGACAATGGCACCGGCTTGATTTTCTTCAGTTTTCCGCAGTGCCCGTGGTGCCGCCAAATGGCACCACTGCTCATTGACGTAGCCCTTGACATGGGCCTTGATGTCATTCACCACATTGACATGACGACCATACGCACCACGTGGGAACTGCAAGATGGCGTGCCGGTGATGACCAATCCCGGGCATCCGTACTATCAAGACTTGCTGGTGGCATTTGAACGCGTGATTGAGCCGCTGCCGCTGAATCCGTTCCACTTGGTGGATGAAGATGGCGAACGCCACAACACCGAAGAACTGCGCATTTTTGTGCCAACCGTGGTGGCCATTCGCGATGGCCGCATTGTGGATTGGCATGTGTATACCTCCGAGCGGTCATTCCCAGGCAACGAGGGGAATTATCAGTGGGATGCACTGGATGCTGACGAAACCGCCGAACTGCGCGAGATTTATCAGCGTGTGATTGGCGCGATGATTGTGACACCTGATTGCGGGGATAATAGCTTGGGGTGTTAGCCACCTGCGGTGGGGCTCGGCCGCTTCGCTGTGTTCTATTATAGGAAGATAAGACTCACGGGCGGCAGGTTGTGAGACCTACAGGCGGGACGGAAATCACGGGCGGCAGGTTGCCGCCCCTACACGCGAGGTCGCGTCGCTCCGCGAGCCTTCCTCACCCTCCCCGGGGTCGGGAGCTCCTTCCAGGGGAAGGAGCTTGGGGGCTTGAGAGGATAGCGACAGCAAGATTGCAACCCCCACCTGCACGCCTTACGGCATGCCATCTCCCCCAAGGCGGAGGCTTTGGCACTAGTGCTCCCCCCTGTCGCTACGCGACATCCCCCCTCACGGAGGGGGGCAAGGCGGCTCGCCGAAACATTCATAAATCGTAAATAATCCACCGCGAAGCGGCTAGGTTTTTTTGGTTCTTTTTTGCATCAACCCCCACCTGCACGTCTGCGACGCGCTTTCCTCCCCCAAAGGGGGAGGCCTTGGCAACACCTACACATTCCTACAAAAATCCTCGCTCCGCGAACACCACCCTCCACCGAGGGGAATTGAGATTGCTTTTTCAACTCTCATATAATCATCCACCGCGAAGCGGCTAAAGTTTTTTGGTTCTTTTTTTCAAAAAAGAACAGAAAAGGAGAAGAACAACATGAAACTACCCAAAGAGATTAAAAAAATTGTGCTGATGTATTCCGGTGGGCTGGACACATCGGTGATGCTGACGTGGCTGAAAGAGCACTACCCTGGCTGTGAGGTGATTGCTGTGGCCGGCGATGTTGGCCAAGGCATGGAACTGGAAGGTCTGGAAGAAAAAGCCCTCGCCACCGGCGCCAGCAAACTGTATGTGCTGGATCTGCGCGAAGAATTTGTGCATGACTTCATTTGGCCAACGCTGAAGGCAGGCGCGCGCTATGAGCGGGAGTATCTGCTGGGCACAGCCTTTGCGCGGCCCGTGATTGCCAAAGGCGTGGCAGACATCGCACGCAAAGAAGGCGCTGATGCCATTTGCCATGGCTGCACGGGCAAGGGGAATGATCAGGTGCGCTTTGAGCTGACTTTCAAACACTTTTGCCCCGGCATGCATATCATTGCACCGTGGCGCAGTTGGGAAATCAAGAGCCGCGATGATGCCATTGCCTATGCCGAGGCGCACAATATTCCGCTGAAGATTAACCGGGACACGAATTATAGCAAAGACAAGAATATCTGGCATCTTTCGCACGAAGGCCTCGACTTAGAAGACCCGGCAAACGAAGCGCCGCTGGGCAAGCCCGGCTTTTTGGAGCTGGGTGTGCGACCCGAAGATGCGCCGGATACACCGACGTATGTGACGATTGACTTCAAGCAGGGGATTCCTGTCGCCCTTGACGGCGAAACACTCGATGGCGTGACGCTGATTGAACGATTGAATGCAATCGGCGGGGCAAACGGCGTGGGCATTGACGACTTGGTGGAAAATCGCCTGGTTGGGATGAAGAGCCGCGGGGTATATGAAAATCCCGCTGGGCGGATTCTCTATAAAGCTCATGATGTGCTGGAGACGATCACGCTTGACCGCGACACGCAGCACTATAAAGAGCTGATTGCTGCGCGCTATGGCGAGTTGGTGTATTTCGGCCAGTGGTATACGCCGCTGCGCGAGGCACTGGATGCCTTTGTGGATTCGACCCAGCGCAATGTGACGGGCGAAGTGAAAATTAAGCTATATAAGGGCAATATCACCAGCGCGGGTGTGACATCGCCGAACTCGCTGTGGAGCGAAGCTTTTGCGACCTTCAACGAAGACGATGTGTATGACCAAGGCGACAGCGCGGGGTTCATTAATCTGTTTGGATTGAGCATGAGGATGCAGGGGATGTTGCGGGAGTTTGGGGAATAGTTGGGCAGTGGCACTCGTTCGACCGTCGTAAAGCTCACGGGCGGCTTGCAAGCCGCCCCTACATGTTGACGCAGCTTACAGCGAAATCATCGCTCCGCGAGCCTTCCTCAGTCCGACCCGAGGTCGGCCAGCTCCTTCCCAAGGAAGGAGCTAAGGACTTAAGAGGATAACGACAGCACAGCGTGCGGCGGGATGTAGGGGCGGCTTGTAAGCCGCCCGAAAGTCTACACTGCCGCCCCTACATGTTGACGCAGCTTACAGCGAAATCATCGCTCCGCGAACCTTCCTCAGTCCGACCCGAGGTCGGCCAGCTCCTTCCCGAGGAAGGAGCCGAGGTTTAAGACAGCACATTTTTATAAAAAAGAATCGAGGGTAACGCAATGACAACTTGGAAAGACGACTTTTTCGCCATGGTGAACAACCGCGTATTCTGCCTGACGTGCCTAGTGGTAGGCATGAGTTTTTTGATCGGCTACACGTTTATTTTGAACCCGGCGGAACATACCATCAGCATGATTGGCCTGGAACACCCATGGCTGTTTCGGCTGTGGGGATTGGTGGCGGCCATCATTGCCGTGCTAAACAACCGTTATATGATGCGACGCTATGACTTTAAGAGCAAATTATGCACAATTGGCATGGTTGTGGGTTGCGTGGGCATTGCGCTTTCGGTGAATATCCCCACAACGGATGACTGGGGCTGGCAATTGGTGGGGCACTGGGGCACCGCGATTGTATTCGGTGTGAGCATGGTGCTGCCTGCAAGCCTGCTGTTGCTGCGCGGGGCGATCAAACAAAAAAGTCGCCGCGCATTGATTGTGTTGGTTGCACTTGTGCCGGTTTCGCTGGGCATGCTGACTTGGCTGTTTATCGACAAAGGCGGCATTGCACAGCAGGTGATTATGGCGTTTTTAATTGGGGCACTGGCGTTGCTGAATTATACCAAACTGTTTAACGATTGCTTGCCGGAAGATGCTTGCCCTGCGCAAGGTGAAGCAAAGGAAGCAATTGCCACATAGAGCAACCCGCAGCCAGAGGCGATGCGCTTGACATTGCTCCGTGGTTGTGCTATACTGTTTATACCTTAAAGAAATAGGAGTTCAACGAAAATGTCGACCGAACGTATTATTGCTATCTTGCTTTCCATTGGTCTGCTTGGGGGCTTGCTAGGCTTTGGCATCTTCAGCATTGCAACTGCCAACACCATGCGCCCCGGCGACAGCATTGAACTGCAGCTTGACGAAGTGCAAACATTTAACAATATCGTGCTGCGGGAACCCGGCGTTGCTTATGGACAACCGGGTAATGTCCGTCTGTTCCATATTGAAGCATACCTCGACGGGCAGTGGGAGAAAATCTATGGCAGCGATGTGATTGGCGCGTTTCGCATGTGCGTGGTTGACGAAGTGCAAGCGTCGGCCATTCGCTTGACGATTGCAGAAACCGCAAGACGCCGCCGCGTGCAAGTGCCTGAGATGGAAGTTGCGCTGCAAGAGCCCGTGGAGCGGGATGCCCCCTTCCGCGTGGTGGGCTACTTCCATCCAAATGTGTTCATTTATGATGACATTGCGAACTACGCCGACCAGTTTGACACGGTAACCCATGCGATTTACATCGGCAACACACAACTGTTTGCCGACGAAGATGGTCGCCCAACACTGGTGCGCAACGCTGCTTCGCCGCAAAACATCGCCGATTTGCAAGCCGCAATTGGTGACCGCGACGTGAAGCTTTTCGTATCACTGACTTGCGGCGAGCGCATCAACGGCTTAAACCCGCTGACCGATGACCCAGAAGACATTGCGCGCCTTGCACAACAGGCCTTTGACATTGCGATGGAACACGGGCTTGCTGGGGTGGAAGTGAACTTTGAAGGCACTTGGGCGAACAGCCGTGCTCATCGCGCGGGCTATAGCATGTTGATTGAACAGCTCGGCTCCATGCTGCACGAAGTTGGCAAGCAAATCATGGTTTCGGTCATTCCGTCATATCGCTTTACTGTGCAGGCCCTGGAGACTCTCGACTATATCAACATCATGACCTATGACCACAGCGACACCGAACAGGTGTGGCATTCCACCTATAACGCCATGCTGCGCGATATTTATCTGTTGGCTGTGCGCGGCGTGCCGCTGATTGACGCGCAGGGCAATAACCTCACATGTGCATGTGCACACATGCCCTTCCCGCGGGAAAGACTCAATGGCGGCGTGCCGTTTTATGGCATGGGCAATCTGGGCGGCGTGCGCGAATGGAACAGAACGTTTTCATTCCAGCACATCTATCGCCAAGCTGACGGCGACTTTAATCCCCACGCTAACTACTGCTTTGTGACGTATTCCTACTACAACGGCCCAACAACCATCCGCGACAAAACAGCTTATATGATGATTCATGCGGACATTGGGGGTATTATGATTTGGGCGCTGAACCACGATGTGGAATTTGAGAATGAGCATTCGTTGCTGCGGACGATTCAGAATACGATTGACATGTTTTCGTAGGCGATTGAGGTAGCACGGCGCTGCAAAGCAACGCCCCTAGCGTGTGTCTTCAAATATCGAAGCGCCTAAAACCAGCATGTAGGGGCGGCAATGCCACCGAATAATACCTTAAACCAGTATTTTTGTCCGGGCGGATTTGCATCCGCCCCTACATGCTGACGCGGGCGAGATGTAGGCGCAAGTTGCGTCGCTACGCAAGCCTTCCTCACCCTCCCCGAGGTCGGGAGCTCCTTCCTGAGGAAGGAGCTAAGGATTAGACGGTGAACAACAGCATATTCTATGGGTTCGCTTGCGGATTGACACAACATTGCGAAAAATTTCAAACAAAACGCTTGACAAGCTCACGCAAGTGTGCTATACTACAAGTTAGCTGTTCTTTAGCAAAGGAGGTGCCAACATGGCAAAATGTGATTATTGCGGCAAAGGCGTGACCTTCGGCATTAAAGTGTCGCACTCCCACCGCCGCTCCAACCGCACGTGGAAGCCCAACGTGAAACGCGTGAAGGCTATCGTGAACGGTTCGCCCAAGCGTGTGCATGCTTGCACGCGTTGCCTGCGCAGCGGCAATGTGACCCGCGCGGTTTAGCACCTGCGGTGCGGCTCCGTCGCTTCGCTGTGTTCTATTACAGCAAGAAAAAGCTTAAGGTAGGGACGTGTTCCCTGCCTTTTGTCACGTCTGCGGTGAGCACGGTCGCTTCGCTGTGTTCTATTAATTATAAGCAAGACAATCGCTCTGCGAAGACCACCCCGCGCCTGCGGGCGCAGCCCTCCACACCCACCCCACAAAGCAGACTTTGCGGGGGCCCCGCGGAGGGAATTGGGGATTAAGGAGAAAACGACAGCGAAACTTTCGGCGGGATGTAGGGGCGGCTTGCAAGCCACCCGCGATGACCACTTATGCCAATATTTTTGCCCGGGCGGCAATTTTGCCGCCCCTACAGGCACTGAATAGCCGAAAGCGACAGAAAAAACCTCGCTCCGCGAGCCTTCCTCACCCCTCGCGGCTCGGGGAGCTCCTTCCAGGGGAAGGAGCTGAGGTTTAAAAGAATAATGACAGTTGACCAGGAAAGGATAGTGCATGTATCAGATCATTCCCTATGCCCCGCAATATCGCGATGACATGATTTTTTGCCTGCTGCTGGCCAAAGATGCGCTGGGCTACGTGCCGCATCTCAATGAAGACCTACTGAATGTGCAAGCGAACTATTTCGCCCGCGGCGATGCATTTTGGCTGGCCGTGGATAACAACGATCGCGTGATTGGCATGGTGGGTACGCACACGGTTTCGGCTGACGAGCTATGGCTGAAGCGACTGTATGTCAAACCCAACTGCAAGCGACAGGGCGTCGCTTCGGCTTTGTTGCGCATGGCGGAGGACTTTGCGCGCGCCAAAGGCATTGCGTGCGTGCATACGCGGTTTAATGATGATTATCATGAAGCAGCAGGGTTTTATCCTGCGATGGGCTTTGTGGCGACCGAGCGCAGCGATGGATGTCGGCATTTGGTGAAGCGCGTGTAGAAGCGGCAATTTTGCTGCCCGAGATCTTCATATTACCATGTTTTTATAGCTCGGGTGGCATGAATGCCACCCCTACAGGTGCTGAATAGCCGAAAGCAACAGCAAAAACCTCGCTCCGCGAGCCTTCCTCACCCCTCGCGACTCGGGGAGCTCCTTCCAGGGGAAGGAGCTGAGGCTTAAGAGGATAACAACAGCGGAACTTTGTGTAGGGGCGGCAATTTTGCCGCCCGGGATTCTTCAATCTTACCATATGTTTTATAGCTCGGGTGGCATGAAGGCCACCCCTACAGGCACTGAATAGCCGAAAGCGACAGAAAAAACCTCGCTCCGCGAGCCTTCCTCACCCCTCGCGGCTCGGGGAGCTCCTTCCAGGGGAAGGAGCTGAGGCTTAAGAGGATAACAACAGCGGAACTTTGTGTAGGGGCGGCAATTTTGCTGCCCGGGATTCTTCAATCTTACCATATTTTTATAGCTCGGGTGGCATGAATGCCGCCCCTACAGGTGCTGAATAGCCAAAAACAACAGCGTTTTAGGAGAATGACATGAGCAAAATTGCACGTATACAACAATGCCTGCCCCTGCGCACCGCTGCGCTGATTGAGTGCCCGCTCAATCGGCGGTATCTGACGGGCTTTGTGTCGAGCTATGGCAGCTTGCTGGTGACGCGTGACGCTGCTATTTTATTGACCGACAGCCGTTATATCGAAGCGGCGCAGGCGGCGGTAACATCTTGCGCGGTGGAGGAAGTGAAAACCGGGCGGCTGCAGGCGTTGTGCAAGCTGTATGGCGTGAAAAAGCTATGGCTCGAAGGCTCCGCGACACTGGAACGCGTGCGACAACTGCGCGATGCCCTGCCGGGGGTGTATATTACCCCGGGGCGGGTGCTGGACATGCAATTGAACCAACTGCGCATGATAAAATCGAGTGATGAAGTGGAGAAGATAACCGCGGCACAGCGCATTGCTGAGGCAGCATTCGCGCAGGTGTTGCCAAGCATCGCTGTGGGCATGACCGAGCGCGAGGTTGCGCTTTCGCTTGACTTTGCGATGCTGCACGGTGGTGCCGAGCGGCTTTCGTTCGACACGATTGTGGCGGCGGGCGTGAATGGTAGCAAGCCGCACGCCGTGCCCGGAGATTACGCGTTGCAGCATGGAGATTTGATTACCATGGATTTTGGTGCTGTTGTTGATGGCTATCACAGCGACATGACGCGTACCGTTGCGCTGGGCGAGCCCTCGGCGCAGGCACGCGAGATTTATGACGTGGTGCTGATGGCACAGCAAGCTGCGCTTGAAGCCATTGCGCCTGGTGTTGCCTGCAAAGATGTGGATGCTGCGGCGCGAGAGATCATCAAGGCTGCGGGCTTTGGCAAAGAATTTCGGCATGGTACTGGCCATGGCGTTGGGCTTGCGGTGCATGAAGAACCGCGCCTTAGCGAGAAATCACGCGATGTGCTGCGCCCCGGCATGATGGTGACGGCTGAACCAGGGATTTACTTGCCTGGCGTGTGTGGCGTGCGCATTGAAGACCTCGTTGTGGTGACGGAGGAGGGCTATGTGAATTTAACGGCGTGTGCGAAGGATTTCTCTGTTCTTTTTTGAAAAAAAGAACCAAAAAACTTTAGTCCGCTTCGCGGGGCCCCGGCGGAGGGGAATTAGGGCTTAAACGGATAACGGCAGCGGAACTGGTGGCGAGATGCAGGGGCGGATGTGAATCCGCCCGGGCAAAAATATTAGCTCAAGTGGTCATCCCGGGCGGCAAGATTGCCGCCCCTACAGGCTGACGCAGGCAAACGTGAAATGTGCAAGTCGCGCAGTCGGTTGATAGTCCCCCTCTTTAGAGGGGGAAAGCCGTCGAAGACGGCAAGGGGGTGCGAATCGCTCCGCGAGAACCACCCCGCGCCTCTGGGCGCACCCCTCCACGGAGGGGAATTGGGGATTATGAGGATAACGGCAGCGTTGATTGTGCTTTGGGTAGCGAATAGCCGAAAGCAACAGCAAAAACCTCGCTCCGCGAGCCTTCCTCACCCTCCCCGAGGTCGGGAGCTCCTTCCAAGGGAAGGAGCTTGGGGCTTAAACGGATAACGACAGCGAAACCGGAATAAAGCACAGCGAAGCGACCCAGCCCCACCGCAGGTGGCGACGAAAACCCCCACCAGCATCGGCGGGGGTTGTTATGTTTTATTCGTGGTGGTCATCCATGAAGGATTGATAGGTGTCGGGCAGCTCTTCGGCAAAGGGGACGGGCTGCGGTGCGGGAGCAGCCGGGCGTTCCTCGGCGGAAAGTTCGGCGTTGAGCTCGCTTTCGATGCGCTCGCGCAGACGCTCGTTTTCCTCCAGCAGGGGAGCAAAACGGTCTTTGGATAGGCGATAATTCATGCCGGCTTGCAGAGCTGTGAGCTCTTGACGGAAAGTGGTGAGCTGCTGGCGGATGTCGCCGGTGGTTTCGTCAAAGGCGGCAGCGATGGTTTCGACCTGATTGAGCAGGCTGGCCGACGCTTCATTCACATGGGTGATGTTGCGGCTGGTGGACTCGGAAATGAGCTGCGCGGTTTTCATGTTATTATCTACATAAAGGTTTGCATAGTTGAACGAAGACAGCACCATGCCGCGCAACGAGCTTTCTTTGTTGCTGCCGGGCGCGGGAAGCGCTTGCTCGGCCGTTCTCTCGGCCGTGTTCAGCTGCATGCGCAGATGCTCACATTCGTCACCCAGTTCTTGGTTGTGGTGTTGAAGTGCCTGCAACTGGGCTTGGCATTGCTCGGCCTGCTGTGACAATGCCTCATAGTCACGCTGCAGAACAGCTCGCGCTTGCTCGGCATCATAAAGCTCGTCTTGTGCGGCATTCAATTGGTCTTGCAGCATTTGCACCGCAGCGGTATTATCTTGCGGGATGGGTGCAGCTTTGGCAGCTTGCAGCTCTGCTTGGGTGTTGCTGAGCTCGGCTTGCAGCTTGGCAACTTGCTCGGCGGATTCCGCCAGTTTGTCGAGGTGATTTTGCAGGCTGTCGATTTGCGGAGCGGGCAGGGCATCACTTTCGCGCAATTCGGCCAGCAAAGACTCACGCGCGGCTTCTTCTTGCGCGACGCGTTGCTCAAGCTGGGTGATGGTTTGGTCACGCTGGGCCAGTTGACGATCAAGCTCGAAACAACGCGCCTTGAGCGCATTGAGCTCGGCGGTTTGCGCGGCATCGTTGCCGACCAACGGCGCGTTAGCACTTTGGTTCAGCTGTTCCTCAAGCGTTTGGCATTGGGTGGTGAGTTCGCCTTTTTCGCGCTCAAGGGTTTTGGCTTGGGTATACCAAGCGTTTTTGGCGGCCTCGAGCTCTTCGATTTGCGAGAGTTGCTCGGCGTGGGCTTGTTGGCGTTGGCCAATGAAGTTCATGACGTCTTCACGGTCGAAGCCGTGCTTGCCACGGGGACGGAAGGGGAATTCTTGGGGCATGGTGGGGGACCTCCTAGGGGATTTTGATATTGTATGCATTTTATTTAATTTGAAGCTCGCCCCCTCAGTCACGCTACGCGTGCCAGCTCCCCCGCAAACGGTGGAGCCCTTGGCAACAGCCGAAAGGTTGAGTTGCACTAGGGCACCCCTTTGGGGATTGAGCGAAACCCCAAACGCAGCAGTGCAATTGTTTAAAGGGCGACTTAGTGTGACTATTATATCATATATTTTGTCACTTGTCTATGGGTTTTGCGAAAAAAAAGCACATTTTGTCCGACGAGTACACAGTTTTTTAAAAAAATTGAAATTTTTGTTGACAAAGACGCGGAGTTATGCTATACTACTTACGTGCGATACTTGATGTTTGAAGGTATCGTAATACATTTTATAAAGGAGAAACAAACCTATGGCGAAGAAAATCTTGGCGATTGCCCTGTCGCTGGCGTTCGTGTTGACGTTCGGCTTCATGGTAATGGCTGATTACGGCAATGTAAGCATTGTTGCTTCGAGCGGCACCGTAACTGGCGACACTGGCACTGCTCCAGATGCAGACAGCGAAACTGTTGATGCGGGCACCGAACCTGAAGACAGCGAATCTGTTGACGCAGGCACCGAACCTGAAGACAGCGAATCTGTTGACGCAGGCACCGAACCTGAAGACAGCGAAACTGCTGCTGAAGGCACCGTAGCTGGCGACAGCGAAACTGCTGCTGAAGGCACCGTAGCTGGCGACAGCGAAACTGCTGCTGAAGGCACCGAACCTGAAGACAGCGAAACAGGCGACGTGCTCGGCGGTTTCGACACCGAAACCGAAGATGACGAATCTGAAGTAGGCGGCGGCATCGACACCGAAACCGAAGATGACCAATCTGAAGTAGGCGGCATCGACACCGAAACCGGAGCTGGCGAAACAGAAACTGAAGTAGCAGACAGCGAAACAGAACTCGATGTGGAAACTGAAGTTTTGGGCGGCATCGACACCGAAACCGACACCGAGACTGAAATTGACACCGAAACTGAAGCAGGCGGCACAACCGGCGGCCACGATTGGGGCACCTTCCTGCGCGCTTGGGGCTGGAGCACTCTGGCTTCTTGGGTTGTAATGGCTATCACCATCGTTATCGCGTTCTTCGTAACCCGCTAACTAACCGACCACTAACACTTAACTAACTAAGGAGTACACAATTATGAGTACCACATTGAAAACTCTGTTGGGCGTAGTGGCTGGCATCACAACCGTTGCGGCGATGTTCTTTGTTCCCCGCTTGGTTCTGACATGCATCTTCTGCTAAACCCAGACAAAACAACGAAAACTGCGAGCTTTAGGGCTCGCGGTTTTTTTATTGCGTTTTGCTTGCAGATTTTTGTTGACAAGCCGAGGAAAATATGTTATACTACCTTTGGTGGATTAATATTTAAACTAAGGAGAATTATTATGACTAAGAAGTTATTGGCAGCCGTGCTGGCGCTGACGATGGTGTTTGCGTTTGGCATGGTGGCAACAGCGGACACCGGTTATTTGTGTGAATGCCCTGGCGAGGCCCTCTGCATTGAAGCTTGCGATTGCGCCGAAACCGGCGAATGCATTTGCCCAGCACCCGACTGCGGCCGCAATTGGTGGCCAATCATTCTGGGTGTGCTCGCAGGCATCGCAACCCTTGCGTCTATGTTTTTCATCACCCGCATTTGGCTGACCTGTATTTTCTGCTAAATTTTAACAAACAAAACAGCTTGACCTTCGGGTTGAGCTGTTTTTATGTAGTTGATTAACTTGAAAATTATTCTATTTGGATTGTTTTGCTTAACCCCCCCGCGCCAGCCTGCGACGGCACCGCCCCCCTACAGGGGGCCCTTGGCAACAGCCGAAAGGTCGAGTTTCATCCGAATTGGTTAATCCACTCTATTTCCAAGTTTTTTTGGTTGACAAGGCGAACCAAGTGTGTTAAACTTGCACTACGACGCTTTAGTGTTGTAAATTAACGTTGAAGGAGTAGAAAGTTTATGACGAAAAAACTGTTGGCAATTGCACTTGCCGTGGTGTTTGCGCTTTCGCTTGGCATGGTGGCCGCAGCAAGTGATGGCTATGTTTGTGCATGCCCGCCCGATGCCGACTGCGCCGAGTGCATCTGCGTGGATGGCGAGTGTGTTTGCCCGCCTGAGGAAGAAGGACGTAGTCCGTTGCAGTCGTTCCTGCGCAGCTGGGGCTGGAGCTCATTGGGCTCGTGGGTTGCCATGGCTGCGACCGTTGTGATTGCGTTTTTTGTAACCCGCTAACCCGATTAAATGATAAGGAGAAAGTAGCATGAATTCAACTTTAACGACCCTGTTAGGCGTAGCAGCCGGCATCACCACGATTGCAGCAACGTTCTTTATTCCCCGCTTGGTGCTGACCTGCATTTTCTGCTAGCCGCCACCTGCGGTGGGGCGTGGTCGCTTCGCTGTGCTTTATTACAGTTCGCAGAAAACCAAACCAGCTTGATCTTTGATCGGGCTGGTTTTTTTATGTCTAAACCCGCGTGGAAATGCATATAGTAGCCAAGAAAGCGAGGGGAGCATATGAGTGACCACGAAACGCGAAAAGCGCATCCCATTGATGAAAAAATCGAGCGCATGCTCAGCCATGCCGCCCGCGACTTCCGTGGGATGGAAAGATTTGAAGAACCCAAGCACCATCACTCGCGCGGGTGCGGATGCCACGGCTGCGGCGGGCGTTGCCCCAAGTGCTGCCCAACATGCGCAACCGGGCCAACGGGTCCGCCAGGGCCGCAGGGCTGCCCGGGCACTGCGGGGCCCACTGGAGTGACGGGGCCAACGGGCTCTGGTGCAGGCATAACCGGACCAACTGGGCCAACTGGCCAGTGCGACCAAGACCACGTGATGCTTGGTGAAGATGATTATCTTGCGCTGAGCGACGACGAAAAGCAGCACCCGCAGAAGCATTGGATCGTTTACCCTAATAATTGACATATAAGGAGTGATTGACTATGGCAAGCGCAGTATCTTATGAGTATCTACAATCGATTCGCGGAGCAACAGGCGGGGTGGCAACCCTAGGCAACGACGGCAAGGTGCCCGCATCTCAACTTCCGCCATTTCCCCCAAGCACCTACAAAGGCGTTTTTGCCACTGCGGGCGACTTGAACACCGCGTATCCCACCGGTAACATCGGCGAGTATGCCTATGTGACGGCAGACGGCATGTATTACTACTGGAACGATGAGCTGGCACTTTGGGTGCAAGAGGAAATTGAGGAAAATGACTACCTTGCGTTGAGCGATGCTGCCAAGGCCGCTGTGCCTTACTTGGTTGTGCCGAACACTGTGATCACACCATAAATTTGATGTTGCTGAAAGGATGAACCGTGCCATGTGTAACGCTGTGTCATATGAATTGCTAATGGAGAAACTGCAAGCACTGACCTTGCAGCTGGAAGACATTGAAAACCTGGTCACGCAGTCGCCGCCATGGTATATCAACAGCGTTGGATCAACGTTCGCTGGCTGTGGCATTGGGATTATTCGCACAGGCAACAGCTATAATATCTGGGGCACAGGTTCGTTTAACAGCACGCAAACCTTCAGCGGCGGCAACGCTTACTATTTGGTGCAGCAAGGCCGTGCGGACTATTTGGATGCGCTGAGCTTGTATCAAGGGCCGCCCACGGTGTTCACCGTTTGGTTTAGAACCAACAGCGGCGACACCCCGTTGCCGTTATTCTTTGACCAAACCGGCATTTATGTGCGCACCGCCAACTCCATGACCAATGTTAGCGGCCCATTTGCCTTCACGGCAACGTTGATGTTGAACTAAAGCAACCACGAAAACCCACCTTCGCGTTGCGGGGGTGGGGTTTTTAATGCGTAATTCGTAATTGGGGCTTAAGAGATGGACATGTTGTGTAGCTTGCGGGGAGTGATACTCCCCGCCTAAAACGAACCCTTTATAGGGCGTGCGTAATACGCACGCATGGTCTCGGCGAGTGAGTGCGCGTATCACGCGCACCATATCCCACACACGTTTTAGGCGGCGCGTATTACGCGGCGCAGAACAATCGCCCTGCGAAGTCATCGCTCCGTGAACACCCCCACTCGTTGCGACGAGAGCCCCCTCTAAAAGAGGGGGCGGGGGATTAAACGGATAACGACAGCGTGACTTTCGGCTACAAGCCCTGGTCCCCCTCTTTAGAGGGGGATGTCGCCGCAGCGACAGGGGGTGCGGAGCACAAGCTGCAAGCAACAATGAAATCACCACGCCGCCGCAAAAATAATTTGACTTTGTGCAGGGTTTGTTGTATAATTAATGTAGGTAATTTTATGCGGGAAAGGCAACTTGCAATGTATCAAGTATTATACCGCAAATGGCGGTCGCCAACGTTTGGCGATGTGGTTGGACAAGACCACGTGACCACTACGCTGCGCCGCGCACTGCAAGCGCAGCGGCTTGCGCATGCATATCTATTCACCGGGCCGCGGGGCACAGGCAAAACCTCGTGTGCGCGAATTTTAGCAAAAGCAGTGAACTGCACTAACCCGCAAGAAGGGGAACCCTGCAACACCTGCGAGCTTTGCATGGGCATTGACAACAACAGTATTCTTGATGTGATTGAAATTGACGCCGCCAGCAACAACGGCGTGGATAACATCCGCGACCTGCGCGACGAAACGAACTTTACGCCCACACACGGCAAATATCGCGTGTATATCATCGACGAGGTGCACATGCTTTCGGCCGGGGCGTTCAACGCGCTGCTGAAAACCCTAGAAGAACCGCCGTCGTATGTGATATTTATTCTGGCGACCACCGAGGTGCACAAGCTGCCGGCCACGGTGCTGTCGCGCTGCCAACGCTTTGATTTTCACCGCATTTCTGCCGAAGACATTGCTAAACGCCTGCTGCGCGTTACCGAACAAGAGGGTCTTGCGCTGGAAGAAGGCGCGGCGATGCTGCTTGCCCGCGTGGCAGATGGTGCCATGCGTGATGCTTACTCGCTGCTGGACCGTTGCCGCACGGAAGGCGAGAATATCACCACGGCGAGCGTGGCCCGCGCCATCGGCATGGCAGACCGACGATATTTATTCGAACTGTGCGATGCGCTGCTGACTTGTGATATCGGTGCGTGCTTGCAGTTGATTCATCAGCTATACCACGATGCATGTGAGATGGAGCGACTTTGTGAAGAACTGCTGGTGCACATGCGGAATCTGCTGGTGCTGCGCAGCGTGAAAACCCCGCGTGAGTTTTTGCTGTGTACAGATGAAGATCTTGCGTTGTATCAGGCGCAGGCCAAGCTGTGCACCGTGCCGCAGCTGCTGAAGTATATGGAAGTTCTTGAGCAGACGCAACAAAATCTGCGCCGCAGCACCGACCGCCGCATGGAAATGGAGCTGGGATTGATTCGGTTGTGTACGATGGGGCAGACCCCCACCGTCGCACCTACGGTGCGCCAGCTCCCCCAAGGGGGAGCCCTTGGCAAAGATGCAACTCCCGCAAAACCACAGCCTAGCTCCGAGCAAGTTCCTGCGTCATACGAAACCCCAGCTGCCGCAAAAGAGGAAACCCCGGGCGGATTTGCATCCGCCCCTACAGAAAGTGCGCAGCCGAAGCCGCCAGAACAACCCTCGCTCCGCGAACCTTCCTCAGTCCGCCCCGAGGGCGGCCAGCTCCTTCCCGAGGAAGGAGCCAAGGCTTTAGCGGCAAGCGACAGCACACCTTCCCCTGACCACGCAACAGGTGATCGATTATTCGCCGAGTGGGGCATGGTGCTGGCAAAGCTGGGTGAGACGAATCCTGGGTTGGCGGGGATTTTGCAAGGCTCGAGTGCGGTGACGCGCGGTGAACATATACTGATTAAAAGCACCAACCCTGCGTTTGAGGCTTTCATTCGCCAACCGAACCAAGCAGGCAGCCTGAAACAGGCTATTTATGACGTGAGTGACCGCAAGGTGAAGCTGGGTATCTTCAAGGGTGATGCTGCGCCGCCGAAAGACCCCCTTGCGGAATTGGCTGCGCGGGCGGAGAAGTTGTAGGTTTTGATGATGATGATGCGGATGAATTTTGTGCTCCGGCACCCCTCCCTCAATCCGCGCGACGCGGCCAGCTCCCTCTACAAGAGGGAGCCAAGGATTAAGGATATAACGACAGCATAGTTTAAGGTGATACCATGAATTTAAGCCCTGCGAATTGCACGAATTGTCAGGCTCCGCTGGAGGTTGCAAACCCAGCGGCGTTGTGCACGTTTTGTCGCACACCCTATGTGGATAACTCCACAACTGCATCTATCCCTGCACAAAAAGAAGATTTTTTGCTTGTGGATGGCGTGTTGCTACGTTATCAGGGCGATGATGCGGTGGTGGTGATTCCCGGTGAGGCAACCACGATTGGCCCGGCAGCCTTTGCAGGCAATGAACGACTGCGGCATGTGATTCTCCCCGAAAGCGTGATGGAAATTGAAGCCGATGCCTTTGCGGATTGCCCCAAGCTGTGCCATGTGACGATGGATGAAAATGGCTGGAATTACTTTTTTGCGCATTTTCCGCACAGCGAAGAGGGTGCCAAGCGGCTTGTATGGCAGGCAGATGGCAGATGCACGCACTGTGGTGGAAAGATTGCGCGTATACGTAGGAAATGTAAGCAATGTTATATATCATGTTAGCGAATGTGTAAACAAAAAGCTCGCAATCGCTCGCGAGCCTTCCTCAGACCGCACGGCGCGGCCAGCTCCTTCCGGAGGAAAGAGCTGAGGTTTAAAAGGATCAACCGACAGTTAAATCTTTCACATAATTCTTTATCAAGGAGTAATCAACCATGAAAGCACGTTTACCCAAAGAATACGCAGGCGGCGGCCAAGCGGCCATGATGAAACAACTGCAAAAAATGCAAGACGACATGGCTGCTGCACAACAACAGGTAGAGGAGTCTACCTTTAGCGCAAGCGTGGGCGGCGGCACTGTGACCGCCGAATGCAGCGGCAAACAACAGCTGATGAGCATTAAAATTGACCCCGAAGTGATTGATCCCGAAGAAGCTGAGATGCTGGAGGATCTGGTGCTTGCAGCGGTGAATGAAGCACTGAGCAAAGCTGCTGCTGCCATGGATGGTGCGATGTCACAGGCGCAGGGCGGCATGGCGGGCATGCTTGGTGGCATGGGGCTGCCGGGAATGGGCTTATAATAAAATGAGGGACACCTTTCAGTTTCAATTTCAATCCATGCTCCTACTGCTCTTCAGCATTGGTATGCTAGGCTGGGGCATTGTGCTTGCTTTGCGTTATCATCGGCTTAAACGCGGTGGCAGACGCGCAACTGCAGCAATCAAAAGCATAGACCCGCGCTATCGCAGTACGGCTATCACCATCACGTGGAAAGATGACCAAGGACAACAGCGTGAGCAAGAAATCACGATAGCATCATCATATCATGTGGGCGAGGGTGTTGACATTTACTATGATGATGTGCGTGCCATGCTAACGGAAAGCAAGATGTTCTACGGGATTATCGCTTTCAGTACGTTTTTTGTTGCACTGGCTTTGATGTTGCTGGTGTTTTAGGGAAGAGCTTAAAAAGGACGCTGTTCCCTGCATGCACCCCAACTCGTTGCGACGAGAGCCCCCTCTTTTAGAGGGGGCGGAGGCTTAGACGGCAAGGGGATGCGAATCGCTCCGCGAGCCTTCCTCAGTCACGCGCGACGCGTGCCAGCTCCTTCCAGAGGAAGGAGCTAAGGCTTAGACGGTTAACAACAGCGAAACGTTCGGCGAGATGTAGGGGCGGCTTGCAAGCCGCCCGAGCAAAAATATTGGCTTAAGATGTTATCACGGGCGGATGTAAATCCGCCCCTACATGCTGACACAGGCAACAGTGAAATCATCGCTCCGCGAGCCTTCCTCAGTCACACCCGAGGTGTGCCAGCTCCTTCTAAAAGAAGGAGCCAAGGATTAGACGGTGAACAACAGCGAAATCATAAGAAACAAGCCCCATTCCCCTCCGTGGAGGGGTGCGCCCGCAGGCGCGGGGTGGTTTTCAACACAACATAGGAGAACCATGGAACAACAGATCGCACCTTTGGCCAAGCTGGCCGAACAATTTGGCAAGCTGCCCGGCATTGGCCGCAAAACCGCACAGCGGCTGGCTTATCATACCCTGAACATGCCGCAGGCGCAGGCCGAGGAGTTCGCTGACGCGATTTTGCACGCACGAGATGTGGTGCGCCGCTGTGCGCTGTGCTGCGATCTCACTGACCACGACCTGTGCGCTGTGTGCCGCGCCGCCAACCGAGATAGCAGCATCATTTGTGTGGTGGAAGACCCGCGCGATGTGATGGCCATTGAGCGCACACGGGAATACAAAGGCATGTATCACGTGCTGCACGGGGTAATCTCGCCGCTGCATGGTGTGGGACCTGAAGCGTTGTGTGTGAAAGAATTGCTTGCGCGCTTTGAGTCAGGCTTGGTGAAAGAAGTGATTATGGCGCAAAATCCCACGGTGGAAGGTGAAGCAACGGCGATGTATTTGTCGCGATTGCTTAAGCCGTTGGGTGTGCAGGTGAGCCGCCTTGCCTATGGCGTGCCGGTTGGTGCAGACTTGGAATATGCCGATGAGGTGACCCTTGCCCGGGCCCTAGAAGGCCGCCGAGAGCTGTGAGTGGATTACGATGCAACTTTTTTGAAAAAAAGTTGCGCAAAAAGCTTCATACCGCTATGCGGAAGTTATTTGGGTTATTCACAGAAAAGATAATCACTTTACAGGGTGTTATGCACAGGGGTCGATTGGGTGTGTGGGCATAACTTGATATTCTGCACATGGGTGAGTTTTGTGCGAGCGCTTGATAACCCTAAGGTTGCGGGGTTTTGCACCGAGTTAACAGCATATACTAAGACTACGATAAATAGATAGAATGGAATGAAGGAAATGAGCTACAAGGAACAGTTAGTACAGCTAGCACACGACGTGCCAGATAATCTTGCGATGGCTATTTTCACGATGCTAAAAAATAACCTTATGATTTTGGAAGAAGTTCAAGACCAAGCGTTTTGTCTAGCATTAGATGAAACTTATGAAAAAAGCCTAGATAAAGGGGATCCTATTTCGCTAGAAGAATATGCAGCACAATTGGGGGTTGTGCTGGAATGAACGTAAAAATAGATAAAGATGCCAGAAAATTTATTGATAAACAACCACCGAAAAATCAGATACGCATGCTGCAAGCAATTTTTGCACTACCAAAGGGAGATATTTGTCCCTTGGCAGGGAAAGATGGTATATATCGCTTGCGAGTTGGTGGTTATCGTATCACATTTTGTTATGACGATGAAAGTACAATACTTATCCGCACAGCGGGCAACCGCGGCGATGTATATAAATAATCAAATTTATTTGGGGGTATTCACATGAAATTCACTTGCTCGGTAGCAGCACTTTCGGAAGCATGCCAATGCGTGCAACGCGCCATTTCAGGCAAAACCACCATTCCCGCGCTGGAAGGGATTTATATCCGTGCAGCAAAGGGTGAGTTGGAACTGACCGGCTATGACCTGGAAGTGGGCATGCAAACACGAATTCAAGCCAATGTGGCCGAAGAAGGTTCCATTGTGTTAAATGCCAAGGTGCTTTGTGAAATTTTGCGCAAACTGCCCACCGAAACACTGCAACTGGAATGCGACAGCCGCTATCTGGCCAGCATTACGGCAGGCGAAAGCCGTTATCGCATCAATGGCATGAGCACGGAGGAATATCCTGAATTACCGTCGATCACCGGCGGGGTGCCGCTGCCGCTGCCGCTGGGCACGCTGCGCGACATGATTAAGCAAACGATTTTTGCCGTGGCCATCAACCAAGATGCAAAGCCCATTCACACGGGTGTGAAGTTTGAGTTGGTGCCGGGTGAGCTGCGCTTGGTTGCCATTGATGGATTCCGGCTGGCGATTCGCAAAGAAGCGATTGACTACCAAGGGGATGAGCTGAACTTTGTGGTGCCGCCCAAGGCATTGCATGAGCTGATGAAAATCAATGGTGATGATGCAGAAGAGGTGTCGGTTGCGGTTGGGCGCCGCCACATTGTGTTTGATGTGGGCAGCATTCACATGGTGTCGCGCTTGCTGGACGGTGAATTTATGCAATATCAAGCGGCGATTCCCACTGCGGCGAAAACCGAAACCACAACAGACGTGCGTGAGCTCATTGGTGTGGTGGATCGTATCTCGCTGATTATTGCGGAGAAAATTCGCAGCCCGATTCGCTGTGAAATTCAGCCTGCGCAGGGGCGGCTGGAGTTCAGCTGCGCCACCGGTGTGGGCACTGCGCGCGACAGCGTGGCGGCCAGTATTACTGGTGAAGCGTTTGAAGTGGGCTTTAACAACCGCTTTTTGCTTGATGCGCTGAAGGCTTGCGATACCGACCAAGTGCGTGTGAACTTCAACGGCCCGGTGCAACCGGTGGTGATGCTGCCGACGGAGGGTGAGGCGTTTCTCTACATGGTGCTGCCGGTGCGGTTGAAGAGTGAGTAGGGCTGGAAAGGATGTGCGTCATGAGCTTTACGTTCATTGACTTATTTGCAGGTATTGGTGGTTTCCATCAGGCGGCTGTTGTGCTTGGTGGAAATTGTGTGTTTGCCTGTGAAATTGACACGGAAGCAAGAAGAGCATATGTGGAAAACTACGGATTAGAGCCACATGGTGACGTTATGAAAATTAACGCAAATGAAATTCCGTACCATGATATTTTGTTTGCGGGCTTTCCTTGCCAGCCATTTAGTATCATTGGTAATCGTTTGGGTTTTGACGATATTCGTGGGACACTGTTTTTTGAAATCACAAGAATTTTGAAAGCTAAAAAGCCAAAGATGTTCTTGCTTGAAAATGTAAAGCAATTGAGTCGGCATGACAACGGAAAAACATTGCAGACTATAATAGCTGCCTTAGAGGAAATTGGGTATAGCGTTCAATGGAAAATCCTTAATGCGCTTGATTATGGGTTGCCACAAAAGAGAGAAAGAACATTGATAGTTGGTTTTCTAGACCATTCTGTTGAATTCTCGTTTCCTCAACCAATTGGTACTGGTTGTTTAAACGATATATTAGAAAATGATGATGATGTTCACGAGAAATATTTCGCAAGTCAACGCATTGTTGAAAAGCGACAGCAAATGCATCAAAGCGATCATGATATGAGCATATGGCATGAAAACAAAAGTGGAAATATCACTAGCTATCCTTACTCATGCGCATTGCGTGCTGGTGCTTCATACAACTACTTGCTTGTGAATGGAAAGCGGCGCTTGACTCCGCGAGAAATGCTTAGACTGCAAGGATTTCCTGATACATTCAAGATAGTGTGCAATGATGGACAGACAAGAAAACAAGCAGGAAACGCAGTGCCGGTGAATGTGGTTAAAGCCATGTTAAAGGAGATGTTGCATGCACAGACCGAAGCTTCGAGACAACAAAGGGAAAGCACCGTTCGAGTTGTATCCACTCGGACAAATTCCAAACGCTGCCATAATAGAGATCAGCAAATGGATGACATATCATTTCGCCATAGGAAAGTCAGATATTAATGGCGAAGATTGGGGTGATATTTTTTCAAAGGCAATTGATGGTCAACATCTTGGGAAACCCGTTGGCTTAGCTGATGTTGTGCACGAGGGGATGGCGTGGTCTGTAAAGTCTGTGAAAATGACTAAGCCGCATGAGAGAAAGAAAGCAAGAGTTATTTCTGGACGATGCTCACCAGACTATTCTTATGGTATTTCAAATCCGCACGAAGACATTCAGCAAACAGGAACTGCTGTGCTTTCTATTTACAACGAACGGATTAATATAGCCAAAGACTTGTATGAGCCGCTACGTACCGTTATTTTGGTGCGTGACTTCAATGCGCTTGAATTTTCTCTTTTTGAGCATGATACTGTTCGTTTTGTCACATCGGAATATGTGTGGAAAGCGAATAAGAATAGCAACTTAGAAGGTTATCACGTTGAAACCGGCCGTCATTGTTTTACATGGCAGCCGCATGGCTCTCAATTCACCGTACTATATGACATCCCGGCATATGCATGCAAATTCAAAATCAAGCGTCCAGCTGTGTTTGATGCCGATGAAACTTTGCGACAAATTGGTTTTGACGAGAGCTGGGTTGTGGTTATGAGTACATAAGACAAGGCGGCTACATATCGTAGCCGCTTGTTTTATATTTGCTAGAACCCAAACACGCTAAAGCTGGTGAAGCCAGTGATGAGCGCGACAATGGCAATCAAAGCCAGGTGCGCAGGATAGAAGCCGTAGAATAGCCATTTTGAACGCTTGCCGCGTTCGCCATTGAAGTTTTTGATGAGCAGCGCAGCAATGCCACAAAACACTGGGAAGAACAGCGATGAGATGATTACATTTGTGTTGCCCAGCATGCCATAAAGCATGTCGCGCTGTGCTTGAGCGAACTCGGCGGACATCATGGGGCCGTCGGCATAGAGGTAAGGCGTGACAGCAAGAATACCCCACACGGAAAAAGCAGCAATGACTAACCACAGCCCGCCAGCCACAATACCGGGCACCAGCCGCCGTGCAGTTTCGTTTTTGATCACATGATACAACAGCACCACAATGGGGGCAAAGAATAGCCAATCGAAAAACAGTGCCATGGGAATGGATACGATCACGAAGATGAGGACAAAGACTACTTTGAGGGCTGCTTTGTGTTTGAGTTTGTCATAGATGAACAGCAACAACAAGCTGACGATGATGGCGAACATGATGTTGAAGCGGAATAGTCCCAACGATAGCATATAGAAGGGGATGGCGATGGTGCCGAAGATGGCCAGCCGAAGGATGTATCGCTTGAGATTGGACGTGTGCTTGTAGCCCTCGACGACAAAGTAGCCCAGAATGGGGAACGCCAGCCCACCGGCGGCATACATGGGGATGAGCAACCACAGGGGCAAGATATCTTGCCATGGATAAAGCGCATGGTGCAAGAACATGCCAATCATGGCGATCCATTTGAGTTGGTGTGCGTTGAATTTGAACATAGATTATTTTTCCTTTCAGTTTGATAGTACCAAATCTCCACCGTTACACAGAACACAACGGTTGGAATCATGACAGTCAGCATCGGAGAAATCCGACCTTCGCCTTGCCAGAGCCCTGGAAAATTAGAGGCGACATGCATAATGAAAACAGGCACAAGAGAATGATATTTTTTAAAGAGCATCACAAACGCACGGTGCATGAAAAACCAGTTGACCAGCAACAACATAAAGGTGATATCCCACAGGGGTATGCCGCCTACTAATCGCGATGGAATGTGCGCTAAGGCAAACAACACTGCCCCCAGATTGATGGCCCAAGCATCGTTTTTGACTAAGCCATATAATCTGGTTTGAATGAAACCGACAAAGCTGATATATTCTCGCACAGCCCAAAGCATCACATTGGCTAACGCAAATAGGAAAGAACCTAAGGCGTTTAATATCCAGCCGCCTGTGATGCCTGGCACAACCCTGCTAAACAAAAAAATGGGTGCAAATAACAACCCAAGGCCAATTGCCGAAAGAAGCTTTTGCTTGTGCAGACCGATGGAAGCGAGGCTTTGTTTTCTGAACTTAACGATCGCAACCACAATTAAAATATCAATCACGCAGGTGATAGCAATGATAAGGTGCCAATCCTCTAAAATCTGCCCAGACCCGCCAGAGAAATGTGAATAGCTTAAACTCACCGCAAAATCGCGTAAGATGAAGTATGCAAAATAGGCCAGTGCGATGATGGCATCTTTTTTGCTGTGCATAGCGGTCATAAGCGTCAACCTTTCTAGACGAATGCGCGAATGAGCAACATGCCCAACCACAGCACCACAAAATGCACGGGATAAATAACATAAAACAGCCATTTCATGGTTTTGCTGCGCTTGCCACGCTCGCCGCTATAGCGCGTGAGCAGGAAGGCTGCAATCACAATGCCGATTTGGAAGGTCATCTGCACGGGCGAAAATTGGTAGTTCATCAATCGGGGCAGATTTACACCAGCCTCGGCAAACTGTGCTGCCAGCTCTGGTGTAGTCATTGCGGAGGTGAAGAAGCCGATGATCGTAAATATCACTGCGGCAAACACAGGCGGCACCACGCGGCGTGCGGTTTCGTTTTTGATGATGTGCGCCATGAGCACCATGGCCACGCCCACGAAGTACCATTCTAAGATAACAAGAGACAGCGGCGCAATGACGAGCACGAACAGGAGCCAAAACAACACTTTGCTTTTCATTTTGTCATACATCGTGAGCACCAGCAAGCTTGCCACGATGTTAAACATGATGTTGAAGAAGGGATATAGCATGGGATTGCCGCCGCCCATGGGGATGGTAAGGACAAGGATGTGGAAGGGCAGCGCAAGCAGCCCAAACAACAGCACACGCAAGATGTATCGCTTGTGGTTGGAGGTATGCTTATAGCCTTCGGCGACGAAATAGGCCATGATGGGGAAGGTGAGGCCGCCGGCGATATACATGGGGAAGGCGAGCCAAATGGGGATGATTTCCCACCAGGCGATGACCATGTGGCTGGTGATCATGCCGATGACGGCCATGAGTTTGAGTTGGTTGGCGTTGAGTTTGAACATGAATGTAATTTCCTTTCGGTCATTGATTATACATATAGTATAACGCACCTGCGGTGAGCAGTTCGCGCATATAAGTTTGATTAGCGCAAACTATGATGCACGCGTTATAGTATGTACCTAGTATAACGCAAACTGGAGGGTTTTGCTAGCGATTTTGGGTGGAACTTTCGCAACTGGCGGTTGCGGGGCGGGGGAATGTGCGTAGACAAGTCGCTTCGCGAGCCTTCCTCAGTCGCACCCGAGGTGCGCCAGCTCCTTCCAGGGGAAGGAGCTAAGGCTTAAGAGGATGACGACAATAAAATTTTAACAGGCGGCTACGATAATGTAGCCGCCTGTGGGTTATTGTGTTGGTTAGCTGAGAAACCATTGAATTAAACTGACGAAGCTATAGAGCGCAAAGGCGGCGGGAACGATCAAAATAGACCAAAATGGCAGGTAAAAATGAAGACCTATGTTAAGCATTAGCCCAAAGAAGAACGTTGAAAAAGCAGCCAAAGCTGAACCGATGATAATCCATTGCATAAGCGGTACCTCCTAATAAAAGATAGCGGAAATGAGCCACATGAGCAAGATGGCCAGCAGGGGAATGAGCGCAGCAATGGTGGCGATGGTGAACCCCCAACCTGCAACTGTGTTGCCGAGGTAGAAATGACCGTGGGCGATGAAGCCGAGACCAAGAGCTAGCATTCCGAGATCATCCTTTCTGTTGGTGTGGTTAGCGGAAGATGCGCACCAGACTGAAGGTGCCGAAAATGAACAGGGCAGTAGATAATAAGGAAAGGAGGGCTGGGGTGATGTTGGGCGTATGTCCTATCTGAATAAAAACAAAAAATGTGCCAATGGCTGCAATAAAGGAACCAAGTGAAATTAAAATTGGGTGCATATTAGTTTTTCCTTCCTGTTGTGTCTGTGAGGGCTAGTTAGCTGAAAATCCACCGCCAAAAAAAGTGAAAAAGTATGCCGAAACCAGCAATCGCAGCGGAGACAAGCCAAATAAAATATGCGGTGAAAGGACCAAGCAAAGCAGTGTTTTGAAAGCTCAAACTCGACAAGAACAAGACAGAGGCTAAGATAAGTGAGCTGATAGAGATAAAATTCATGCAATCAAATCCTTTCTGTTTATGTGCAGGTTAGAAGAAAATCCATCGACCTAAATTGAACATGCCGTAAATAAACATGGCAACAGACAACAAAAACGGAGGGGCGGTGAAGAAGTTGGGCGCATGTCCCATCATAACAAAAGCGAAGAATGCGCCAATGGCTGTGGCAAACGAACCAATTATAATCCAAAGCATATTTACTCCTCCTTACCAAAAAATAGTGAAAAGTAGACCTATCAACAACAAAAGTAGCGGTACAAGCAGCACGGCCACAGTGGCAAGGGAAAAAATCCAGCCGCCAACCGAGTTGCCTAGAGAAAAATGACCAAAGGCCACCAGCCCAAGACCTGCGGGGATGAGCAAGAGCACAGGAAAAATCGAATCTACTAGCATATGACCAGTCCTTTCGGCATAATATTACGAGCGTGTGACCGATATGTTACTAATCTGTCGCGCGGATGGAAGAAATTCCTCACATTATAGTGAAGTAAATTAAGTAATAGTTTTATTCGCTCACCACCCTCACCCCTCGCGACTCGGGGAGCTCCCTCCCAAGGAGGGAGCGTGGGCTTGCAGCCGAATGTTACGATGTCGTTATATCCTTAATCCTCCGCTCCCTCTTCTAGAGGGAGCTCCCCGAGCCGCGAGGGGTGAGGGTGGTGAATTTAAGCGTCGTTGAAAATGTCAAAATATAAAAAAATGGGCGGATAAAAATCCACCCATAGACTTAATTTATCAAATATGGCGCGCCGGACACGAAATCCATGGGGTTGAGGGCCGTGCGCGAGCCGTCGGCGTTGAAGCGATCAACTTGGAAGTGCAGGTGCGGGCCTGTGGAATTGCCGGTATTGCCCATCATACCCAGATGTTGACCGGCGGAGATGGGCATGTCGCGCCGCAAGCCGGGCGCAAACGACCGCAGATGCATATATACCGTTTGGATGCGGCCATTGGCGGGGGCAAAGTGGCCGTGGTAGATGACCACATAGTTGCCCATGCTGGCGTTGAAGCCAAACGCTGCCACCACGCCGCACAATGCGGCATGAATGGTCCAGTTGGGTGCCCAGTTGTTGGCGATGGAGACATCTACCCCGCGGTGCACGCGGCCGCCACGGAAGGGCTCGCTTGCACCAAAACGGCTGGTGATGCGTGCGCCGTGGTGGGGGAAGGGCCAAACCATTTGCCCGGTGTTTTGCACGCTGCCGATTTCACCGGCTTGAATGCGTTGGTTGATGATGGCGTTGATATCACGCTGGGCTTGTTCCATGGCATTTTGTTCACGCCGGATCATTTCCTCGACATCGCGGCGATTGCGGCCAATGCTGTTGATAATGCCTTGAATTTCGTTGCGGATTTCGTTGATGCGCTGGATTTCTTCGTCGAGCACGGCTTGTTCTTCGCGCTGGCGCAGCAGGCTTTGTGTGACGGCAAAGGTGTCGTCTTGTAGCTGTTCGCGCTGCGCTTGCAGGCGCTGTTGTTCTTCACGCAGTTGCTGTTGCAGCACGGCCATGTGCGCCATTTCGTCTTCCAGGTCTTCGCGCAGTTGGGCATCGGACTCGGCCTGGCGGGTGATGAACTCCGTGACGGTGAGGATGCCAGAGAGGTCTTCACTGGCCAGCAGCAATTGCAGATTGCTGACAGGCCCATTGATGTATTGCTGGCGCAGGCGTTGCATCAGCAGCTCTTGCATGGCATGGATTTGCTCAGTGCGTTCTTGCGTTTCGGCATACAGCAGGTCGATTTGTTCCTGGCTTTCTTCAATGCCTGCGTTTAGCTCACGAATGCGGGCGTTGAGGTCATCAATTTGTGCGGTGAGTGCGTTGACTTCAACTTGGATGAGATTGATTTTTTCCTGCACGGCTTGCACTTCAGCATCCAAAGCGGGCAGCAGGGCTTCTTGGCTGGCTTGTTGGGCGCGCAGGTTGGTTACCTCGGTGCGTTGTTCGTCGATGCGGCGTTGAATCTGCTGCATTTCGTTGCGGATTTCGCGTTCGGTGCGGGCAGAGGGAAACACGGTGGTGGTGAAAAGCAGGGTGAGTGTGAGAATAATAGAAATGGCGCGCTTGGGAAGTCCCCCCCTGTCGCGTTGCGACATCCCCCCTACAGGGGGGACCATGGCAAAGCCGCGACGTTTGATTTTCGCCAGAGACCCCCCTGTAGGGGGGCAAGTGCCGTCAAGGACGGCACGGGGGGGTGGCAACCTACGCTTGAGTTTCAGTTTCATAGACATTCTCCTTGAGGTAGCGCGTGATGGACAGCATGGAACCGCCACCACCGGTGAGCAGACCAAGACCAAAAAACACGATGAGCAACAACGGCAGTTGTGCCAGCAGCGAAAGTGGTGTGAAAGTGGGCAACAGCACGCTCAGCAGAGAGCCAAGCAGACGAGCCACGCCGAAGAAATAGACCAAGCAAACAATACCCAATGCAATGGCAGAGCCCGCAAAGCCGATAATCAGCCCTTCGACCAAAAAAGGCCAGCGAATGAACGCCGGAGCAGCACCAACGCTTTTCATCACCTTGATTTCTTGCTGGCGGGTGAACATGGTGGTTTGCACGGTGCTGGAAATGATGAAAATCGACACTAACAGCAGCACGATAATCAATGCGCCGCCCACGATGAGGAACGCACGCTCGATGGTGGCCAGTTGCTGCGCCACGCCTTGCATGTGCCCCACGGATGTGATGGCTTGGTCGAAATCTTCCAGCTGGCGAACGGTGGCGTTGAAGTATTCTAGTTGCTGGCTTGCGGGGCTGATTTCAAAGCTGGGGGGCAGGAAATCTTCGCGGGCGCCGTCCAGCAGGCGAAAATCGTCGGCATAAGTGACACGCATGTGTTCGAGGGCTTCGGCCTGCGACACATAGCGCACCTCGCGTACATTATCCAGTGTGGCAATACGGCGTTCAAGATCGTTGCGTTGGTTTTCTTCTAGTCCCGGCACGAGAAACACGCGGATGACATTGCGTGAACTGAAGTCTTGAAAGGCACGGTTGAAGTCGCTGGCGGTGAGAAAAACTAGGCCGATGAGCATTAAACAACTAACCAACACCAGCACAGAGGCCATGCTCATGGTGCGGTTGGACGAGATATTGCGAAAGCCCATGCGGGTTAAATATCCGCGGCCGTGTTTTGCCATGGGGGTCTCCTTGTGATGGTGAAGTATAGGAATAAAACTTAATGTATCAGATTTTGAGGTCCCGGGCGGATTTACATCCGCCCCTACAGGTGGAGATTTTTTCAAATTTGGTGAATTTGTCAATTTGAAGACGTTCCCTGCAAGGTGGAGGGCGATTTTATATGAAATAAAACCTATCTTTTTCCCATGTTGCGGGGTTTTTGAAAATATATTCTTCTATGCATCGTCGTTCATCATCGTCATGCAGGATATTATCAAAGAAAGAACGCTGCCAAAGTGAAAACCCAATTCTTCGCGTAACTGCGGCTTTATACGCACGGACAATAGAGGAAAGGTCGGGCGGATTCATATCCGCTCCTACAGGTTGTGGCTTGTTTAAGCTGATGATAAAGTGAGCATGGTTAGGCATGATGATAGATGCTCCTAAGTCAACATTGAGCATAGATGCGGTTTTGCGCAACTCGTCTTGAGCGACCTTGCCATATTCACTTAACTGCATTTTACCGTCTATCACTTGGCCAAACATCATCTCGCCATTTTTCACACATATGGTAACAAAATATATACCAGTGCGAGAATAGTCGTATCCACGGAGCCGCAAAGAGTTTTTTCGAATGCGATCATTTTTCATGACTTTCCTCGTGTACAGGCTGTAGGGGCGGGTGTTAACCCGCCCGGAGTGTGAAAAAACAACAACTTGAATTTACCCCACACGGCGTTCGAAGTTATAGGCTGGGATGGGTGTGGTGTGGCGGCGCACAGGTTGCGGCGGCACGAGGGTTGGGGCTTGGCGCAGGCCGCCGTCGGCAGTGACGATGCCGTTATCCAGAATAATGATGCGTTTGTTGTATTGCCGCACGAGCTCGTGGGCATGGGTAACCATGACGATGGTGGTGCCTTGCTCGTTGAGTTGCACGAAGAGATCAAGCAATTCGCGGCTCATGCGGGGGTCGATGTTGCCGGTGGGTTCGTCGGCAATAATGAGGTCGGGATTGTTGGCCAATGCGCGGGCGATGGCCACGCGCTGTTGCTCGCCGCCCGAAAGCTCGCTGGGTTTGCTGTGTGCCTTGTGGCTAAGCCCAACCAGCTGCAGCAGATAGGCCACGCGCTCACGGATGGCGCGCTCGCGCCTGCCCACCACGCGCATGGCAAAGGCAATGTTGTCGTATACGTTCATCGTGGCGATGAGGCGGAAATCTTGAAAGACCATGCCCAGTTGACGGCGATAGTGCGGAATTTGCTTGCGGCTGAGGTTATTGAGCTCATAGCGGCCCACACGCACGGTGCCGCCGGTGGGGATTTCCTCATGCAGCAACAGCTTGAGGAAGGTGCTTTTGCCTGCGCCCGAAGAGCCCACCACAAACACGAATTCACGCGGGGCTATGGTGAGGTTGACCCCACGCAGTGCCTTGGTGCCGTTGGGATATTCTTTTGTGACCTCGCGGAACTCTATCATGCTAAACACTCCTCTGTTAAACTGCTATGCGCCAGCGCGGTAAATCTATACAACTTTTGCAAGATAAAGGAAAAAAGCGCGGCAAAATTTACCGAACCCCTAAAATGGGCGAAAGACGCATCACTGCGTCTTTCGAAAAAAATCGGATATTTGGATTAAATAGGATGTGTCTTCAAATGCACAAGTTGCACAAAACTGGACATTATCGTCAGCAGGTAGGGGCGGCAATCTTGCCGCCCGAAAACCTTAATGTTGCCATCTTTGTTATAGCCCGGGCGGCAAAATTGCCGCCCCTACAGGTTGATCGCTTATTTGAAGACAGTCTCTACAAGGCTACTTTAGCCGAACTGCGGTGCCCCAAACCATGATTTGCACGCCGGTTTCGGAAGCTTCTTTGTCGTAGTATACGCGGATGATGGCATCGGCACCCATGGCTTGGGCTTTGGCGATCATGCTGTTGTTGGCGCGCTCCACGCCTTCTTCAATGATCTTGCCGATTTGCTCGGTGCGCAGTGTGAGTTTGAACGGTGGCACACCCACGCCGGTGACGAGGCCCAGTGCTTCGTCAATGTCACGGCCGGGCACGAAATCAGTGTTGGTGATTAACATAGCGATTCTCCTTAATAGCGAATTGGCCGTGCGTCGAGATATTTCTTGACCATGAGTGCCACTTTGAACACAATGGCATCGTCGAACTCACGCAGGTCAAGCCCAGTGAGCTTTTTGATTTTCTCCAAGCGATACACCAAGGTGTTGCGGTGTACGAACAAGCGGCGTGAGGTTTCGCTCACATTGAGGTTGTTCTCGAAGAATTTTTGGATGGTGAATAGAGTTTCTTCGTCTAGGCTATCGATGGTGCCGCGCTTGAAGACCTCTTGCAGGAACATGCCGCACAAACGCTTGGGCAGTTGGTAGATCAAGCGGGCAATGCCGAGGTAATCGTAGCTGATGATTTTCTTTTCGGTGTCAAACACCTTGCCCACTTCAAGGCTCACTTGGGCTTCTTTGAAGGAAGCAGCGAGGTCTTGAATGGTGGAAACGGTGGTGCCGATGCCAATGTGCGGCTGGGTTTCATATTGTGGGCTAACGGCGTCGGCGATGGAGCGCGCGAGCTTTTCTAGGTCGCGGCCTTCCATGTCGGAGCGCAATTCTTTAACCAAGGCGATGTCGGTTTCGCTGATGTTGATGACGAAATCCTTGGCTTTGTCTGGAAACAGCGTTTGCGTGGCGGAATATACGCCTTCGGTGTTGCCATCCACACTGCGGATGAGCAGCACGGCGCGAGGCACTTCGTTGTTGAAGTGCAGTTCACGCGTGCGCAGGTAGATGTCGCCGGGCAGGATGTTATCGAGGATAACATTTTTGATGAAGTTCAGGCGGTCGTAGCGTTCGCCGGCGAATTCTTCCACGCAGCTGAGCGCCGCTGCACAAAAGGCTGCGCTTTGCAGGGCATGGTCATCGTCACCTTGCACAAACAAGGCCATGGAGGTGCCGCTTTGGTTGTCGACGCGGCAAAAGGCATTTGCGCCAACGATGAGCGGTTCGCTGGTGAGAAACACAGCAGAGAGATTCTCTTTGCGTGTTTCACCCACACGGCTGGAATCACTGCAGGCGAAGACATTGCCTTCTTCGTCCACGGTGCCGATGCAGCGTTTTGCGGTTTCAGCCAATCTGGGCAACATGCCTTGATAAAGTCGGTTTGACATAGATGCAAACTCTCCTTAATGTCATGAAGTAGCGATATATAGGTCTGTGGCGGGAATTTTGCGTTGATGCGCTGCCGAAATATGTCAAAACAGCAGTCGCGCGGACGTTAGTACATCCATTATACTATAGATGGATCCAAATTGCAAGCCTTTTTTACAAAAAAATTCAATTTGTTTGTGCAATATGTCCAGCCAGCGGTTTAATGCGTGGAAACAGAAGGGGTATATAGGGCGATGGATAGAGGCGGGTGACATAGAAGAAGTGTGGCGCAAGAATATTCTAAGATTCGGGGGACTATTCTACCCCTGCGGTGCGTATTACGCACCGCCTTTAGACATATACGGTAGGGCGCACGTGATACGTGCGCATTCACATATAAAACTTGTCTTCTTGCCAGCGCGTTGGATTTTCTTGTACATAACGTTTTGCAGCATGAAAATAATTGGCAGTTGTGATTGCGCTGATGTGTGCGCCATCTTGCCAAAGCGAAAACCCGATGGTTTTTGTTACGGCAGATTTCAGTTGCAGTATAACGCGGCTGGGTTGAGGATTTTTTTGAAAGTTCATGAAATGCAGCAAGATATGCACGTGGTTTGGCATAATGATATAACAATCCAAGGCGATGGAAGGATATGCGGTTTCGATTCTCTCTACGCTGCGCCGCACAACTTTGCCGTAGTCAGAAAGCAACATTTTATTATGTTGGATTTTGCCGAGCATCGGTTGTTTATCCTTCACGCAGAATGTTATAAAATATACTCCGTTGTGCATACAATTTTACCTCTGTCGTGGGCGCGTATTACGCGCGCTTTTCGGTGTATGTCGTAAAGGCGGGACGTATTACGTCCCGTGTTTCCCATAGCAAGTTACCCTTCCAGCTTGTTCCAGTTGCCGCCTGCACGGCGTTGCGCCAACAAAGCGGTGACGGCCAGCTGCGTTTCGTATTTCGCCAAGGCTGCGGCGTGCAATTTGCAATATTCGCAGTGTTCGCGGTTGAGCATGCAGCAACCGCAACGCGGGCAGGCGGTTTCGCTGCGGGTGGGCACAGGTTCACCGGCTTCGGCGGCTTTTTCCTCGCGCAGGTCTTTGATGGTGTTGCCGCTGCGGGCGAGATAGGCGTAGACCTCTTCGGTGGGCATGAAGGCAACCCAGCTTGGCGAATGCTTCACCGGCAGGCCGCCTTGCCTGCGGATTTTGATGTTCACGAGGAGGATTAGCAGATAAGCGAGCATCAGTCCAATGAGCCCGGCGATGACGAAGGGCTGCGCCACAGGTGGTTCAGTGCTGGTGGTTTCGAAGACAAAGGTGGTGTTGTCACCTGCAGCCAAGGCAGTGATTTCCCATTCGATTTCGCTGACTTGCACGCCTTCGGGCTGCAAATGCAGCACAGCGCGTTCGGCGGCGGGCAAGGCGTAGTTAGTGAACGCAATGTTGTAGTTGACATAATCGCCGGGGCGCACATAGCGTCTGGCGAGATAGCCAAAGGCGTCGGCGTCAATGTTGCCGTGTACAGCGGGTTCATCGGTGTGCACGCGGAAGGAAAGTGTGAGCAAATCGCCGGGGGCCAGTTCGCCAATGTTCCAGATGATGTCGGTGTATATGTTATATCCGTCGTCGGGTTCGATGTAGTTGAAATCGGGGCGGGCGTTATATGCGGTGCTGGTGGTGCCGCGCGCGAGGATGGTGCCTTCGGGCACAGCCTGACGGAAGGTAAAGTTTTGCAGCGGGTTCACGCTGGTGCTGACAAGTTCGATGGTGTGGTATTGATAATGACTGCGCCGCACGGGGATGGTGACGAAAGATTGCGAGAGCAGGTGCAGATTGTCGTCGAATTCAAAGGTTTGCGTGAGGACGACATTGAAGGTTTCGGGCTGATGTTGGCGCAGGCTGAGCGGTTGCACTAAGTTAAATTGCAACAAGGCAACCAGTGCTAAGGCGGCACAGACGATACCTGCGCCATTGATGATGAGCGACCGACCGAACCATTTTAGGCCACAGCCAAAGGGTTTGCAGATGTTGACAGCCAGCCAGAGCAAGGGGAATGCAAGCCCGAGCCCCAGCACAAACAGCAGCACCCAGATGTTGCCCGAAAGCAGCGATGCCGGGTCGTCGAAATCCACATAGCGCAGCATGCTAGGCATGAAATTCTCCATGAAGTCGCCGTCGGCGATAGCGGACAGGATGGCATGCACGGCAAGAGGAATGCCCAACAGGCCCAGCGGCGCAAAGATTTCCAGATACATACGCAATTTGGCCATGGGCGTGCTGAACAGCGCGGATTTTGCGCGGTCTAGGCGCAGGCTGAAGGCGGTGCTGGCCAGCTCCACGTGGTCGGCTTCGTTGGTCAGGCGTTCTTCAATGCGATAAAACTGGATGTTGACGCCGCACTTGGGGCAGGCGGGTTTCCAGTCGGTTAGTTTCAGTTTTAAGTTACACGCCGGATTGGGGCAGTAAGTTGCCATGATATCCACTCCTTACACCTGCGGTGAGCAAGCTGCTTTGCTTGATCTAATCGCCTGACGTCAAACTCTAATAATGTTTAGTCTATTATATCACATAACGCACAAAAAAAGCAAGAAATTTCTTTCATAATTCATAAAAATTTTGCGATACGGGCGCGTTTGCGCGCGGCTTTGAAAAAACATAGACAATTTGTAAAATTAGCGTTGCATCGTTGATGAAAATAGTGTATAATGAAAGGGTGAAAAAAACGCATGGTGAAGGAGATACCACATGAACTGTCAGTATTGTTTAACCCCAATGGGCAACGGAAAGTTTTGCCCCAGCTGCGGCGCGTCGTCGTCGGCTGCATCATCGCCCCCTGCATTTGAGCCTGCACAACCCGAGCAACCACCCGCATGGAACAACGACCCACGCAACGTGAACGTGAACCAGCAACCTGCCTTTGACCAACCGCAACCCGCTTGGCAAGCGCAACAACCCATGCAACAGCAACCTGCTTGGCAACCGGTGCCTGTGCCGAAACGCCGCCCATTCTATGCGCGGTGGTGGTTTTGGGTGCTGGTGGTGATCGGCGTGTTATTTGTGATTGGCGTTGTTGTGGGCGGCGGCGAAGGCCTGAGCGAACAAGAACTGGTTGGCCGCTGGGGCTGGGACGAAAATACCAGCTGGACGTATCAATTTGATGCTGACGGCACGGGTTCGCGTACCCACAATGCTGGCCGGGAACGTTTCTATTGGAGCGTGAGTGGCCGCACATTGCGCATTGAGTCGCAAACCAACCGAAACTTGCAGTTTAACAGACGCATTGAACGCTGGACGATGCGCTATAACAATGGCGAACTTTCGCTGAGCTTAGAAGGTACGACGTATCGATACATACGCATGGGCGGCGGCGGTGCTAACGTGATTGATGCTGAGCCGACTGTTCCGGCAGAGACAACACCCGCACCAGCAACTGTGACGGCTGCACAAGTGGTCGGCACTTGGAACTGGGATGAGCACCCCACCTGGCAATATTTCTTTGCGCCGAACGGCGAGGGAACGCGCGGCGGCGGCGGTGCATCGGTGGAAGAGTTCGCATGGGAAGTGGAAAATGGCGTGCTGTTTATCAACAGCATTGATGGCAGAGCACTGCAATTTGGCGTGGCGAATGAAGAGTGGTCGGTGCGCATTGCAGACGGTGCGATGACGCTGCGCAGCCGGCAGGCGCAAAACATGGAGTATACTTATTTGCGGGCGGAGTAGGCTTTGCGCAATGCAGCGAGCAGCGGAATATGTGCTCCGCACCCCTCCCTCACCCCGCGCGACGCGGGGAGCTCCCTCTACAAGAGGGAGCTGAGGCTTGCTTTTTCAACTTATATCAATCAGCAGTGCCTGTAATAGGACATAGCGAAGCGGGAAAAGTTTTTTGCGCAACTTTTTTTCAAAAAAGTTGCAAGGAGTTCACATGAAAAAATGGCTTAGCATATTGCTGTGCGTGGCATTACTATGCGGCGTGTTTGCTGTTGCGGCTTTCAGTCGCAATTGCCCGTGCACGCAAGATGAATATCCCGATGAGCGGCCACTGATGGTTGTGCTGGGCGATAGCATTGCCGCAGGCTGGGGTGTGGCGCAGCATGAAAGCGCGGCGGAGATGTTCGCGCGGCAGCATGGCTACCGTCGCGTGAACTTTGCCTATGCGGGCAATATGTCGCATCGGTTGCGCAATGCTGTGACTTCTGATGAAACGCTGCAAGATTACGTCAGCCGTGCCGAAGTGATTCTCATCAGCATTGGCGGCAATGATTTCATGCTGGCGGGCAGCTATGGCGACTTGGTGGGCCATGTGATGGATGCGATGCTGCAAGGTGATTTCAGGTTTATGCAGCCGATGTTGGCTGCTCTTGAGGAAAACTTCGCTGCGATTATCACGCAGGTGCGTGCGCTGAATCCTGATGCCACGGTAATTGTGCAGACGATGTTTAACCCCGCGCCGGCGGTGCCTGCGCTATATCGTGCGGCGGGCGTGGCCATTGGTGCGCTCAACGATGTGATGCATGCACAGCATGCGCTTGACCCGGATGCTTTCGTCATTGCTTGTGTGTACACGGCATTTGCCGGGCGCATTGGTGTGGCACAGCTGGATTTGATTCACCCCAACGCGCGTGGACATCGTGTGATTGTGCAAGTGCTGGATAATGCCTACCTGAGTACACAGGCGGAAATTCCGCAGTCGTCTTGGTGCGTGTTTACGCGCACGATGCTGCGGCCTGTGCTGTGGCTAGTGGATGTGCTGGTGATTCAGCTTGGCTTGCGGTTGCTGTGGCCGTTGCTGGGCGGCGGGGCAATGCGGCTGGTGGATGCGATTGTAAATCGATTGATTTTTTGAAGCTAGAATATATAGTTCCGGGCGGATGTTGCATCCGCCCCTACATGTTGCGGGTTGATGCAACGTTTCGGAAAACAATCCACTCGAACTTCAATTAAACACCCCCGTCACGATTTGTGACGGGGGTTTGTGTTATTTTCATGCAAGGCAAGCGAAGCAGCGGAGCTCCACCGCAGGTGGTTAGCGAGGAATGACTGGCGCGAGGGGTTGGCCGTCGAATCCGCCGACGATACGCATCAAGTGCGAGTGGGCGTTGCGGCCGCGTGTGCGCAGATAGGCCGGGGTGACGAACTCGGGCAACTCGCCGTTGATAATCGGCAGCAGGGCAATGCGATTGGGGGCACCCAAGGTGTTGCCGGTGCGGTCGCGCATGATATAGATAGGCAGCACATCGGCTTCGCCCAGCACGATGGTGCCGTCGGGGTAGCGGCGCACATTGGCGGTGACCAGCTTGGTGTACTGCGTGCGAGAATCCGGTGGGGTCAGGCGGGTTTGGTCGGCCAGGAAATTGCCCAGCGAGTAGATAATCAGTCCACGGCTGCCGTCTTCACGGGTGTGCCACTCAATGGGTTGCGGTGTGTGCGAATGATGCCCCATGATGATGTCTGCACCGGCTTCGCTGAGCGCGCGGGCAAAGCGCGCCTGTGCTACGGTGGGTTGGTTGACGTACTCCGCGCCCCAGTGCAGCGATACAATAATCACTTCGGCGCCGTGTGCCCGCAGGTTGTTCATGTCTGCGACCATGGCGGGAACGCCGTTGGTGACATCGTAGAAGTTAAAGCGGCGGGTGGCGAAGGTGTGCTGGTGTGCGGTGAGCAGGCTGTCGAGGCCATTGAGGCTTTCGGTGTAGGCGATGATGCCCACCTGCACGCCGTGGACATCGATGACCGAGGGTGTGTTAAACTGTGCTTCGCTGGAGTACATGCCGGTTGAGGATAACCCTGCGCGGCGGAAGTTATCGACCGTGGCGACGATGCCGGGGAAGCCGCGGTCAACCGTGTGGTTGTTGGCGGCGATGAGGTGGTTAAAGCCAGCGTAATCTAGGGCTTCGAGCACCTCGAAGGGCACGTTAAAGCGCGGCCAGGTGGAGATGCGCGTGTTGTTGCCATAGGCATCCACCGGGGTTTCCATGTTGATGATGTTGAGGTCGCCTTCGCGGATGAAGGGTGCGATGTCACGCAGGAAGGGGCGGAAGTCGTAGGTGTTGTAGCCCGCTTCGTTTTGACCAACGCGTGCGGCAGCAATGGGGCCGCTGTGCATGAGTGCGTCGCCCGCGAACTGAATGCGGATGTCTACCGGTTGTGGTGGAGGTTCGGTGACGGGTTCGGTGGTGGCGTGCGGGACGTAGTCACGCGGGGGGGCGTTGTTGTCGGTGTTGAGCACAAAAAACAGCGTAAGTGCGATCAACAGTGCGGCCAAGCCGGCCAACAAAGCGATGAGAAACTTTTTCATGGGGGCTCCTTTGCGCGGGATTTGTTTATAGTATGGGTGGTAACAGTGGAAATATTGGGTTAATTGCAATCACCGCGAAGATGGTGTGCGGGTTTGGTCGCTCCGCGAACCTTCCTCACCCCTCGCGGCTCGGGGAGCTCCTTCCTCAGGAAGGAGCTGGCACGCCTCGGGCGTGACTGAGGAAGGTTCGCGGAGCGAGACCAGTTTAAAACGCATGCTCAATCCATTGTATGGCCGCAACTTGCCCGTTGGGTGCGGTTTCGATGGCAATGACGTCGAAGCGGCTAGGCAGATGAACTGCGTGATGCTGCAAATATGCTTCAGCGGCAGCATGCAATTTTCGTTGCTTGGCGGGTGTGACGGACTCCGCGCCGCCAACGCGTGCGCCAACCTTGCGCAGTTTGACTTCCACAAACACGAGGCAGTGCTCATTTTGGGCGATGAGGTCGATCTCGCCCAGACGGGTGCGGAAGTTGCGGGCGATGATGGCATAGCCATGTTGCGCTAAGTGGGCGGCGGCAATATCCTCGCCGAAATTACCGCGGGCTTGCTTAGTGCACAGCGAAGCGACTTGCCCGCCGCTAGGCGCGCCGAAATTACCGGAGGATTGTTTTGGTGTGGTTGGCATTTATTCTCCTAGAGTGTGTCTTCAAATAGGCATATTCGCAAAACTTGAAGATAACTGCAACCTGTAGGGGCGGCAATTTTGCCGCCCGGGTTATAAAAAACATGACACCAGTTGAGGTTTCGGGCGGCAAAATTGCCGCCCCTACATGCTGATTTTAAGCATTTCGTATATTTGAAGACACGCCCTCGAGTGTGTCTTACAAAGATATAGCGTGCGATAAGCGGCACTGCAAAGCAACGCCCTACAGGGAATGGGGCCAAAGGCCCTTGTTTCCCGCAGTCCTCGAATCAAAAAAACTTGATATACCAACCCCTCAGTCACCGCTTTCGCGGTGCCAGCTCCCCTACAGGGGAGCCCTTGGCAACAGCCGAAAGGTTGAGTTTCGTCAGGATCTCTCCTCCTACGCGCCTATTGGTTTACCGATGGATTGTCTGTGCGGCCAACAAGGTAGTCGATGGATACGTCGAAATAATCGGCAAGGGCGATGAGTTTATCATAGCCCGGCTTTTTGTTTGCGTATTCGTAAATTTGATAGGCGCTTTCGGCGATGCCTAGACCATCAGCAACGTTGCGCTGGGTTAGATTGCGTTCTTTGCGAAGCTGCCTGAGGCGTTGTGCGTGCATTAAAGTAGACCTTTCAAAAAAATTGAAAAAACACTTGACACCAAATATTTTATGTGCTATAATACACATACAATTTTTGGTGAAAAGGAGAGCAGTATGCTTGTTGACATCACAAAAGAAGAACTGAACGAAATGCTCGCACAGTGCACAACCGAAGCACTCAACGAATGGCTAGACACCTGCACCAACGAAGAGCTCGCCATGCTGGTGTGCGTGGCACGAACATTGCGCAAAAGCCGCAACTAACGCGTGAAGAAAATCAGGAACAGGAAATATAGGTCAAAGGGAATCCAGATGATATTCCAGCCCATGCGCAGCACCGCACGGGTAGCACTGATTTGCCTTGCGCGGCGCATGTTTATCGTAAGCACAATGAACACCACGCAAACGGCAAGCGAAGCCAACAGCAGCACAACGCCCAGCGCCGTGGCGTTGTCAACCATCAGACGCATGTAAGTGGAATAGTCGAATTCCGTGATGGCAGAAAGGTCAGCGCGGCTGAATAGGCGGGAGTAATACAAAATAATCGCACCCACCAGCCCAAAGTCAATCCAGTCGATGATATTGTAGATCTTCTTCAGGTCGATATCGCGAGAGAGTGGGGTTTGCTCCAAGTTGGTGCCCTCTTTTCGTTAATATAATCTTAGTATAGCACAAGCGAGTGGGCGCAACCAGCGATTTTGGGCGGCAATTGTGCAACCATGGGTTGCGAGCGGGCGTTAGTGTGACACTTCCACGGTATAATAACGCGCCACACAGCTGGGCATGTTGAGGAAGGAATAAAATGCCAAGGCGTATTCGTTGGGGTTTTCTGAGTTCGCCAAAAATGCGTTGAGGTTGTCCATGCTGTCGAAGGTGCACAGGTCCAGCCAGGTTTCGCCGTCGCGCAGCTGCTGCCACGAGATGAAGCCCGGTTGCTTGGAAATGTGTTCGTCGTGCAGAGTTTTGGCAGCCTGCAAAAATTCGGCCACGTCAGCGGATTTTTTGAGCTTGAAGGTGCAGTGGAAGATGGCGTTCATGTGGGGGATTCCTTTCGGGGGGGTTAATTTGCGTAGGGATGGTGGAACATAGTAGCGGTCATTCGCCCAGGTTTGTGGATTGTTTTCGATGTAACGAGAAATATGCCAATATTCTGCTTTGCTGCGGATAATGCGGTCATGGAAAGAGCGTTGCCACATGGAAAAACCAATTTGTTTGGTGACGTATGACTTGAAATTCCGCACGAAATATTGTAGGGGCGACCGTCCTCGGTCGCCCGCTTGGGGCAATAACCTAATTATCGCGTGGATGTGGTTAGGCATTATGATATATTTGTCGATGCGAACATATGGATGATGCTCGTGGTAGTACAATAATGCATTGTTTGCGATTTCACCGATTTTGGATAGCTGAACATGTGCTTCAATAGTGGCGTCTTCATGCGGGCGACCGAGGACGGTCGCCCCTACAATAATTTTACCCAGCATTTCGTGCATGTCCTTCACACAAAACGTGACGAAATAACACCCCGCCTGTGCATAGTCAAAATGAGTAAGGCGATTTTGCTGGCGGGTGGTTAGTTCCTTCATGCACAACAAATCCCCATGGCAAGTGCAGGTTCATCGGTGATGACGGCGTGTGCGCCCCAGTTGCGCAGGGCGGTGATGGCGTGCTCTTGGTTAACGGTCCATGGGTTGACCATGATGCCCGCTGCGTTGCACTCGGCGATGAAATTCCCGCTGCACAAGGTGATAAAGGGATGCAGCGCGGCTAAGCCGTGCTTTTTGGCGAACGTGGCGGGGCAATCCATGATTTCCTCGCACATGTCGGGGTCTTCCATGGCATAAAGAAATGCTACGCGGGTGGTGGGGTCTTCGGCTAGGCAGCCTTGCAGCATCTCCATGTCAAACGACGACACCAGCAAGTTGCTGAACACGCCGCACTCTTTGGCCAGTTGCACCACAGCGGCCGCAGCGGCTTTGGAACCGTTGGGTTCTTCTTTGATCTCCACGTTGATTAGCGGAAGGTCGTGGCACAGGGCGAAGAATTCCCGCAGGGTGGGGATTTTCGTGCCGGAGAATTCGGGCGAAAACCAGCTGCCATAGTCATATTGCATCAGCTGGTCGTAGGTCATTTCGCAAACGAGACCGGTGCCGGTTGAGGTGCGGTCAATGGTGTCGTCGTGAATGACGACCAGCACGCCATCGGCGGTGATGTGCACGTCGTTTTCAAAGCCGTGCACGCCGTAGGCGAGGGCGCGTTCAAATGCGGGCAGGGTGTTTTCGGGGGCTTCGAGGTTGGCGCCGCGGTGGGCGATGACGAGAGGCATAAAAATTCTCCTAAATAAATTGTTTTGTTGTTAAATATTGTAGCATATTGTGGGGGGGCTTGTCAAGAGGGGATGTAATGATAGGGATGGATTTTTATCCACCCCTAGGGCGTGTCTTCAAATAGTCAACCTGCCTATCGTCAGCATGTAGGGGCGGCAGTGATGCCGCCCGAAAGTTTAATGTTGCTTTTATAGCGGGCAGATTCACATCCGCCCCTACAGGTGGTGATTTTCTTCAAATTTGTGCAATGCGCTGATTTGAAGACACAACCGATGAGAATGCACTATATCGCCTTCAAAATCTCCATAAACAGCTTCTCGCGCTGCTTATACATCTGCACATTGGTTAAGATGGTCACGGCGGTTTTGGCTTGTTTATCAAAGGCGAGCATGCTGGCAAAACCATCGGTGTTGCCGCCATGGTAATAGATAGACGGTTGCTTGAAGTCAATCCACCAGCCCAGACCCATGTCACTGTGCTTATTCTTCATGTCATAACGCTGGTGGCAAAGTGCCAAACAGGAGGGCGATTCTTCGATGTTAAGGCGGGCAAACTCCAGCATATCTTCTGCGCAAGAGGTGAAATTCCCCGCAGGTGAGGTGTAATTGTTGGGGTCGGCGTTCCAAACGCCAACATCGCGGTGATGGACGTCGTGGCCGGTGAGCATATTCTTTGCGCCATTGCCCACGCAGGTGTTGGGTAGCTTGAGGTCTTGGACGATAAACTGTGTCATGGCATCGGCATAGCTCATGCCCGCAGCGCGCCCAACCGCGCAACCCAGCAATGACATGCCAAAGTTAGAATACGCCCACTTGTAGTCTTTGTCCTCAAGCTGTTGCGCTTTTGCGGTGGTGATGAGCTTGTCAAAGTCCATCCCAAGCAAATCCAATGCAGAGGCGGACTTGCCGGTGATTTGCTTCCACACCAAGCTACGAACTTCTTTTTGGGTCATGGGCAACGTGGAGCGATAGCCTGCGGTGTGCAAGGCGAGGCGCAGCAGCGTGGGGTAATATTGATCGTCGCCCAGCTCGGGAATATACTTGGCGACGGATTCATCGAGCGACATTGCGCCGGATTCTATATACTTGGCCAGCAGCGATGTGGTGAACGTTTTGCCAACTGACCCGATTTCGTAGCCATAGCTTTCGTAGGGGATTTCGCCTGTGGCATCGAACAGCTTGCATGTGGTTTTGCCATCTTGTAGCACGCCGATGGTCATGTTCATGTTTGGTTTTTTCTTGAATGCGCTTTGAATTAACGCCTGTGCGGTTTCGTTGAGCATGTGGTGATCTCGCTTTCTTTTGGTAGGTTGTAGGGGCGACCTGTGGTCGCCCGCAGATTTTGATGATAGCACGGCGCTGCAAAGCAACGCCCTACAGGAAATGCGCCAAAGGCGCTGACGAGCAAACATAGCTACATAAAGTTTCTTTGTCGTTATCCTCTTAAGCCTCAGTCCCCCTCTTTAGAGGGGGATGTCCCGCAGGACAGGGGGTGCGGTGATTACCCCACAACCGCCCAACCCACGCCGCGCATGAGCCATGGCGGAAACCGATCCTCGTCTACGTTGAGGTCGGCCACGCGCAGGCGCAGGTGATAACTGGCAAGGGGGCCGCGTTCGCCGCCGAGCATGGTGGTGAAGGTGTAGCCCCACAAATGCAGCTTGGTTTCGCCGGCAATGTGCCGCGCGCACATGAGCCAATATGGCTGGCCGTAGGGCAGAAATTCGCGTTGCAGCCGCTCGGCCTCACGCGAAAACGCACGCAGCACGGCAGGGGAGTATAACTGGATGAACCGCGTGTCGCCGAAGTCAACGGCCATGTATACTGTGGCTTGGCCGCATGGCAGCGTTGCCGGAATGTAGCGCACTTCGCGTGCCAGCTGCTCGCCTGTATATTGCGTTTGCGGGGTGGTGAATGGGATGAGCTGAAACAGCATGGCGATGAGGGATACGATCAGTTGCATGGGGGCTCCTTTGCTGTGGGGTTGATTCGCGTGGGCGAAAATGGAACGGCGGGGGCAAGCCTCGCCCTGGGCGTGTCTTCAAATGCGCGAGTTGCACCAAAAAGACGTTATCGTCAACATGTAGGGGCGGCAATTTTGCCGCCCGAGTAAAAATACTGGCTTAAGTGGTCATCGCGGGCGGCAAAATTGCCGCCCCTACAGGTTGGATATGGTTTCTACCAATAAATCATCATCACGATCAAATACAATGCTACGATTGGAATCATAATTAATGCCAGAGGTATGGTGATGGGCAGGGTAATGATCATTAAAATCACTTGCCAAATCGTCATAGCTAAATCCTCCTAGTATGTTGTTCAGGCTGCGCCGCCAAGCACACCCAGCCTTCTTCCTCGTGCTGCGCGGCGACAGCAAAGCCCGCAGCCGCCAATGCCACCTGCACATCGCCCGTTCGGGTGTCGATGATACCGCTACTGAGCCACACGCCGCCGGGCGCAAGCAAGTCGCTCACCTGTGGGGCCAGCGCGATGATCGCGTCGGCCACAATGTTGCTGACAATCACATCAAAGCGACCAGTGATGTGCTGGGCTAAATCGCCCTGCAAAAACTGCACCTGCGGCGGCGCAAGACCGTTGCGGGCGGCGTTTTCCTGTGCATTTTGCACGGCAGCGGGGTCGATATCTACCCCAATTGCGCCACTAGCACCTAACAACGCACTCGCAATGGCAAGAATACCCGAGCCGCAGCCGACGTCTAGCACGGTGCAGGCGGGCGTGATATGTTGCTCCAAGGCTTGCAGGCACAGGCGCGTGGTGGCGTGGCTGCCCGAGCCAAAGGCCACACCGGGGTCGAGCAAGAGAACCGCACGGCCTTCGGGGTTAACTTGTGCTTGCCATGTGGGTTGAATGAGCAATTTTTCGCCGATTGGCAGCGGGTGAAAGTAGGCTTTCCAGTTGTTCTCCCAGTCTTCATTGCGGCAATCTTGCGTGGCGATTTCGTGCGGGATGCCCGCGGCGGTGCAGCGTTCGCTCAGCCATGCGGCGGCCTCGGCAGGGTTGACCTGCGCAGGCAGATATACGTGCACAAAGCCCTGCGAGCGATCTTGCTGCAAGAGGGTTTCGTCAATCATTTGCATGCCGGTGATGGCTTGCACGTCGGCTTCCATGTCGCGGTAGTCCTCGACGTAAATGCCGTGCGACACCACCATGTGGGCGATGTCGGCTGCGGTGTCGATGTGTTGCGCGGGGACGGTTAGGGTGAGTTGGGTGAAATGCATGGGTGGCTCCTTTTGAAACCACCCCGTCGCAGCAAGCTGCGCCACCCCTCCACGGAGGGGAATTGTCAACGTTGTGCTGGGGGTGGGTAATTCCCCTCCGCCGGGGTCCCCGAAAATGCTTGCATTTTTTGGGGTAGGCTTTGGAGGGGTGCCCCGAAGGGGCGGGGTGGTGTTCGCGGAGCGATAAAAATGCTCACGCTCATTCACTCCCTACTCAGGGCAAATACAGAAAGGGTGCCCTGCTGGGTCAAGCATTACGCGATAAGCATCTGAAAACTGTATCGGCGAAAGAACCGCGCCGCAAGATAGTGCGTGTGCAACGCCATGTTCAACGTTTTCAACAAAGAAATCCAAATGCGCCATTTGTTGTTGTTGCCCTGATGCAGCAGGCCACGCAGGACGCACATAATTTTCTTCATATTGTAAAATCATTTGAAATGGCATGCCATCATCAGGGTCATAGAATAAGACGCTATTGATGGTATACTTGCGTTTTTTCCAGCCCAGTAGTTTTTCATAGAAATCAGCAAGTTCATCAGGATTGTCCGTATCCAATACAACACCCAATTTAGTTAGTTTCAAGCTCATAACCTAACCTCCAGAAATATGAATGTGAGGGTGGGGGCGAAAGTGCAAATTCTAGGCGGTTGTCATCACCCCACCAATCCATCCACCATGCGCAGATGCTCAAGATACATCGGCAGAATATCGTCCATCGTGCGGCCAAGCCCGATGATGGAGCCATGGTCGCCGCGCACCGTGGGCATCACATACCACTGCCCGGGAATAGGCAGTTGAGGGAACCCACCATCCGGCACTTGCACGTGCGGATGATTAAACGGACGCGTGGCCGAAATGGTGTTGACCAAGCCGTCATTGGCGCGCCAGGCCGCAGTGATGCCTCCTGCGGGATAGGTGAAATTGCCGATTTGCATGCCCAGCAGACGAGATGGTGCGGCCATATCATTGGTGGGGCGGCCGTTTTCGGTGCCGTCCACGGCAAAGGAAAAATAGAACGTATTGGACACGGGCCGAGTGATGGCATTGAGTGCTTGTGCGCCCGGCAGGGTTAAGTCCGCAAAGGCGTTGTTGGCATCTTCTGCTGCGTCCAAGAAGTCCACAAAGCTGCTCATGCCGGGGATGTTAATGCCCAGCGCACGCATGGCGGCGTCAATCTGTGCTTGTGGCAATGCAGCCGCCACGGTGGAGATCAACGGGTCAGCCTCCAACATCACCAGCAGGCTCACGCCGTTGTGCGGGGTAGCGATGGTGGTGATACTGTGCACCCAATCTGCCTGGCCGCCTGCAAACAGCGGTGAGATTTCCTCGCCGGTTTCGCGTGCGTGTGCTTGTTCTTCGGGGCAGCCATGTTGCAGCAGGCCTGCGAGGGCGCGGATGGTGTTGCCGCCAAAGCTGTGGCCAATCAGATTGACTTTTTGCAGGTGGCCATTGCTGTCAGGCTCGCCCCAGCCGGGCACCATGGGTGGGTAGTATGCCACGCCAAAACGGTCGATGCCGTGGCGATAGGCATGCGCATAGCCGTAGTCTACTTGCGTGCCGGTGAGCTGGGCAAACAGTTCAGCTGCACGGTCACGCGCGGAGCCCGAGGGACTGACCGTTGGCGCATGGATGGTGAAGCCTTCGGTGCGCAGTTCGGCAAGCAAATCGCCTGCTGTGCCGCCCCAGTAGGCCACGGGGATGCCGCTATCTTCGCCGAAGCCGTTGAGACCATGCACGAACACCCAAGGGTGTGGAGTGGGTTCGCCGCGGGGTGTGGTGGTGCCGCCATTGCAGGCGGGCAGCGCGAACAGTGCAAGCAGCAATGCGGCTGCAAGTGTGATGGTGAAAAATCGTTTCATGGGTAACCCTCCCTATATTATGTATATAGTATAGCGCATTTTTGGGGGAATTGCAAGAGAAAGTTGCGGGGGCTTATGGTTTCGGGCGGCGTAATCGCCGCCCCTACAGGTAGATATTATCTGCAACGGTATATAAAGCCGCAACATGTAGGGGCGGCAATCATGCCGCCCGGACTATAACATTATAGCAACATTAAGCTTTCGGGCGGATTCACATCCGCCCCTACATGCTGACGATAGACATGCTGACTATTTGAAGCTACGCCCTACCGGGATTGGAGCAAAGCTCCTTGCGGGTTTGTGCGGCGTTGAGGAAAAGTTCCCACGGCCTCGGGCCGCATTCTTGTAGGGCGCGGCTTTGCCCCGCCGCTGCGCAAAAATCAACGAAGCTCATGCATCGTTGATAAAAAACTTGACTTTTCACGCCAAGTCTAGTATAATATATTTGGCGAATTACTTAATTTTAATGTTGAGAGAGGTTTTACACACATGAACATGAAAAAACTATTGGCGACCCTGTTGGCAGTGTTTATGCTCGCCGCTGGCGCAGTGGCTGTGCTGAGCAGCGCGGCGGCTAGCGAACCCGATTACTCATTCTTCCCGGAATGCTACACAGATGATGACATTTGTCACGACTGCGTGCAATGCTTTGAGTTTTATTTTGCCTATTATCCAGCCTATTTTGTGTCTATGCTTGCGACGAGCGCGTACGACCGTTCTTTCCTGTTCATTGATGCCGCAGCATATGCAGCTTATTTTGAAGTGATTGATGCGATGGATGATGGTGGTGGGATTTTTAATTATTTCGATACAGCGCTAGAATACCTGCGCTTTATGGCCGCGCTTGCAGAGCAACACATGCTGCCGCTGGCGATTGAGACTGACGTTGAACGGTGGCGTACGAGTCTTCTTGCTGACCTCTACGAATACGAACTTGCTGACTCATTCGCTCCGATGGCGCAACATTTTAATCCCATACAGGACCTGTTTAATCAAGGTGAGTTGGAAGAAGCATTGATTGCTTCCGTAGCACTGAACGATGCGCTTGTGGCAGATTTGGTGAATCAAGGCATTGATGTGCCCAACTGGCTGCGCAGCACGCCGAGCGCCTACTCCTTCTTCCCAGGTTGCGGCATTTGCCTTGATTGCATCGATTGTCACAAGTTTGCGTTCATTTATTACCAAGCCTATCACGCGTTCATTGGCGGCGAAGTCGTCGACAGTTCGTTTATTGACGGCGAAGCTGCTGACTCTTTCTGGGCTGCTGTAGAAGCAGCAAATGAGAACTTGACTTCTTTAGCATTCCTCAGGGCGATTGAAGCACTTGCTAGGCAATACATCCTGCCGCATGCGATTGACTTTGGAGTTGAATATATCCGCTTTGAATTTCTTCAAAATTTCTATTTCTCCACTGGTTTTTCAGATGAACTGATAGCCGAATTGCTCAATATACTGACCGAAGCAGGGCTAGAGGATCCCGCTACGCCAGAGGAATGGGAGCTAGTTGCATCGCTTCAAGCAAGCAAAAGTGATGCCTTGATGGCGTATTTGGCCGCTCAAGGCACTGAGGTGCGTGAGTGGTTGCGCAGCACGCCGGCCACCCAGCCGCAATACGCCATCAGCCTAACTCCGAATGCAGATCATGTGTTCCCATCAGCACAGGTGGGCTATGGTGCCATAGAGCCGCTGATTGTTGAAGTGCACAACACAGGCAGTGTGCCAACAGGCAATCTTTTTATTAACGTTTCGCCTTTGGGTTTGTTTTCGCACACTTTTAGCGTGGCTAGCATTGCTGTGGGCGGCGTCGCTAGCTTCAATGTTTTTCCGAGTGAAGGGCTTGCTCCTGGCACGCACACGGCGACTGTCGGGGTTTATCGCGCTGAGCCATTAGGCGGCTTCGTCTTTATGGCGGAGTTTAATGTAAGCTTCACGGTAACTGCAACTGAAACCACCACTGAAGTAGAGACAACGACTGAAGTAACCACGACTGTGGCAGATACTACAACAGTTGCGGAAACCACAACTACCGAGGCTGAAACTACGACTGTAGCAGAAACAACCACTGAAGCTACAACAACGGAAGTTACCACCACGACAACAGAAGCCACGACGACTACAACGGTAACAACAACTGAAACCACTACTACAGTGGCAACTACAGAGGCTACGACCACCACAACAGCAACAACCGAAGCGACTACTACAACGCAAGCCACCACAACAACGCCTTGCGAAGGCAACAGAACGGCCAATGTGTTGGGCATCATCGGCATCATCGCGCTGGTGATCATCAACCTTTTTGCCATCTTCGGCTTTGTGCGCATTTTGATTAACATGTAATCGTGCAATAAACCCAACGCCCCTCTTCGGAGGGGTGTTTTTCATTGCCGCACGTGCATACACATGTCCCATGAAAACAATTGCATTGATAGGCAACCCCAACAGCGGCAAAACCACGCTGTTCAACGCGCTCACCGGTCAGCGGCAGTTTGTGGGCAACTGGCCGGGCGTGACCGTGCAGGTGAAACAGGGCAAACTGCGCGGGCAAAACGATATGCTGCTGCTAGACTTGCCCGGGATTTATTCACTAACCCCGCTTGCGCCCGAAGAAACCGTGGCCTGTGATGCCTTGGTGAATCACCCGCCGGATGTTATTCTTAACATTGTGGATGGCACGAACTTGCAGCGCAATCTCTACCTGACCATGCAGTTGCTGGGGTTGGGTGTGCCTGTGATTGTAGCCGTGAATTGCGCGGATGTGTTGCGCAAACGCGGGGATATATTTTCGGCGGCGGTGCTTGCGCGCGAACTGGGCTGCCCTGTGGTGGAGATCAGCGCGCTGCGTGGTAGCGGACTGGATAAACTTGCAGGGGAATTGCGGGCGGATTTGCATCTGCCCCTACAGGTGTTCAGACATGAAAGCATCGCCGCGACTTATGCCCAAATTGAACGCATCACCGCCCGGTGCATGCGTCAAAGCAGCAAGCCAAACATGACCGAGCGCATGGATAACATTGTGCTGAATCGGTGGCTTGCGTTGCCGCTGTTTGTGCTGGTGATGACGGGTGTGTACTATCTTGCGGCGGCGGGGCCGGGTGCGTGGCTGGGCGGCTGGGTAGAAGGTGCAATCGCCGCGCTGGGGCAGACGATGCCCAACACATGGCTCGGCTCGCTGGTGCAAGAGGGCGTGCTCGGCGGGGCGGGCATGCTGCTGGGTTTTGTGCCGCAGTTGATGATGGTATTTCTGTGTTTGAGTGTGCTGGAAGCCAGTGGATATCTATCTCGTGTGGCGTTTTTGCTGGATGCAGCACTGCGCAAATTCGGGCTTTCGGGCAAGTGCTTCATGCCCATGCTTCTCGCCACGGGTTGCAGCGTGCCCGCGATTTTAGCCACACGCGCCATTGATTGTCCACGCCAGCGTCGTGCGGTGGCTGCCACATGCAGCTTTCTGCCTTGCAGCGCAAAGTTGCCCATCATTGCGCTGATGGCAAATGGCGTGTTCGGCGGTGCGTGGTGGCTTGCGCCGTTGATGTACTTCATCGGCGCGGCGGCGATGCTGTTTAGCGCGAGATGCGTTACTTTTTTTGAAAAAAAAGTAACCAAAAAAACGTTAGCCGCTTCGCGGGGGAATCTTTATGAACTGAGTAGGTATTGCCAAGGCCTCCCCTCCGGGGTCCCCGCAAATGCTTGCATTTGTGGGGTGGGTCATTGGGGGAGGAAAGCGCGTCGCAGACGTGCAGGTGGGGGTTGCAATCGTTTAGCCGCTTCGCGAGGGATATTTAATGAGTGTGCAAAAAGCAACTCTTATTCCTCTTCGTGGAGGGGGAGCGCCATCGCCTCGCCCGCGAGCCATAATAGAACACCGCGAAGCGAGGAGCCCCACCGCAGGTGGCCCCTCTGTGAGGAGGGGTGTCGCGCAGTGGCAGGGGGGAGTCATGACTTCATCTTAGAAATGCCGCAATATCGCTTGCCGAGCGGGCGGGATATTGCGCGCAGTGCGTGGCGGCGCACGATGGAGTTTGTGAAAAAAGCCGGCAGCGTCATTGTGCTGTCCGGCGTGTTTGTGTGGCTGCTGGGTGGCGTGTTGCAGCCTGTGGGCGGCGCAATCGCTTGGCTGTTTGTGCCGCTTGGCTTTGGTTTTTGGCAAGCGGCCGTGGCGACATTAACAGCATTCGTCGCAAAAGAAAATGCCGTGGCCACGTTGGGCGTGTTGGGTGCGGCGGCGATGTTCAGCCCTGCCAGTGCGATGTCGTTTTTGCTATTTAATCTGCTGAGCATGCCTTGTGTGGCAGCGGTGGCGGCACTGCGGCGTGAGCTAGGTAGCACAAAGCGGACGTTGTTTGCTGTGGGCTGGCAGTTTGCGGTGGCGTATGTGGCGGCAGGTTGTGTTTATTGGGCGCTTGGAAATATGCACGTTTTTCCGCATTGACAACAATGAAAATTTATGATATAATTGTAGAAGACTCTTGATGACCTAGCCAATAAAGCCCCGAAATAGAAAAGGAGACGCTGCATGGACGATCGAGATTTATTGCCAGTAGAGGAATCAACTGTTGAAGTTGATCCGCGCTGGCACACGCGCACGGCAGATAAGTTTGCGCGAAAACTCAAGGTGAATGATGATGGCCGGGAGGAGCTACAGCAATTATTAACCAATCCCGTAGTGTGGGCTAGGGGCGAAGAATTGCCCGATGGCCACCTTGCCCCGTGGGAAAAACTCACCTTTGGGTTGGGCCATTTTTTTGCAATCGCTTCAGGCGGATTTGATCGCCGCGACCAGCTTTGGCGCTTTACCTTCAATGTCAATCCCAATTATATCACCATGAGTGGTTTTATTCTTTCTATCGTTGATGCCATCAATGACTTTTTCATTGGTCAGTTCATGGATCGCCGCCCGTTTCAAGACAAAACTTACCGTAAAATCATACGTACTATGCATGTCATTGGTTCGTTCATGGGCCTTTTTTGGATGTTGGACATGGGCTTCACCCCCATTCAGCGTGTGGTAATGTTTACCATCGCGCAGGCACTTCTGGACGCAGCGAACACAGTTGCTGGCATATCGCGCCAAAAGTTCCTTGTTGGCATTACGCCGTTTTCATCCGAGCGTTCTAAAATTTGGACGTGGCAAGAAACCGGCGGGCAATTCGGTTGGCCCATTGGCAACTTGCCCAGCTGGATCATGGGTTTTGCGCGCGATCGCCAAGTTTGGACAGACTATCGAATTTTCACGCGTGGATATATGATTACGTTGCCGCTTCGGCTGGCCAGCGGCATTGTGAACACCTTTGCCCGCAACCGGGTTGATGTGTGGAAAAAAATGGAAGACGAGAGAGCGTTGCGGGCCAGCGAGGGCAAAGAAGAAGAAAAACTCAGCTTTTTGCAAACGATGCGTGCAATCAGACACAATAAATTTCTGCTATATAATACAGTGCAAGGTTTTATCCGAATCTTTATTCCCGGCGTTGATGAATACCCGATTTATCGCTTCTTAGTGCCAGATGTTAACTTGTTTGGTCGACAATTTAGAGCCGAAACCATTCCCCCCGTACGAAACCAAATTTCCGGCACGCCAATGACGTTTATGCTGCCCTTCATGGACACAATCGTTAAGCGAATGGGTGGTGCGCGCAGATTCCAGATTATTAGTAGCAGCATCATGTCTGGTGGATTTGTGGCGAAGTATTTGATGGGTTACAATGGTGCTGCGGCGATTATCACCATTTTTGCGGTGGATATTTTCTCTCAAAACTTGGGCATGTTAACCGGTTTTTCCAATCGAATCATGGAGTTTGAATTCCTAGACTATGTGGAATATAAAACCGGCCAGCGCACCGAAGGGCTGAACACGACCTTCCACGCATTTGTTAACACGGTAATCAAACGAAACATTGGCAGCTTCACCGACAACTTCTTTCAGGCTTGGACGCAAATCTATCAGATTGACGTGATGGACCCAAATGCTGTGGCACCCGAGCGTTTTCGTCGCTGGGCTTGGTTGCTGTTTACGCTGGCCCCGGCTTTCGATAATCTGATGACCGTCATCAATCGCTCGTTGCTGAAATATGACCCGAAAGACCGAATCATCATTGAAGCAGAGCTTAAGCGTCGTCGCGATCTAGTGGAGCAAGCCAAGCAAGAGCTGAATGCAACACAAGAACAAGAAGAAACTGTGTCCACCGGCGTGGATAAGTAGAATAAGCCCAAAAAAGCCACCCGCTTTGGGTGGCTTTCTTTGAACTTGCAGGTTTAATGCTCCGCTGGTCTACTGTCAATAATATACTCAACATGGCCCTTGTTTTCCGCAAAGCCGATGGATTCCATCAACTTGTTCTCTTTGCCGCTGACTGCCGTGTAGCTGATGAAATAGATGCCGAGTTTGTTCAACTCCTCAACGGCCATCACCCCCATTTGTTTGGCGATACCATAGGGGTCATTTTCAATTACGCCGCCGCATTCGTAGCGATTGTCCACCTGCAAGTCAAGCGCGAGGTAAAAGATAGAGATGATTGCGTCCAGTCCATCGTGCAGTACGGTTAATAGACCAACCAACTCGCTGCCAATGAATGCGCCGATCATGAGATCTGCATGCGCAAGCGGCTTGGCAGCGATTTGTTTGTCATAACATTGCGCTTCATATAGCCCGTTGCGCGCGTAAAACCGCCAAAGCTGGTCGATAGAGATGTTGGAATTAATTCGCAGCTTAACGTCATCTGGGTTCAGCTTTGCCTTGAACAGTTTGTTGATGGACACGCCGAAATATTCCGCGATGGATGGGATGAGTTGTAGGTCTGGCGCGGTGATATTGTTCTCCCATTTGCTAACGGATTGATAGGTGATGCCGAGGTGCTCAGCAAGCTGCTCTTGTGTCACGCCTTTTTCGGCGCGAAGCTGCTTAATGTTTTCGCCGATGTTAAATGTCATGGATGGGTTCCTCCTTGTGTGTTTTCGCATCGCGCGATGCAAGTTCTATTTTACAGCTTCGGAGCACGGCTTGCAATAACGCATTCGGTGACCTCAACTAACGCAACACGTGCAGACCAAGCAGCCTGCACGTGTTTTATTGCGCCAGTTCTGCCAGAAATCGCTTTACCGCACGTCGCCCTCTAAGGTGAATCCCCTGCTTGGGCGGCGGCAGTTCGCTCATCCATGCCAAGATGCGGCGGCGTTTGCGCTTGGGCCAACTCCAAATATAGCAGAGGAATGATAGGTCGATTTTCTCGTGGCAGCCTTCGGTCATGTCGGGCCGTGTTTTGCCGTAATATTTCGCCCAGCGTTTGAGCACGCCAAACAAACAGGTGAAGCGATTGATGTCGAGGAAAATCACGGTGTCGGCTTGGTCAAGCTGTTTGCTGCCGTCGAATATCCACGCGGGTTGCTCGGCGGCGGCTTGGATGGCTTGGTCGCGGTCGGGATTCAACACCCAGCCGGGCTGCCAATATAGGGTGTCGATGTGCACCACGGGCAAGTCGAGGTGCTCGTCTAATGTGCGGGCGAGTGTGCTTTTTCCGCTGCCGCTGTTGCCCATGATGAGGATGCGGCACCTGCGATGCAGCGCCGTCGCTTCGCTGTGCCCTATCCTAGTTGACATGTCAATCACTCTCCGCCGATAGATTTAACTGTACACAGAACAAACCCCGCCTCGAATTTACTGCGGGTTCGCTGCCCGAAACGCTGAATACGACGCGTAAGGCTCGTTCGTTTGCAGCCATTCTTCCAACCACATTCTTGCGCTTCTGTGTCTCGCTGGGTCAAGGCTGTAAAAGTCATTTATGCGCTCAAGGTTGAAAGTGAAAAGTAAGTATGGGTTGGGCAGCATAACGCTTTCATGTACCATTTCGTAGCCCAGCGTTTGAAAATGCAAATACTCTGCTTGAGCTGCTTGATAAAAATCAGCAAACGAAACATCAAAATGTTTAATTAGGCTAAAAGTAAGCGGTTCATTTAATTCGTATCCACCAGGAAACCCACGTGTAAACTCACCCATCTCTTCCCTTGAAGCGAGATTAATAAATGGTGACGATAATCTATAAAATCCCTCTTTGAACTGGCGTTCGAATCCCAGCCCGAGATCATCGCCCCTTTCAACAATATATTCATCTGGAAAACTTAGCTGTACATCATCCACATTGACTGTAGTGGTTTGGGTTGTTGTAATTTCAATTTGATGAACTATGGTTGTCGTGATTTCGATTTCCGTCGCATTATAAAATTCAGAACTGCTACATCCAGCCAAAATAGCGAAAATAAACGCACCTAGAAAACAAATAATTAATTTTCTTAACATAATTTTCCTCTCTAAGGCATCCACCATTGGTTATTGCTTGCGGTAAAGAACGCAGTATCAAAATCCGGGTTGAACATCTAGATTTAGCTGTGCCAAAAACGCCTTCACCTCGCGCCTGTTTTTGAGGATAATCACGCGCTTGTGGGGCGCAAGGCTTGCCAGCCAAACGAGCTTGTCGTTATATTTGGGCTTTCGGGGTGCAAGCCACAAAAAGCGCAAGAAAAACAAATTGAGTTTCTCGTGGCAGCCCTCTGTCATACATGGGCGAGGTTTGTTGCAATGCGTCACGCAGCGTTTGAGCACGCGCCACACACGGATGCCGCGCCCCAAGTCCAAAAAAATCACGGTATCTGCTCGCGCAGCGCGTGCGTCGCGCGTGGCTTTGTTGTAGCCCTCAAACACCCATGCGGGCTCGGCAATCATGGCGGCGTGCATGGCATAGACCTCGTCAAGCGGGCGTTCCACCCAGTTGGGCATCCACCAAATTGTATCCCAGTGCACCACAGGCAGGTTGAGGCACTCGCCCAACTGCCGAGCGAGTGTGCTCTTGCCGCTGCCGCTATAGCCCATAATCATGATGCGTTGGCCGAGGTGCATGATGTTGTTCCTTTCGGGATTCGTGTGTAGGTTCGGCAATCTGCCGCCCGTGCTAAAATTTTCCGGGCGGCTACTAGCCGCCCCTACACGCGGGGGTCGCGGGTTGCAGAGTTTCGCATCTCGAATCACACAACCAACTTCGGCACAAACCCCAGCGCATCGGCCGAAACAATGTCGTAGCGCGTGCCGTTGCGCTCGCCCACGAAAGCTCGCTTGGCTGCGCTGCCGTGCAGGTGACCGTAATAACACCTTGCAACGCCCTCTTCTTGCAACACGCTGTCGATTTCCTCGCACACGCGGTCTTGCGTGATGGGGGGATAGTGCAAAAACACACACAGATTATCGCTAAGTTTTTTGCCCGCTTGAATGGACGTGCGCAGCCGACCTGCCTCGCGTGCGAGCACTTTGGCGTCGTGCGGCTCATCGCTGTCGAAAAACCAGCCGCGGCTGCCGCAAATGGCCATGCCCTCGGCTGCGATGGCGTTGTTGTGCAGCAGCACCAGGCTGGTGAGCCCATGCGCTGCCCAGAGGTCTTCAATTTTGCGACGGGTGCAAAACCAGTAGTCATGGTTGCCCTTCATGATCACTTTTGTGCGGCCGGGCAGGTTGTGCAGAAACTGAAAGTCTGGCAGGGCTTGTTCAAGCGTCATGCCCCAGCTGATGTCGCCCGGCAGCACGATGGTGTCGTCGTCACGTACGAGCTTGCGCCAGTTGGCCTCAAGACGCTGGGCATGGTTATCCCAACCGGGGAAGATATCCATCGGCTTTGCGGTGCCAAAGGAGAGATGGGTGTCGGCGATGGTGTAAATCATGTTAGCGAGCCACCAGCCGCCAGATGATTTCAATCGGGAGCCAAAGCGGCAGCAAAAGTACGAGAGCAAGAATCAGCACAGCAGAGAGAAACAGATCCAATATATTGAACAACCAGTTCGGCAACGTGCTCACCATCCAATCGATAATGGGTCGCAAAAATTCGAGAAAACGCTCCATTGGACTTGGGCTGCGCGAATCCACCGTCGGACTTTGATAAAGCCCGTGCTGTGCAGTTGCTGCCGCAGGGGCTTGCTGCGCGCTCGCAGCCACGGCAAACACGCCACCCAACAGCAGCACTGCCAAAACAATGCTAAGACATTTCTTCATATTAAACAGACCTCTCTTCAGCTTGATATGCTTATTATAGCACAAATTTTGTGCCAATGCAAGTTACAATGTTGTAACTATTTGCAAATTTTGCTTGACGGCGTGACGATTATGTGTTATACTTATGACGGTTGTATGAAACTGAGTTTGATGGCCGCAGCCTTCAAGCCGCAAACACATAGATTAAAAGGAGAAACCACATGAAAAAACTGCTTGCGATACTCTTGGCGCTCAGCCTGCTGGCGAGCATCGGCATGGTGGCGGCAATGGCCAACTACCACGGTGTGCTTTGCGATTGCGACTATAATGTCGATGGCATGCTTTGCGAATGCGACCCTTGGCCGAATCCGGACCCAGACCCCAACAACCACGACCCGGGCCGCCAACCAGAACTGACCGTGGGCTGGTGGCGTGCAATTTTTGATGCCATCACGGACCCGCTGGGCACCGTGCGTGATGTCTCGTACACCGTGCGCGACTTTATTGTGTATACGATTCCCACCATACAGGATGTGTTCCGTTTTATTGGCAATGCCTTTGCTTGGATTGGCGGCCTGTTTAGCTAAACAACTGTTGCGATGCCCCCTCGTTTGAGGTGGGCATTTTTGGCTTGGGATGTTGCGCTAGACAAAGGGAGGGCTTTGTATGAGGAAACTAGTGGCCATGCTGCTGGTGGTTTTGCTGCTGGCGGGTTTTGCGTTGGTCGTGCAAGCTGCACAAGAGGATGAGTTTGCTGCGGTGATTGCTGCGGTGCATGCCTTCAATCAAACACATGGCGGACAAGGGGAGTTGCAGGCAGAAATTCAGGGTTTTCCCGACTTCGCTTGGGTTGCGATTACTGGTGATGTGACCAGTGCCACGCGGGGCATTCAGCTGCCTCATGCACGTATTCGCTGGCAGGCTCGCCTGCACGGCAACTCGGCTGCTGGCGAAGCATTGATCACGGCGTACAATCTTGAGATTGCACAAGGAGCTGATATTCTCACAAACGGCATTGCCGTACGTATGCTTGAGAATGAAACTTACGGTAGGTTAACGATGTGGGACGGCAAAATAGTTGGCGACATATACTCTGACCGTTGGATTTTGGCGCAAGGTGGCAATATTGCTGGCAGTTTGTTTGGTGGCCGCAGTGTGACGATTACAGGTGACGCAGTGGTGAATGCTTATCAGGTTGTATTGTTTCGGGGTAGTTTTGAGGTGGAAGATAACGCGACTGTCTACATAGAAAATGTTGACGCGTTGCGCAACCGGCAAGTTTTGATTAAGCCGACTGCCACCACAAATTTTGAAGACCGCTTAACGGATTATATTCGCGCAGAAATTTTGGGCAATGCTGGTTGGATCCAATGGGTGACCAAAACAATTGTGGGTAATGTGATCATCGAAGGGAACCAGCGGGTTGGTCCAACCACATTGGTTATTCCGGCCGATTCGTCGTTAGTTATTACTGGGAATCTTTATCTTTACGGCGACGGCACGTTGGTGCTTGATGGCACGTTGCATGTTCAAGGTCGCGTGGTTTGGCGCGGATTAGCTAACGTTTCCGGTTCACGCTTATGGCAGTTGCAACCCGCATGGATACAATTCATCTTGCGATGGATATTCTTCGGCTGGATTTGGATGAGTTAGTCGGATGGATATGCGACGATAGAAAGACTTTGTTATGAAAAAACTAGTGGCTGTGCTGCTGGTGGTTGTGCTGCTGGCGGGCATGGTTGCAGTGCCTGCGTTTGCGCAAGAAGCGGATGCACAATACGGCTGGCCCAGTGATGTTGAACTGCATATATCGATGAACACGGGTGGTTTTGTTTCCATCCGTTGGCCACGTTTTACAGAAACGACGATTGACGGCGTTGGTCAACAAAACGGCCTGTTTCGGCAGTTACAACAAGGACTCGCGGCAGACATTTATCCCCAGCAGCCGTTGTTGTGGGAAGTGATTGCAGATGGGCAAATTCTAACGGCTTGCACAGAGATAGGTTCAAACGAACAGTTGCCCTGGCGCGTTAGGCATGGTCCACAGGCGCACCGCGATTTTTTAGACATTCAGCGGTTCACTGCGCGTGGGGAACGCCCTTGGAGTGGCGAATTAGAAGTCCGCTTGACGGTGACTGCGCGTTGCACCAACAGCGGTGAGATCGTATCGCGCACGGGTAGTATTACGACGGAGTTTCGAGCCAACCCCGGACCACCCACGCAATGGGATTTGTTCGTTTATGGTTTTCGGCGTTTTTTTTTGGGAACGATCTGGTCTTTATTACGTGGCGCAGGTTTTTTGCTAATCGGGGTTTATTATTTTTTGTTTGTTCTGCCGATTTTGATTTTGCGTTGGTTATTTCATCACATCACGTAGAAAGAATTTGTGACTATAATATAAATGATAAAGGAGAATTCTCATGAAAAAATGTCTTAGCATTTTGTTGGTGTTTGCGCTGCTGTTTGGCGTGGGTGCGGTGAGTGCATCGGCGGTGCAGCCTGCTCAATTGCAGTGCGCCAACGCAGAACCCTACAACACAACCATTGACCGCCCCGAAGACCCGGACACGTTTAACTGGTTGCGCGTGATTCTCATCACTGTGTTGGCTGTGGTCGTTGTGGCTGTTGCGGGGTTTGGCCTTTGGTATTTCCTGGCTGACTAAGAAATAAACAGCTTCCCCCTCTCGCTTGAGAGGGGATTTTTTTATTTCCGCAACTGTTAGTTGCGCAATTGCTACCCAAAGATGCTAGATTCGCTCGCTTGATTTTGCTATACTGTTAACAATCTATAAAGAAAGCAAAAGGAGCGTTTTCATGAAAAAATTTCTTAGCATCTTGTTGGTTTGTGCATTGCTGCTTGGCGGCAGCACAATTGCAACTGCGGCAGTGAGCCCCGAAGCTCATGACCACATCCTCAGTGAGCTGGCACGTGCGCGCATTCCGAATGCCGCTGTTGCTGTTATTCAGGGCGGCGAATTGTCGTACATCCTCCATGGCGATACACAGCACGACACGCTGTTTCAAATCGGCTCGATTGCGAAGAGCATGACGGGCTTTGGTGTGTTGCTGCTGGAGGACATGGGACTGTTGACGGTGTATGATTCGGTCAGTCAGCACTTGCCATGGTTTAACGTACGCTACAATGGTGCACCGGTAGATTTGACCATCTACAACCTTTTGCACCACACAAGCGGGTTCACCAGCGACGAACGACGTTTTCCGACGGTTGTAGTGGAGACAAAAGATGCGATGATCGCGCAGTTGGATGGCATTGAGCTTGCATTTTATCCTTCATCAGATTTCACCTACGGCAACGTGAACTATATTCTGCTGGGCTTTATCATTGAATCGGTGAGCGGGCAAACTTATGACCAGTTCATGACGCAAGAGGTGTTTCATCCGCTGGGCTTGTATAACACGTTCACCAACGCGGTTAACGCACATGCCACAGGCAGAGTGGCGGGCGGCCATCGGCTTGGGTTTTTGCGCGCAAGGCCTTTCGACGCGGCTTTTCCAGCCCTAACCATGCCAACAGGCGGCATATATGCTAGCATCGCTGACATGGCACGCTGGACAGGCATTCACTTTGGCACCATTGCGGTGTCGGAACAGTTCCAGCGGGTCGTGCAACGTTCGCACATCCATCATCATGTGACAGATGCGCCATTTGAAGGGCATGAAGATCCTTGGGGTGCTATCATTCATTATGGTGCAGGCTGGTTTTCTTATGAGTCTGGAAGCCCATCTGCAAACATCGGGCATGCTGGTAGCACATTTGCGTATTCCTCTGACTTGATGATGTTCCCAGACCGCGACATGGCTGTGGTGGTTCTTGCCAATTTGAGAACAAATCTGCCTTGGGCACCGATGGTTGCAGATGCCTTAGAGGGTGAGTTTGTGAACTTAAGGGATATACATGCCACGATGGACATTGCTTTCATGGCTGTGATTGGTGTTGTGTTGGTTGCGTTGTTTGGGCAGCTTGCCTTTGGGCTGCGCAGACACTTTGGCAATGGCGAAACCACGCCATCGTTGGTTGGACCGGGTGTGTCGCTGGCGATATCCGGTGCCGGGTTGCTGGCCATTTACGCTGGCTTGCCTGTAGCGACCAACGCACCCCTTTCAACTTTTATGGCAATGATGCCCGCAAGCGGGGAATTTCTCATCGCGGCCTTTTGGGCACTGTTTGCGTATTCGGCAGGTGCGCTGGCGGTGAACGGCTTTGTGTTGTGGTGCAACGCGCAACGCAATTAAATAGGCACACGGCCCCCTCGGTTGAGGGGGCTTTTTCATTTACCTCTTGCGCAGCGCGTTAAAATATGTTATACTATTGAGTATATCGTTGAGAGGAGTTTGTGATGAAGAAATGTCTTAGCCTGTTGTTGGTGCTTGCGCTACTGTTTGGCGTGGGCGGGGTGGGCGCGTTTGCGCAGGAGCCCTCGTTTGAGTGGGACGAGCTGGATCCTGTTGTGCTAGATGAACCCATCGTGTTTGCGCAGGATGAAATTGTGATGTTGGCGTGGACGGTGGAAGAAGACGGCTATTTTCTATTTAGCTGGAATGCCGGAGACTTCGACATTTGGGTATCTCATGCCGCAAGCGGGGAGGGCGTCTTTGCGCTGGCTGTATATCGAACCAACTCCACTCACATACGCCACCTTTCCGCTGGGGAATACATCGTGAGAATTGCGCCATGGGGGGCTTTTCATGCCGTGCACAGCGTGACCATCACCGAAACAGACCCACCCCCGCCGCCGCCCGAACCCGGCGTGGTTGTGTTGGGTGAGCCGCTGCTGGCCGCATCCAATGTAAACAGCCAGTTCAATTGGGTTGTGGAGGAGGACGGCTATTTTCGGTTCAGCTGGATTAGCGGCGCGTTTGACTTGCATGTGGTTAGAACAGATAGTTCTGGATTTTTTTCGCGTTGGGAAGTCATGGTGCCCGGGCATGCGAGAACGATGTTCTTGCAGGCGGGTGAATATCGGCTTACGATTTTCCCCTTTTACGCCGACCTGAGCGACCAAAGCATGGTGATCACCGCAACCGAACCACCACCACCCGGTGTGGTTGTGTTGGGCGAGCCGCTGGAGACCGAACCCAACCGAACAGCCGAGTTCACTTGGGTTGTGGAGGAAGATGGCTACTTCTTGTTCAGTTGGGTTAGCGGCAATTTTGATGTGCGCGTGCAAGGGGACGATGGCGTTTTGACGTGGCTGGGCATGCGCCCCGGGGAATCGAGAATGTTGCACTTGCAAGCGGGTGAATATCTGCTCACGCTTTTCCCCAACAATACCAACATGGGTTTCCATAGCATGGTCATCACTGAAACGGAGCCACCTCCGCCGCCACCCCCGCCGCCGTCATTTTTTACGCGTGCGTGGCGATTTGTGCAAGATATGTTTTGGATGTTTCGCCCCCTGCTACCCATCTTGCTGGCGATTTTTGTGATGCCTGCATGGCTGAGAAGCGACATGCCGCTGTCGGTAATGCTGTTGGGTGTTGTGGCGTTTATCGTATTGCTCTAATGCTCAAGAAATAATATACTTAGGAGGGATTTTCTGATGAAGAAATTGCTTGCTTTTGTGCTAGCTTTGATTTTATTGCTGGGGGTCGGCAGCTCTGCCCTGGCTTGGGATGACGATGGTTATATTCCCGACCATGTTTACACCGTGGACAACCGCCCGGATTGGTGGCGTGACTTTTTTGCCACTGCCATTCCGCGGGTGCAGCGTGCAAACACGAATGCGGCACTGTTGCGGATTTTTGCGTTTACACCGGTTGCCACACAACTGGTGGGCCGTGAGGCTGCCTATGATTTGCTGCAGGGCGAGGGTGCCTTTTCTGAACTGCGCACGCAAAGCTGGATTATAGCAATTTCGCTGGTTTCAGTGTTTTTGGTGATGGTGCTAGTGGGGTTGTATTTTTACATTCGATATGGGCGATAGGGAGTGTCTTCAAACTGATAAATTCACCAAATTTGAAGAGAATCGTAACCTGTAGGGGCGGATGTAAATCCGCCCGGGCTATAAAAATAACGCAATATTAATCTTCCGGGCGGATTTACATCCGCCCCTACATGCTGGTTTTAGGCGCTTCGTATATTGAAGACACGCTCTAGGAGGACATCATGAAAAAATTGCTTAGCTTGTTGCTGGTGCTTGCGCTGTTGTTTGGCGTGGGTGGGGTGAGTGCTGCGGCGCAAGAGCCGCTTTTGTTTGATGAACCCGTTGTGTTAGGACAACCGTTGTTGGTTCACTCGCTGGACACGGTGGGCTTGTTTGCTTGGACAGTAGAAGAGAGCGGCTATTTCTTATTCAGCTGGAATAGCGGAAATATTGGTGCCCAGGTGTTTGAAGCACAGAGCGGTCATTCTGTTTTCTTTGAGTTTGTGAACGAAGCAAATCCCGTCCATAGAGGCTTTTTTGCAGTTGGAGAATACTCCATTTGGATTGAGCCAAGGCAGTTTTCTGGGTTTGAGGAGCACAGCATGACCATCACCGAAATTGAGTCCGTTGTGCTGGGCGAGCCGCTGGTGGTTAGTACGCTAAATGTTGAGCTGAATGTTGGAATGTATAGGTTTGCAGTGGAAGAAAGCGGAGATTTTCTATTCACGTGGAATAGCGGCGATTTTCTTGTGGCGGTGTTTGAGGCAGAAAGTGAAGATTCCGTTTACTTTGGGAGAATCAATGCAAACCGTACAAACTATTTTGATGCTGGTGAATATATCTTGGAAATTAGGCCTTGGAGGGCTTCTGAACTGGTGACGCACAGCGTAACCATTACTGCGACTAATCCACCGTCCTCATTAGAAATCCTTTTGGAAGCACTGGGTCGGCTTTGGCAAACATTGGGGAGACTTGGGCAGGCGATCGTTTCGTTGGCCCTCAGCTTGCTGCGCTTGTTCTGGCCGCTGTTGCTAGGGTTTGACTTGTAGGCGCAGGTGGCACTCTTTTGCTTCTTTTACGCATGTAACCATGCAATAAAATATCATATATTTAGGAGAAATACATTATGTTCAACAACCTCATTGACACCATCGGCTTTGTGGAAGCCGCCGACCCCGCCGTGGGCGCAGCCATGCAACAAGAACTCACACGGCAAAAGCGCAACATTGAGCTCATTGCCAGCGAAAACCTCGTCACCCCTGCGGTGATGGCCGCTATGGGCAGCGTGCTCACCAATAAGTATGCTGAAGGCTACCCGGCCAAGCGTTACTATGGCGGCTGCGAGCACGTGGACGACGTGGAACGCATCGCCATCGACCGTGCGAAGGAAGTCTTTGGTGCAGAGCATGCCAACGTGCAACCACATAGCGGTGCGCAGGCCAACATGGCGGTGTATTCCGCCTTGCTGCAGCCCGGCGACACCGTGATGGGCATGAACCTAGACCACGGCGGGCACCTCACACATGGCTCGTCTGTGAACCAAAGCGGCATTCTCTATAAGTTCGTGCCCTATGGCGTGGGCGAAGACGGATTTATTGACTATGATGCGCTTGAAGCTCAGGCGGCTACCGTTAAGCCCAAGCTTATCGTAGCGGGTGCGTCGGCCTATGCCCGCACGATTGATTTTGCGCGCATGGGTGCGATTGCGAAGAGCGTGGGTGCCTACTTCATGGTGGACATGGCGCACATCGCGGGCTTGGTAGCAGCGGGGCTGCATCCGTCACCCATTCCGCATGCAGATGTCACCACCAGCACCACACACAAAACCTTGCGCGGGCCGCGCGGCGGGTTGATTTTGTGCGGCGAAGCCATGGCACGCATCATCGACCGCGCGGTGTTCCCCGGCAACCAAGGCGGGCCGCTGATGCACGTGATTGCCGCAAAAGCTGTGAGCTTTGGTGAAGCCTTGCAGCCCGAGTTTAAGGCTTATCAGCAACAGATTATCAACAACGCGCAGGCACTTGCGAATGGTTTGCTCAAGCGCGGCATGCCGTTGATTTCTGGCGGCACAGACAACCACTTGATGATTCTTGACCTGCGCAAGTTTGACATCACCGGCAAAGAAATGTCGCGCCGATTGGATGAAGTGTATATCACCGTGAGCAAGTCTACGATTCCGGATGACCCGCAAAGCCCGTTTGTCACCAGCGGCATTCGCTTGGGCACGCCCGCAGTGACGACTCGCGGCTTTAAAGAGGCGGAGATGGACATCATCGCTGAGTGTGTTTATCTCACGGCCACCGACTTTGAAGCCAGTGCGGACAAAATTCGCGGCATGGTGAATGCTATGTGCGCGAAGTATCCGTTATATGAATAATATCAAAAGAATGGAGGATTCGCGATGCTGGACACGATTGCAAATGCTTTGGCTGCAATAGCTATGGTCATCGTATCTATTGGCTTCTTTTGGGCGGGCTACACGTTTGGCGGTGTGCTTAACTTGTTGGCTGCGATTGGGGCTGTGTGGCTGTTCTATTTCAGATAAGGAGAAGAAGATATGATATTGGTTTTTGTTGGCTCACTGGTCTCTGCGCTGGCTCTTGTTTTACAAGGAATTAATACATTGATAATCGGCGGTACATGGACATTTGCGGATGCGATACCAGTCCCCGCCGGAGTTGTGGCGATAGCAATGTTTTTGTTTGCGGGCTTTGTGGCGTGGTGGGGCTATAGCTGGTGGCAAAGCGCAGGCTAAGTTGCGGATAAAGTGCGCGGCATGGTCAATGAGATGTGCGCGCAGTTTCCGTTGTATGAGTAGGATACAATTGCGTTGATTAGGGTGCAACGGCGCGCCAAAGGCACGCCCTACAGGGCGATGGCCCGAGGCCGAGATTGATACCCTACTCCAGTGCCTTGGGCGCATTTCCTGTAGGGCGTTGCTTTGCAGCACCGTCGGGCATATCTAACAAAATCAAACAAATAAAAGGAGGACATGTGATGCTAAACATATTAGCAAATTTGGCGATTATTATCGGCGGCGTTTTGGGTTCAATTGGTTTCTTTGTGGCGGGCAACAACTGGTTGGGCGGCCTAGGTCTAGTGATTGCTTTGTTTAACGCTTATCGACTATTTACATAAGGAGGAATTAACGATGATACTCATATTAATTGGCGCAATTGTCACTGCGTTCGGCAATGTGCTGCATGGGATTGATGCACTGGTGACAGGCGGCACGTGGGACTTCCTTGCACTATCGATTCCCGCAGGAACGATGGCACTGATTTCATTTGCATTTGCGGCGTTTGGTTTGTGGCAGGGTTATCGCAACTGGCAACGGGCACTGTAGCTTGTGGATAAAATGTTTGACATGGTGAATGATAATAGTGAATTAACTTGAAAGCAGTTCGCTTTTTATTCGTGCGCAGCAGCGGACGAATATGCAGAAAGTGAGGCTGCTATCGCCTCGCAAACCATCCCCTGTGCCTGTGGGCGCTTTCCCCCTCTGTTTTTCTCTTAAGCCTTAGCTCCTTCCTCTGGAAGGAGCTGGCGCGTCGCGCGACTGAGGAAGGCTCGCGGAGCGATAAACTCATTTAACGTCACTGTAGCTCTCACAAATCAGCAAGAACAATTTCAAGTTAATCCACTATAAATAGGAGCTGATTAGGTGCGTGAACAATTGGTGCAATTGGTCGCGTATACAAACATTAGGAGGTAGCAATATGAAACGCATGATTGCATTATTCGCCGCAGTTGGCATGTTGGCGGTGCTGACCGCTTGTGCTAGCACCAATGTTGAACCGCCATCTGTACCCGGTGGCATGGAAGCATTGCCGGATGGCTTGATGGAGGAACTTTATGCCTCCATTGTTGCGCCGGGCGAATTTTGGGAAGACTGGTGGAATCTGCGTGGTGCCTTTGCCTATGAGCACATCACCGAAGGACCCAATGATCCCGTGTTTGCTGAGCTGCAGCCGACCTCCGGCTTTGCCAGCTTTGATGCACTGCGCAGCCATCTGCTGCAATATTACACCGAGGCATGGCTGGATGAAAACTTGCACTACTACTTCATGGAAGAAGACGGCATGCTGCTCGTTGCCACGGCACGCGCAGGTTTTGCACGGCCCGACTGGAGCACGGCGCGGATTGTGATGGCAGCACCTAATTTTCACACGGTTGAAGTGCTGACGGTTTCTGTCACCTATGGCTCATGGCACCGTGACCCAGACGAACAATATCCGCATGAGGTGAGTTATCGCTTCACCTTTGTGGACGGACGAATTGACACACAGGAGAGATTACCATAAGCACATGGCAGCCGAAGGCGGCAAGTATTTCAACACCATTGCGCTGGTTGCGCGGGTGATTTAACCAATAATGCATCGCCCCCGCTTGGCTCACGCTGGGCGGGGGTTTTGGCATAAAAAATGGCTATTTTAAACTTTTGTATTGATATACCAACCCCTCAGCCACGCCTTACGGCGTGCCAGCTCCCCTACAGGGGAGCCTTTGGCAACAGCCGAAAGATTGAGTTTCGCCAGAGTCTCCCCTCCGGGGTGGGCTTAGGGGAGATGCCGCGCAGCGGCAGAGGGGTTTCACGAAAAAACACATCAATACAATTGTCTAAAAGCACCAAAAAAATGGCTATGCCCATGGACAGCCGACTGAAATTGTGGTATAATAGACACTAGACGTTAGATTTTAGATGTTAGATGATTAGGACGCAGTGAAACGGCTTGCTCACCGCAGGTGTGGTATAATAGACACAGAACACTGCGGCTTGATGTGACGTGATTAATGCACAGCGAAGCGACAGAGCTCACCGCAGGTGTGGTATAATAAGAGGCAGAAAGGTGGTGAGTGCGCGTTGAAGATCACAATCAAGGAACCGCCGGAGGGCGCAGAGGAAGAAATCGTTGTGCTGTGCCGCAATATTAGCCCTGAGCTATTGAGCATGCTGAACGCGCTGAAAGCACCGAGCAACACGATTGTTGCAAGCCTGGGCGGCGCGCTGCACAAGCTAAGCTTTTCGGATATTTTATACATTGAAACCGTGGACAAAAAGACATTTCTTTACGGTGAAAACGCGACGTACGAAGCCAAGCAAAGGCTGTTTGAATTGGAAGCATTAGCTCCCCGCGATTTCTTGCGCATTTCAAAATCGACGATCATTAATCTGAACAAAGTGAAAACGCTCATTCCAACCTTGTCTGGCAACGCAGAAGCCGTGTTGAACAACAATGAGCGCGTGGCGATTTCGCGGCGATATGTGAGCAATTTGAAAAAGAGTTTGTGATGAGGAGGGAGAGTGTTATGGATATCAGAGAATTTGCAAGAGATGCTGTGAGCACTTTTTTTGTTATTTTTACCTGTTGCGTGCTGGCCGGCTTTGTTTGGTTGCATGTTTGGGGCAACGAAGGGCTTCCCGCGAGTGATGTGGTTGCGATGTTAGTGATGTCACTGCTTGGGGCGTTGTCTGGCATCGTTTTATACTCAAACAGAGCGATGAAAATGCGCGAGCTAGTGATTCGCCATGCTGTTCATTTATGTTTGGTGATGGGCATTGGTTTATCTGTTGCAAGCTTTATGCGATGGGTTTCGTGGGATGTGCCTATTACGGTGATCGGGTTCATTGGCCTGATTGCTGGCGGCTATATTTTGGTGTCGCTCGTCGAATATTTCAAGTGCAAAAAAACAATGGATGAGTTAAACCGAAAGTTGCAAGAGCGCAACAACAGCGAGCAACCGACCGCTTAGCATCGTTTTTCAACCGCTTAGTCGTTCACCATTACCGATTGATATTATCCCTATTGACCTTGATGCTGTGATTTGCTATACTGGGGGTATAATAAAGGTGAACGGAGAGAAACAACATGAAACGAACGATTAGCGCAAAAATAATTGCGTTGGTGCTATGTATCATCATGCTGGTTGGCGTGCTGGCAAGTGCCGCGCATGCGCTCAGCAACGAAGCCCAAGATCACATCCTCAACGCGTTAGCGCGCGCCCGCATTCCGAATGCCGCCATTGCAGTCATCCAAGATGGTGAAACGAACTACATCCTAAGAGACAGCACGACAGACACACTGTTTCAAATTGGCTCGGTTTCAAAATCATTTACGGGCTTTGGCGTGTTGCTGCTTGAAGACATGGGCTTGCTTTCGGTGTATGACCCAGTGAATCAGCATTTGCCGTGGTTTGAGGTGCGCTATCATGGCGTGCCTGTGCCACACGAAGACATGGCGATATATCATGTGTTGCAAATGGCAAGCGGCATCACCAGCGATGAAAGGCATTTCCCGCGCCCTGCGGCAACGGAATCAACCGATGCGTTCATTGCACGGCTAAGCCAGGGGCTTGACCTTGCGTTTTATCCCGCTGCACGGCATGTGTATGGCAATCTGAATTATATCATCTTAGGGCTTTTGATTGAGGCCGTGAGCGGGCAGAGCTATGACGAATTTATGACACAGCAAGTGCTGCATCAGCTGGGCATGTATAACACGTTTACCAACACGCAGCGAGCACACGAAACCGGTCGAGTCATTGGCGGCAATCGGTTACGCTTTTTGCAGCCGGTGTCGTGGGAACCACTGGTTCATCCGGCGTGGATACCAACCGGCTTTATCTATTCCAACGTAACGGATATGGTGCGCTGGGCGCAAGTGCAGCTTGGCATGGTGGAGATAGATGAGCAGTTCGGGAGAGTTGTGCAACGGTCACATGAGCCGATGGGTTCTGTTGACTTCTTTGCGCACGGGAATTATTTCTATACGGCAGGCTGGAATGTACGAGATGATGGGGCTCATGTAAGGCATTATGGCGCAACGCCCGGTTATTCCGCCGCGTTTAGGCTATATCCGCATGCAGGCACGGCAGTCATCGTGTTGGGCAACTTAGCGCACGGCGTTGTGCCGTTTGGTTCGTTTGTGACGGATGTGGTTGAGCGCGGCTCATTTAATCGCATGGGCATGGAATTTAATGTGATGATGGATATTTTCCTCACCGTTTTGGCAGCGCTTACTATCGTTTATGTTGTCTTATTCGTTCGGCTTATCGTGAACCTGATGAAAAAGAGAAACGAAGGTAGAATAACAACGCGCGAATGCACGTTCAAAGCGGCATGGCTAATTGATCCGCTGATTACTGTTGCTGGTTTAATCGCACTTTATGTTGTTCCGCCGATGTTCGGCAACACTTCACTTGCGTTTGCACTTGAATATATACCTGCCAGCTGGGCATTTGCTGTTGCTGGCGGATGGGTAGCGGTTGCGTATTCCGTGTGCTCGCTGTTGTATAAGGCGTTTTTGAAGCCTCAAACTGCAAAATAAATTCTCAAAAACATGACACGCTGTTGTCATGTTTTTTGTGATATAATTAAGAAAGGCTCATTTAAACAATTGTATTGATGTGTTTTTTCGCAAAACCCCTCTGCCGCTGTGCGGCATCTCCCCTAAACCCACCCCACAAATGCAAGCATTTGCGGGGACCCCGGAGGGGAGACTCTGGCGAAACTCCAGACTTTCAGGTGTTGCCAAGGGCTCCCCTGTAGGGGAGCTGGCACCGCGAAAGCGGTGACTGAGGGGTTGGTATATCAATACAAAAGTCAAAAACAGCAAAAAATATCAAGAAAAAGGAGAATGGAATGAAATACGAAGTGGTATGTATGGCCGTGAAAGATGTTGCGGCATCAAAACAATTCTATCAAGATTTATTGGGCTTGGAAATTGACACCGACTGGGGTGACAATGTGAGTTTTAAGGGCTGCGCCTTTGCGTTGCAGCAAGGCTTTGCGCAAGTGATTGGTGTGCCGGAAGAACGTGTGAAAACACGCGCCCACAACATGGAGTTAGTGTTTGAAGCTGACGATTTTGATGGCTTTGTTGCAAAACTTGAACGTTACCCCAACATTGCGTTTGTAAGGGGCGGCGTGGTTGAGCAACCTTGGGGGCAGCGCGCCATTCATTTTTATGATTTGGATGGGCATGTTGTTGAAGTTGGCGAAAAATTCTTGCATGTTATGCAGCGCTTCGTCGCCAGCGGAATGACTGTTGAAGATGTTGCGCAACGTTGTGGCATTCCAGTTGTTGATGTAGAGAAATATCTGAATGGTGAATTTTAATAGGAGAAATATATGAAATTAGAAGTGTTTGCGTATGTGGATGGTTTAGAGGAAGCGGTTGTTTTTTATCAAAGCGTGTTCGGCGCAAAGATTAACCCAAATAATAGCTTTAAAAACGATGACGGCAGTTATGAAATATGCTCATTTATGCTGGATGATGGCAACTCATTTTCGCTGGCGGAGCGAAAAGGCGAGTCGGCAATTGAGGGAGAAGCCAACACAGGAAATATCATCCAATTGTGTATGCATTATAAAAAAGGCGATTTATCCAAGCTCGAAAAGGCCTATGCATTGCTGAGCGATGGTGCGAACATCCGCTGGCCACTCCAGCCCAAAGAATGGACATCACATACTTGCGACCTGATTGACAAATACGGCTTACGCTGGTGTTTGATGGTTTGGGGAGAATAAATTTGCAGTGTATATCCAACAAAAACTAAATCATTCCGGAGGAAAAACATGGACATCAGGCTTGAACAAAGAGATTGCTTTGCGATTAGCGGCTATCTCATCGAAACCCCGGCAACAGACGAATCTTATGATGCAAAAAGCATCGCACTGCGCGAACAGCATGAGGAAGCATTGCGGCAAAACCACGCCGTATTGTATGGTGCAACTTGGTTCACGAGTGATGAAAAGCTATATTATCTGTTTGGTGCAGCAGCCAGCAGCGCAGCAAAAGATAGCGTGTCTATACCGGCGGGGCTGTTCGCAGTGGCAACCGTTCCGGCAGATATGCCGCTGATTCACGCGTGGGGTGCCATGTGGGAAACCGGACTGCCCTCAATCGGCTATGACTACATTGAAGCAGAAAAATGCTTTGAGCTGTTTGGCGAAAATGGTGCTAGGGAAATTTGGGTGCCAGTGGTGCAATCGAATGTGCACGAAAAGGAGTAAGCATGGAACAATTAGATTATCAGTTTCAAGATTTTTTCATGCAGGTAAGTGATGAATATAAGGATTTTGTGCTTAATACCCATGAGCGATTGCTGCGGGAGGGATGCAAGGTCAAAATCGCGTCGTCAAAAACTGTCCTGTTTTCGGTGAAGTATACGCAAGGCAGAAAAGGTGTGTTTAACTTTATGCTGCGCAGAAAAAGCTTTAAAGCAAGCGTATATGTCCATAGCCTCGCGCACTACCCGGACGTATTAGATCGCATGCCCGAAAGCATGGAAGTTCAGTTTGCCAAAACGCAGCCCTGCCAAAATATGATTAAACCGGGCACTTGCATGGATAGATGCATTGGGTATGATTTCCGCGTTAGAGAAACTCATTATCAACGATGCAAATTCGGTGGCTTTCAGTTCAATGTTGATGCGCAAAGTATTCCGTTTTTGCTTGAGCTGCTGGAAAGCGAGCTGAATGCAAGAGGTAAAGCATAAGCCATTGCCGGTTTAACTATTAGTTGCACAATTGCAAACCAAAGATGCTAGATTTAATCGCCTGTTTTTGCTATACTGTCCCAATGCAGCCGTGGCCGTTATTCAGGGCGGCGAGACTTCGCATATCCTCCATGGCGATACACAGCATGACACGTTGTTTCAAATCGGCTTGATTCCAAGAGCATGACGGTCTTCGGCATTCTGCTGTTGGAAGATATGGGGCAACTGATGGTGTATGATTCGGTCAGTCAGCATTTACCTTGGTTTAATGTGCGTTACAACGGTGGCCCGGTAGATGTCACCATCTACAACCTGCTGCACCACACCGGCGGGCTCATCGATACGCAAATGTTCCCTCCGACCGAAGAAATGACAGAAGCTGAGCTAATTGCGTTCCTTGATGGGTTCGAGCTTTCGCTAGAGCCTTCAACGAAATTTGCTTACAGCAATATAGGTTATATTCTCTTGGGGCTTATTGTTGAAGCGGCCAGTGGGCAAAGTTATGAAGGGTTCATGACGCAAGCAGTATTCCATCCGCTGGGCATGTATGACACATTCACTAACGTGCAAAGTGCGCGTGCCACTGGCCGCGCGATTGGCGGACACCGCAGCAGCTTTTTCCGTCCAAGAGCTTACGACGTGCTGGTCAGCACGCTGATGATGTCGAGTGGCGGCATTTATTCGAGCATTTCAGACATGGCACGCTGGACAGGCATCCACTTTGGCACCATTGCAGTGTCAGAACAGTTCCAGCAAATCGTGCAGCGTTCACGCATTCACCATCACGCAACAGATGCGCCGTTTGGTGGCTCTACGACTTATGGCGCAGGCTGGGAGATGTTCGAAGGTGGATTTGGGCATTCGGGCTTCACACCAGGATTTATTTCTGATTTGGTCATTTTCCCAGACCGCGACATTGCCGCGGTGGTTCTTACGAATTTGAACATGCCAGGCTTGTTATGGGCAAGTCTGGTTGCAGATGCCGTGGAGGGTGAACTTACCCCAATAGGCACCAACATGATGGCCGCGCTCGACATCGGTTTCTCGATTGTAACTATCGTGGTTGCGGCTTTTTCGGCTGTGCTGTTTGCGGTGCTGGGTCTCAACCTGTTCAGGCACTTCACTGGCGGTGAGACGAGTGCATCGTGGGTCGCTCCGGGTGTGTCGCTGGCCGTGGCCGGTGCCGGGTTAGCGATCATGTATTTAGGCCTTCCCGCGATGTTCGGCGTGCCTTACGCTGATACAACAATTTGGGGCCCCGGTAGCATTGCGCCTGCCACAGCTGCATTGTGGGCGATGCTTGCGGTTTCGGCGACTTCGCTGTTGGCCAACGTGTTTGTGTTGTGATGCAACACACAGAACACGTGACGAAAATGGCTGGATGTTGAAAATTTTGCTTGACAAATCCGCCGCGATGGTATATAATAATACCCGCGCCGGTGTGATGGAATTGGCAGACGTGCTGGATTCAAAATCCAGTGGTGGCAACACCGTGTCGGTTCGACCCCGACCACCGGCACCAGCACCTGCGGTGCGGCTCCCTCGCGCACTTGCTTTGGCGAATGCGTGAGCGAGCTGCCCGCGATAGAATCGTTTCGCGTTGTCCTACGCCAGGTTGCGCGTAGGACGCTTTTTTCTAGTAGCACATATAAACGCGCTTGTAGCTCAGGTGGATAGAGCAACTGCCTTCTAAGCAGTGGGTCCGGGGTTCGAGTCCCTGCAAGCGTGCCAAGCCTGCGGCGAGCATCCTCGCGCGCAGGCTTTTCATTTTTCTAACGATACAAGTTGGGGGGATAACCAAAAGCAGCAAAGCCGAAGCTCTGCTGCTTTATACGGTATAGAACGTTAACAGAAAACGCAGGTGAGAATGCCGCGGGTGATGAGCAAGCTTGCGGCAATGGTGAGAAAGCCCGCAAGAGAGCCTAAGATAATTTTAAGCGTTGTATTCATCGCAATTCTCCTTTTTGTCAACATATTTCATGTTCAAATTTACCTTTATTTAATTCTACTACTTTTTCGTGGCAAAGTCAAGAGGAATTTTATTGTTTTTTTGAATATGTCATAAAATTTTGCTTGACAACCATGAAAACAGTATAGTATAATAAGTTTGTAGGAAGAATTTTTAGCAACATAGATAGAGAAGGAGTTTTTTATGCTGAGCAAAATCCGAAACGCACCGCATCTCAAACGCGCCATGGTTATTGTCACCGCAGCTGCGATGATTATGACCTCTGTGTTGGTGGCAATGCCACTGCTTGCGCAGCCCAGCTACACTGATATTGGTGTGGCTGCACCCGCCAGTTGGACCCCCGGCGACCTACTAAGCCCTGCTGTTTCCGTGGCCAACTTCAACACCATGATGGCCGACACCAACGACCCCAGCAACTTTCGGGCAATGCGCATGTTGCCCGCGCTGGTGCGCGCCAACCAAAACACAGACACCGCCATGCGCTTGTCGCTGTCTGTCAATGAAGTTCACCAACATGCCCAAAACGCAACGAACGCCTTTAGCTATGCGCATGGCGGCGGGCAACCTGTGATGACACGCCGAACAGCTGCTGGCGCTAGTGGCAACCCAGGTTATATCGTAATTCAAACCGCGAGCGGAAACTCACGCAGACCCGTGCATACTGGCATTGATAACACAGTGCCTAAAATTCTAACAACGCTTGGCTTGAACAACAATGACAACTTGCGTGCCTTTGGTGTATCAACAGCTAACTTGCCAAGCGCAGGCACCGCGGCTATCGGCTCAGGCTCTGGCAACGATATGCCTACCGTGCAAGCTGCGCCTTCTCTTACCAACACCGTGCCGATTGTAGACAGTATTGCCGACAATACTTGGTTTGGAATGGTGATGACTAGTGTTAACAACAACGCATCTACACGCAGTGCTGCACCTGCGGTCATCTCTTTCCATGAAGGAAATGCAGGTGATTTTTCAGGAGCATGGAGAGATCGTAATATCTTCAGTGGTGTGTTCACCAACACCCCTGCACAAGCAGCAAACAACGAAGTAACCCATTGGAACGGACGCTTCAGAACTGGCAATCCGTTCTCCAATGCTACAGTGAGAGGCGCACAAACCGCTGCTGGTGCAGCCAGCCAAACTTGGTCAGAGCATAACACAATGAATGCCTTTGCAATAGACAATGGCGCGGGCTTTGTGCCTAATGCATATGTACACTCACAAGGTGAAGATGTTACCCGCACATTGCATGCTGCCGTGATGACTGAATTTGTTGATTTGACCGACTTGGATGGCGTGGAAATTGCACTGAGCGGTCACATCATCAGCACCCATCAATGGTACATGAGCTTTCCTTATGGATGGAACTGGACCGATACTTCTGTTGGATCTGGCCACCGTGGCAACAACCGCTTGCGCGGCCGCCTGATGTGGCACGTTCTAACAGCCGCCAGCTTTGTGGAAGATGAAGACAGCGTGGTTGACACCACCCCAGTTTACACAGCACTCAATGCTTTCTTAGATGACGCAAACTGGGGCACCGCTGGCGACATCCGTGGCAACACCGCTACGGAATTGGCAGCTGCATTCAATTGCCAGCAACTGCGCGCGCATCTGGCAACCTACAACACCCTGCACGCAGCCCTGACCGATGCACTGGACGATGCAACCAGCACTCAAGTGTATGCCGTGATTGATCGCTTTGTTGATGAGCTTGATTTAGCCGTCAGCAAAGCCGCTCTGGAAGCCGCCATTGCGTTGAACACCAGCGCACATGCAGGCGGCACAACATCAATAAACGTGGTTGCTCCCACCTGCACCACCGCTGGCACGCATGACCTGCGATGCAACACCTGCGATGAAATCATCGAAACCGGCGTTGTCACTGCTTCCACCGGCCACGCTTTCGGCAGCTGGACGGTGGTGACCGCAGCAGACTGTTTCACGGCAGGTAGCGAAACCCGCAGTTGTGCCGACTGCGCTGAAGTGGAAACTCGTGCTATCCCCATGCGCGAGCACGAC
>WQWM01000006.1 GCA_009785335.1 Oscillospiraceae bacterium
GTCATACACCTATACCTCCCTAGACAGTTTTGTATCACATACTTTTCTGTCTCTTTTTCTCAGAGACTATTATAACACAAACCATAGGCTATGCACAGGTGCGAGATATTTGACGCTTACTTTTGAATGGCCCCACCAGCCTAAAGCATGTGCAAGTTCGTGTGTTGCTATATTTCTATAAACATTTTGCAATTGAGTTGCTGATAAATTCCCTTGGTCACGGGCGCGTACGAACCCAGGAATGCCACCGCTCAATCTTCGACTCCTTCTTGGAACAAATGAGCCGTTACGGTTGTAAATCCAAAGTCCGTCATCTCGCCAATTTTGAGCGCGGATCAACACTGCACCCGCGCGCGGTCGAGGTAGCCTGGTTGTTTCATGAGGACGGTCTGCTCCCGTGATAAAATTTTCCGTGAAACCAGGAAGAAGCGTCGTTCTAATCGACACTAATTGATCAACTGTGCCGCCAATAAACCATATGCTGGCTCCAGAAGGTGGACTATTGCCAGAGAATTCTCTTACATACATTGACGTACCTAACGCTGCATTCCATGCATTTACCGCAAATGTCATTGCATCTACTAGATTTAAATTGTTGGTTCCAACATTTTGGATATATATCCGGCGTGGGATATCAGCAATGCTTGGCCCCCAGCGGCCGATTACATTTTCTATCGCATCGCGCCAAGTGCTCAACTCACCTAGATAATTTACAATGCCAATCAAATTGAATGCCGGCAGGACCAAACCTGTATAGAATATATCAATTTCACCCCACATAAACAGGAGATGTAGGACCACCGAAGGCACTACGATAAAAGCTAAAGCAGTTCCAAGAAAGCTCCAGCCCCAATACCACCAGAAGTTGTTCTCAAAGCCATCAATCCAGCCCCAAATGCCCGCAACAATAGCCGAAACAGCAGCAACAGCTGCTATTGCCCCTGCAATAATACCAACCCAGCCCCACACCGAAAGCGATGCAAAGAAAGCAACCACCGCACTCTGCCCATCGGGATCAACCATCATGACGGGGTTGCCGTTTGCATAGGCAAACATGTTGCTGGCAGTGAGTGTACTGAGGCCATCTTCCCCAGCGATGAAGAAGGTATCAGCATTGATGAACCTGCGCCATTGCGGGTTGTAGAAGCGCGTTTGCAGCCAATACCAGCCCATGGCGTCGCAGTAGAACTTGCCGCGATAGCGAATGGGATTGAGGTGACCGATGAAAGAGGGTTCGCGGGGCGCAGACGGCGGACGCTGCGGCGCAGTTGGCCCGCACAGCAGGCATGCACAAGGCGTACACGCTAGGCATGTGCATGGTCCGGGGTCAGGTTGCTCAGCGATGAACACATCATGCCAATCTTGCATTAAGCCTGCAAAATTGGGGAAATAGATGTTGAAAATCAGGTCAAATATTTCATCGAATCGCGGGAAATTGCAGCAGCAGGGGCTTCCCAAGCTATTACGGCTGAACACCCGAGAGAGATAAGTTCTAAACAGGTTTGGAGAAATGTCTCCGCTGCGCCAAGCCTCAATCGTTGCTTGTGCTGTTTGCGATGACATATCCATGCCGCCATTTGGAGCCCAGCTAGGAGTAGTAAAGACGTTGTACATACGCTCGGGACAAGCGATGTCAACAGTACGGCTAATCGCCCAGCCCAATTGCCATGAATCCGGCACATCGGCATCTCTGAGTGCTCGATACATTAATTCCATCACACGCGCGTTGGCTTGCATGTGCAGCGGTGCATCTTGGCCTATCATCCCAAATGCTTGACTTAAAATGAAAGCCAAAGCCGGCGAGATTTCTTGTAACATTTCCGCGTTGGATGCAAGACCAATATAGTCGCTAACTACCTGTACAAGTTGCGCAAACACTCGCGCATAATAGGCGAGGAGCGGATAAAACTCGCCAAAACCTTGCTCATATAGATCTTCGCCCAAGAAAACAGGGATGAAAACGTCATCGACCAACGATTGCACGCTCATCGCACCGGATGAAATCATAGATAGCGCAACATCCAGCTCACGGACACACACACCGTGTTCCACAAAATAACGCTGCACTGCCACGCGATCGCTAAGTCCCAAATTCATGAGCGATGGCAGCAGCGTTTGCTGGGATTCTTCTTCAACGCCTAACCAATTCAGCAAGAATAGCCAAGAATTACGCTCAGCAAAGGCAAGCAGTTCACTCGGCGGCACGGCACACACGGGGCACATGCATGGCCCCGGATTGGGTTGTTGTGCGATGAACACATCGTGCCAATCTTGCATTAAATCTGAAAAATTCGCTAGATATATCTCGAAAACCAGGTCAAATATCTCGGGAATTTCACAACAGCAAGGTCCACCAAACACCAGTCGATTGATTGATCTAGTGAAATAATCTCTGAACAAAATTGGGCAAATGTCTCCGTTGCGCCAAGCCTCAATGGTTGCGGTTGCCTGCTGGGACGTCATGTTTATGCCGCCATTGGGCGCCCAATCAGGCGTGCGGAGAACATTGTAGATGCGATCGGGACAGGCGATGTTAGTCAGTCGGCTCAGCATCCAGCCCAATATCGCCGAATCCGAAAGACTGGCATCTGCAAATGCAGCGTAAAACAACGGCATCACGCGTTCATGGGTTTGCACGAGGTGTTGCGTTTCTATTCTCGCAAACTGGATCGCAACGCCAAATATATCGACCCAATACCAAAAAGTCATCTCAAGATTTTCTGTGTTGGGCGCAACGCCTATGTGTCTGCTTAGCAGCATCACAATATCTGTGAATTTCTGCGAATAGTACGAAAAGAACGGGTAAAACGCGCCGTGCTCTTGTGCACACAAACTTGCTTCGCCCAAGAAAACAGGGATAAACACGTCTCGCAGCAGATTTTGCATGCGCCAAGCACCAGATGCAATCGAGTCAAGCGCCACGTCAAGATAGCTCGTGCACACGCCGTGTATCACAAAATAGCGCTGCACTGCCGCACGATCGCTGAACCCTAGCTCCAACATCGCTGGCACCAATAGTCGAGCAGTGCTTTCCTCAAAGTCAAGCGTAGCCAACATGAATAGCCACATACTACGCTCAAAAAAGGCGAGCAAATCGCTTGCAGGCTCTACGGCAGGCGCGGAAATGCCCATAGACGCCGCTTGTGCACTGACCGTGCCAAACACGTCATCCCAATCCTGCATGAAGCGCGCAAAATTGTTTAAATATATGCTGAGAACCAAGTCAAATATCTCAATGTTTGGATCATCCGCTGAACAGCAACATAGGTTGCCATCAGACTGGAAAACAGCCCCGGTGAAATAACGTCTAAATAACTCTGGGCAAATTGCTACACCGCTGCGCCAAGCTTCAATCGTTGCCGTTGCTTCTTGCGATGACATATTGATGGCCCATGGACGCCGCAGGACGTTGTAGATTTGGCTGGGGTTAGCGATGTTAATTAGCTCAGCCAAAGCAAAGCCCATCAGCGGTGAATCAGGTATGTCGGCTTCCGTGAGTGTGTCGTATACCATGCGCAGTGCACGCTCGTTGGCTTGTATGTGCAGTTGCGCTTCGGGGCTCATCAGCCCAAGCGCATTGCTCAAAATCGAGGTCAAAGACCATCGACGATTCCTAAGGCCTTCCATGGTCGGTTCCAGGCCTGTGTATCTGGCGAGCAATCCCACTAGCCCCGCAAACGCTCTTGCAAAATAAACAGCAGCGGGATAAAACACACCGTGATCTTGCTCATACACGCCCATTTCGCCTAAAAAAACAGGAATGTAAAAGTCATCAAGCGTAAATTGCAAACAGGCCACTTTGCGCGCCGCGTATACACCCATCGGGAGCGTTTCGCGGCACCCAAAAGCTACACTGCACGCAACTACGGTTAGAGCTCAACCGAACCCCAATCATGCACCTTGACAATTGAATATTTTTTCCACCTCGCGTGTAGGGGCGGCAACCTGCCGCCCGTGATTCGCTGTCGCTTACCGTCTAAGCCTTAGCTCCTTCCTCTGGAAGGAGCTGGCCGAGTCGGGGTCCCCGGAAATGCTTGCATTTGTGGGGTGGTTAACTCGGATCGGACTGAGGAAGGCTCGCGGAGCGACATGTAGGGGCGGCAACCTGCCGCCCGTGAACTTTAGGCAACATTAAGAGGATCGGGCGGATACTATCCGCCCCTACACGAGCAAAAATCACGCTGTCGTTATCCTTTTAAGCCCTAGCCCCTTTATTAGAGGGGAAAGCACGCATTAACTAGCGTGCAGGGGGTGAAAGCGAAGCGATCTAGCCCCATCGCAGGTGATCATTCATATGCAGCTCTTGCCGCAGCGCAGGGATGGTGGTGTGCGCCCCAATGTGCACAAACTCCATGTTGAGCATTTCGGCAAAATGGCGCATGGTTTCTGCATCAAGACCATAACTCAACACGCTGTGGTGCGCGCCGCCTGCCAAAATCCACGCCTCTGCACTGGTCTCCAGCGATGGCAACGGCTTCCACAGCACGCACGCCACGGGCAGTTTTGGCATGTCATGCGGCTGTTGCACGCACTGCACGTCATTCACAATCATACGAAAACGGTCGCCCATGTCTACAATCGTGGCCAAGATGGCATTGCCCGCCGTCGCTTTGAACGTCAATCGCGCTGGCGGTTCACGGTCACCAATGCCGAGCGGTTCCACGCGAATCACGGGCTTTTCTGCCGAAAATGTAGGACAAACTTCCAGCATGTGCGCGCCCATGTTTAGCCTGCGCGAAAAATCATACGTGTAGTCCTCCATGAAGCCTGTACCACCGGGTAAATCAGCCGCCATGCGCTTCATGATACGGCACAGCGCGGCGGTTTTCCAGTCCCCTTCACCAGCAAAGCCAAAGCCCTGTCGCATGAGATCTTGCGCGGCCAGGCCGGGCAATTGCTGCAGTTGCTGCAAGTCCTGAAAATTCGTATGGAACGCACCAAAACCCTCGTCCTGCATGAATCTTTGCAGCGCAACCTGCACCCGCGCCTGATATTCCACCGCCGCAATATCATCTGTCGCTATTTCATAATGCTCGCGATATTGCTCCATTTGCGCGGCAATTTCGTCAGTCGTCACCTGCTGCACCAGCGTGATCATATCGCCCACACCGTAATGATCCACCTGCCAGCCAAATTTGATGTGCGCCTCCACTTTGTCGCCTTCGGTCACAGCCACATCGCGCATGTTGTCGCTCACGCGCAGCACGCGCAGGCAACGGCTTTCGGCCACACCCACAGCGGCGCGCTGCCACTGCGCCATGCGCTGATGCAAGATTTCGCATTCCCAATGTCCAGCCAGCACCGTGCGCGGCAAACGCAGGCGTGCGGTAATATGTCCATGCTCGCGATCCCCGTGCGCACTTTGATTTAAATTCATAAAGTCCATGTCAATGCTGTCCCACGGAATGGCTTTGTTGAACTGCGTGTTGATATGTAATAGCGGCTTTTGCAGGCGAGTGAGCCCGCGAATCCACATTTTTGATGGCGAAAACGTGTGCATCCATGTGATGATACCCGCGCAATGTGGATCGTGGTTGGCAGCGGCAATGGCGGCTTCAATCTCGGCTGAGTTGCGCACCACAGGCGTCCATTGCACGGCATAGCGCAGCCTTTGTGTGAAACCCTCTGCCATGATTTTGCTGTGTTCGTTCACTTGGCGCAGCACGTCGTCGCCATATAAATCCTGACTGCCCACGATGAAATGGAAGTTATAGTTCATTTTATTTCTCCCAATAAAATTTGGCTCTTTTAACTTTTTGTATTGATGTGATTGAACGTTTCGGACGAGCACAGCTCGTCCCTACAAGAAATTGGTCCAAAGGCCCTTGGTAGCGGATTAATTAACGTTTGGACAAAAAAACTCCATGGCCTCGGGCCGCAACACCGCCGAACAGGTGGAAGTTACTCGAAACGTTGCATTAAGCTGCCCGGGACTATAAAATCACACAATCACACCACTGCCCACCACCACATCACCGTCATAAAGCACACAAGCTTGCCCGGGCGCAATGGCGCGTTGCGGCTCGTCAAAGGTCACAAGCACGGTGTTGGGCGAAATTTGTTCTGCGATTGCGGGTTGCGGTGCAGCATTATAGCGAATCTTCGCCTGCAAGCGCGTGGGCTGCTCAAGACCATCGCAAGCGATGAAGTTGAACTCGCCCGCATGCAAAACAGAAGAAAACAGACCGTCATTCTCACAAAGGGTGACGGTGTTTTGCTTGGCGCATTTGCTGTGTACGTACAGTGGCTTGGGCGCGGCAATGCCCAGACCTTTGCGCTGCCCCACGGTGTAGCGAATCAATCCACGATGCCGCCCAAGCACGCTGCCATGCAAATCGTGAAAATCACCGGGAGGATAAACCTGCCCGCTATGCTGCTCAATGAATGCGGCATAGTCACCGTCTGGTACAAAGCAAATGTCTTGGCTGTCGCGCTTGTGGGCGTTGATGAAGCCATGCTCAGCAGCAATATCGCGAATCTCGCTTTTGCGCAAACCGCCCAGTGGCAGCAGCGTGTGCGCCAGTTGCTCTTGCGTCATGCAGGCAAGCACGTAAGATTGGTCTTTGGTTTCGTCAACGGCTTTGCGCAGCAGCCAACGATCGCCTGATTTTTCAATGCGTGCATAATGCCCGGTGGCTAGGTGGGGAATATCCATCAGCTGGGCACGTTGCAGCAGTTTTTCGAACTTCATGTAGCGGTTGCAATCGATGCAGGGGTTAGGGGTTTCGCCGCGCTGATAGGCTGCGATGAAGCGATCAATGACCTGCGTGGCAAAATCAGCGGTGAAGTCCATCACATAAAACGGCATATCGAGAGAATAAGCCACACTGCGGGCATCTTCCACGTCATCCAGCGAGCAACAGCTTTTTTCACGCGGCAAGCCTATATCTTCATTATGAAACAGCTTCATCGTTGCCCCAACACAGGAAAAACCCTGCTGTTTGCATAACAATGCAGCAACAGAGCTATCCACGCCGCCGCTGAGGGCGACCATAACATTAGGCTTAATATTTTCCATATGTTTTCGCCAATTCTACCATGCGTTGCGCGCGGTCAAACGTAGCATCGGAGGGATATTCGCAACCGGTGGCCAGCATGAAGCCGCCGCCTTTCTTGAAGAGATCGATGTGTTCGCGGCACTGGGCATCCCATTCTTCGTCTGTGCCGATGGCCGCAAGGGCGGGTGTAACGCAGCCGATGAGCGTAATCTTGTCGCCATATTTTGCTTTGCACTCGGCAAAATCCTTGCAGTCGGCCGGCGGGTGCAGGAAGGAAATAGCGCATGGGTTCATGCTTTCAATTTGCTCTTTAAAGTAGATGTCCTTGCCGCAGTTGTGAATCATGACGAGGGTGCCGCGTGCATGGCAAACATCCGCGAGCTCTTTGGCCAAGCCGCCTTCGAATTCCATCCACATCTCAGGGCTCATAATGGACCCGCTGGCGAACAGCGTGTCAAGCATCACAGCGGCCACGCCGGTGTCAATTAACGCACTGGTATATTCCTTGAGGGTTTCGTTGATTTCACGCGCGGCAGCTTTCACTGCATCGGGATCGTCGTAAATATCCAGATACATGTCTTGCTGGTTGCGCAGCATGCTCAGCACACCAAGCGGGCCAAACACAAAGGCCACAACGGGAATTTCGCCCGCGCTCATTTCCACCAGACGTTTGCAGGTTTCGATATGCATCATCATGCGTTTGCTTTGCTGATAATCGACTTTCTTGATGTTCGCGTAGTCGTCGATGGTTTTGACGACCAAGTTATCATAGTTGGGATGCGCAGCGGCGTTTTCGGGATACACCAGTTCCTGCCCCCAGGCATCACATTCAATCGACAAATCAATGAGCGTAACAATGCAGTCCAGATCGAAATCCTTTGCCGCTTTATATAGCGCCGTGGCACAGGTCTCAGCATCGTTGGCCCACTGCTGGTAGCTAGCACCCACCAGCTTGCGTGTCACGCCCGCCAAAATGGGATAAACAGGCACACGATCAGCCTCGCGGTGATGTAAGCATTCTACGACACGTTGTATTGGGGTCATGGCTTGTCCCTCCGTGATTTTTAAAATAAACACGTGTAGGGGCGGCTATTAGCCGCCCGTATCCTACCACCTGCAGTGGGGCTCGGTCGCTTCGCTGTGTCCTATTCCAGCCCCATAAACAATCACCGCAGGCGCGGCTAAAGTTTTTTGGGCACCTTTTTTTCAAAAAAGGTGCAAAACTTCGTTACGCAAAGGCCTGCGTCAAATCGGCAATGATGTCGTCGATGTGCTCAATGCCAACAGAAAGGCGAATGGTGTTGGGTGCAATGCCGCTGCCCGCCAGTTGTTCGACGCTCATTTGCGAGTGCGTGGTGGAGGCAGGATGAATCACCAGCGACTTGGCATCGGCTACGTTGGCTAAGTTTGAGAATAGTTGCAATTTATCAATGAACGCACGAGCTTCGTCTGCGCCACCTTTGATTTCAAAGGTGAAGATAGCACCGCCGCCACGGATGAAATATTGCTTGTATAGCGCATGATTGGGGTGGGCTGCACGTGCCGGGTGATTGACTTTCTCCACCTGCGGATGTGCGGCGAGGAAGTCCACGACCTTCAGGGCGTTTGCAATGTGACGCTCCACGCGCAGCGAAAGAGTCTCAAGGCCTTGCAGCAGCATGAAGGAATTAAACGGCGAGATGCATGCGCCCATGTCACGCAGCAGGGTAGTGCGCATTTTAATGATATAGGCCAGATTGCCCGCCACTTGGGTGAACACTGCGCCGTGGTAGCTGCTATTGGGCTGTGATAATCCGGGGAATTTATCATTGGCTGCCCAGTCAAAGTTGCCTGCATCCACCACAATGCCGCCGATGCTGGTGCCATGGCCGCCGATGAACTTGGTGGCGCTGTGGACCACGATGTCCGCGCCGTGCTCGATGGGGCGCAGCGCATAAGGCGTGGCGAAGGTGTTGTCTACGATCAACGGAATGCCTGCGTCGTGTGCGACTTGGGCAATGGCCGCGATGTCATACACGTTGCAGTGCGGATTGCCCATGGTTTCGATGAAGATGGCTTTGGTGTTGGGCTGCAGGGCGGCGGCGAAATTTTGTGGGTCGCTGCCATCCACAAAGCTGCAGGTTACGCCAAAGTTGGGCAGCATGTTATCGAAGAGATTATATGTACCGCCATAGATGAATTTGTCGCTGATGATGTGGTCGCCTGTTTGGGTAATGTTTTGGATAGCATAGGTGGTTGCAGCCATGCCGCTGGCCACGGCAAGAGCCGCTACGCCGCCTTCTAGGGCTGCCACGCGTTGCTCAAACACATCGCTGGTGGGGTTCATCAGGCGGGTGTAGATGTTGCCGGGTTCGCTCAGCGCAAAGCGGCCTGCGGCCTGTGCGCAGTCTTTGAACACATACGACGTGGTTTGATAGATAGGCACGGCGCGGGCGTCGGTTGCGCTGTCGGGGTTCTCTTGGCCTGCGTGCAGTTGCAGGGTTTCGAATTTATAGTTGGACATAGTATGTACCTCCTGATGGGTTTATTATAATATAAAATTTATGTGATGTCAAGGGGAACTACAGATATTGGATGGATGCAGACGAAGGTGCAGAGCGAGAGTTTGCAATCGCTCCGCGAACCTTCCTCAGACCGACCCGAGGTCGGCCAGCTCCTTCCTTGGGAAGGAGCTCCTCGCGTCGCGCGAGGTGAGGAAGGCTCGCGGAGCGACGTGACTTGTGTCTTGCGCGTTTGTCGAGGTTGCACTACTCAAACATCGGCGTAGACAAATATCGCTCACCCGTATCAGGCAGAATGACCACGATGTTTTTGCCAGCGTGTTCGGGTTGTTGGGCAAGTTGCATGGCTGCCCACAACGCTGCACCGCTGCTGATGCCCACCAGCAAGCCCTCGCAACGGGCCAATGCACGGCTGGTGGCAAAAGCATCGTCGTTTTGCACAGTGATGATTTCGTCATACACATCGGTATTGAGTACGTCAGGGGCAAAGCCCGCGCCAATGCCTTGAATTTTGTGCGGGCCGGGGTTGCCGCCGCTGAGCACCGGGGAGTCAGTCGGTTCAACGGCAACGATGTGCAGGTTGGGATTTTGTTCCTTCAAGTAGCTGCCTGCACCGGTGATGGTGCCGCCGGTGCCAATGCCCGCCACAAAGATGTCAACTTTGCCGTTTGTGTCGCGCCAAATTTCAGGGCCGGTGGTGTGATAGTGCATCTGCGGGTTGGCGGGATTGTTGAACTGCCCGGCCAGCCATGCGCCCGGTGTTTGCTCGGCAAGTTCCTCGGCCTTGGCGATGGCACCCTTCATGCCTTTTGCACCCTCGGTGAGCACAAGCTCGGCACCATAGGCGGCGAGGAGTTTGCGGCGCTCAACACTCATGGTCTCGGGCATGGTGAGGATGACCTTATAGCCCCGTGCGGCGGCCACACAGGCCAAGCCGATGCCGGTGTTGCCGCTGGTGGGCTCAATAATGGTTGCGCCGGGCTGCAGCTTGCCATTTTTTTCGGCTTGGCTGATCATCGCAAGCGCGATGCGGTCTTTCACGCTGCCGGCCGGGTTTTGATATTCCAGCTTGGCAAGCACAGCGGCACCGGCGGCGTGCGCTTTTTCGTGGTTATTCAGGCGCAGCAAAGGGGTGTTGCCGATTAAATCGGTGATGGATTGAACGAACAAAATCAACCTCCTGCAATTCATATAAGTTTACTATGTTATCAGTATACACGATGCAGTGGCTTTTGTCAAGCATTTTTTTGAAAAATTATTTCTTGTTGACAGTTCAGACGAAAGTGTGCTATAATTGTGAAGGAAAATCATCAATATTGTGAAAGTAGGGATGACAATTGCCCAAAGTCAATCCGCACATCAAGGAGCAAATTAAGTTTGCCGTGCGCAACCCAGTGAAATGGTGGAAGGGCGTCGATCTGCCGGAGGAAAAACTGCGCCCATGGGAGGGCGGCATCCACACGGCGGAGGCAATTTTCAACGGCTTTCAGCGCGGTTTTACGGACATGCGCGGGCGTTTATATATCGGCATGGCCGATGGTCTTGTGCCGCCGATGATGAACGCGGCGCACGACATCATTGGCATCACCTTTGATGCCGTGACGGATCCACCCATTGGTGTGCATATGGACCAACGGCAATATCCGGTGGACTTTTTGCGCAAAATCATTCGCTTTGAGGCCACCGCAAACCCGTTGACGTTGATTTTTACGCTATTTAACTTTGGTTTGTCGCCCATGGCGCGGGTTAGCACATGGGTGATTGTTTGGATGCTGCACAGCGTGATGGGCACGGCAAACCATGTGAGCCGCGAGAAACTTTGGGCAGGCATCACCCCGCACACCGAGCAACGTGGCCAACTGCAGCTATGGCGTTCCATTGGTGGCACGGTTGGTGCGGTGTTCACTGGCTTGCCGAATATTTTCATGGGCCTGCGGCATGTGTTGGGCATCACAGACTATCACATCATGGTGATAGGCGCGATGATATTTTTGCCCATCACCATTTTTGGCCGCTGGTTGCCCAGCTTTGCCAAACAGCGGGTAGACTTTACACAAAAAGTGAATGCGCAAGGCGAAGAAGATACTCATGCACACAGAATGACGTTTCGCGAAACCTTTGCGATTGTGAAGCACAACCGCTGGTTTATTATGTGGACGGTGATTAATTTCGTGCGCATCTTCACCCCGCGCACAGACCACATGAATATGTATCGCTTTTTGGTGCGCGAAATACCGGGCATATCCATTGGCGGCAGGCCGATAGGGGGGGAACTTTTGTTTACTCTCAAGGATATTATCTTTGGCTGGCCGCACTTTGTGGCAGCACCCTTGGCGGTGCATGCGGTGAAGTTTTTGCGTGGGCCGGTGAACTTCATTCGGGTTGATAGCTGCGTGATTATGTTCACGCATCTCACCAGCTTTTTGGTGGGCTGGCGCAACCCAGCCACCGGGCAAGCCTCGTTGCCGCGCCTAGCCTATATGTGGACGATGGAGAGCTTTCGCGGCTTCTTTAACCAATGGCGCGATGTGCCGCACATGATGGTTAACTTTGAAATGTTCGACTATGTGGAATGGAAAACCGGCCATCGCAGCGAGGGACTCACCGCTGCTGTGTATGGCATCATCAACAAGCTTATTCGCAACAATATCGGCTCAATTTTCGGCAACGCCATCACCCAGTGGACCGGCTTTTTGGGCTGGGAGATTCCACCCGAAGAACAGCCCCAACGCTTCATCAACAGCATTTGGCCGCTTTCGCATTTGGGCATTGTGGCCGGTGAAATCATTGCGCTGATTGGTTTGCTGTGGTTCCGCTATCCGCATGATCCGCAGCAAGTTGAGCGCGAGCTGATTGAAAAGCGCGCGTTGATTGCCGCACAGCAGCAAGTGCGCGAAGAACACGAACTGGATGAATATGACACAGCGGATCGGTATTGATTTGATTAGCGTGATAAGGGTTGTGGGACGTTAAAGAGGCTTTCGCTCCGCGAGCCTTCCTCAGTCACGCGCGACGCGTGCCAGCTCCTTCCAAAGGAAGGAGCCGAGGTTTAAGAGGATAACGACAGCGTATTTTTGCTCGTGTAGGGGCGGATAGTATCCGCCCGGGGATTTTCCACACGGTATAAAGAGGAGCGGGCGGCAGGTTGCCGCCCCTACATGTCGCTCCGCGAGCCTTCCTCAGTTACGCGCGACGCGTGCCAGCTCCTTCCAGAGGAAGGAGCTAAGGCTTAGACGGTAAGCGACAGCGCGATTTTTGCTCGTGTAGGGGCGGATAGTATCCGCCCGATCCTCTTAATGTTGCCATAAAGTTCACGGGCGGCAGGTTTCCGCCCCTACATGTCGCTCCGCGAGCCTTCCTCAGTCCGACCCGAGGTCGGCCAGCTCCTTCCCAGGGAAGGAGCCGAGGCTTAAGAGGATGACGACAGCAAAACCACCATAATAGAGCACAGCGAAGCGACTTTTGCGCGCCTTAGCGTGCACAAAGTAGAGCCCCACCGCAGGTGGTTTTTTCAAAAAAAGAACATAAAAAGGAGTTCACCTTATGTTCAAAGTTGCATTCATCGGCGCGGGCAGCATTGGCTTCACGCGCAATTTGCTGCGCGATTTGCTTAGTGTGCCGGAGTTCCACAACATTGAAGTGGCCTTCACAGACATCAACCAGGACTACCTGGACATGGTCACGCACCTGTGCCAGCAAGACATTGCGCACAATGGCTTGAACATTAATATCACCAAAACACTCAACCGCAGGGAAGCTTTTGCGGGTGCGAAATATGTGATTAACTGCATTCGCCAAGGCCTGTTGGAGGCCTTTGAAACAGATGTGAAGATTCCGCTGAAATATGGCGTTGATCAATGCGTGGGCGATACCCTTTGTGCTGGCGGCATCATGTATGGTCAGCGCACAGTGATTGAATTGCTGGGCATTTGCGCCGATATTCGTGAGGTGGCTGAGCCTGGCTGCCTGCTGCTGAATTACTCCAACCCCAATGCGATGGTCACTTGGGCGTGCAATCAGTTCGGCGGGGTGAACACAATTGGGCTGTGCCATGGTGTGCAGGCGGGCGGGCGGCTGATTGCCGAGGCCTACGACATTCCCGCAGATGAGATTGACTACACCTGCGCGGGCATCAATCACCAAACGTGGTATATTGCTGCACAGCACAAAGGCCGTGATCTGCTGCCTGGGTTGCTTGCGGCCTTTGAGGCACACGAGCGTATTAGCCGCTGCGAAAAAGTGCGCATTGATGTGCTGCGACATTTTGGCTATTTCAGCACCGAAAGCAACGGGCATTTGTCGGAATATCTGCCGTGGTATCGCAAGCGACCGGATGAACTCGCCAAATGGATTGACCTGAGCGATTGGCATCATGGCGAAACCGGTGGTTATTTGCGCCAATGCACCGAAAACCGCAACTGGTTCGAACAAGACTTCCCCAACTGCCACACCTGGCCGCGCCGCGAGTTCGAGCAAGACCAGCGCAGCTGCGAACACGGCTCGTATATCATCGAAAGCTTGGAGACCGGGCGGGTGTATCGTGGGCATTTTAATGTGGTTAACGGCAGCACGATAACGAATTTGCCCAGCGACTGCGTTGTGGAAGTGCCCGGCTATGTGGATGCAAATGGCGTGCACATTCCCCACGTGGGTGAGCTGCCTTGGGGCTGTGCGGCCATCTGCAATGCCAGCGTGAATGTGCAGCGGCTTGCGGTGCTTGCGGCGGTGCACGGCGATGCAACATTGCTCAAGCAGGCAATGATGCTCGATCCACTCGTGAGTGCCGTGTGCAACACCGAAGAGGTTTGTCGCATGACTGACGAAATGCTGGTGGCGGGTGAAAAATGGTTGCCGCAGTACAAGGATGTGATTGCGGAGTTGATAGCCGAGTGATTTGCTGGTTTTAGCCACATCAAAATTTTAGGCTGTTTTAGACTTTTATATTGATGTTATGGTGTTACTTCGGACGAGCATTACACCGCCCGAACCTCAGAGCAAACACTCTCGCTATATCCTCAATCCTCCGCCCCCTAAGCATTAAGCACTAAGAATTAAGCATTAACCCGCAATATCCCCCACCCCATCCAGCACATACGTCGGCCGATAGGGATAACTCTGCATGCGCAACTCGTCCGTCACGCCGGAAAGCACCAGCACAGTGTCTAGACCGGTTTCCATGCCAGCCACAATGTCGGTATCCATGCGGTCGCCAATCATGGCGGCCTCACTTGTTTTCACGCCCAGAATACGCAGTCCGGTGCGCATCATCAGCGCGTTGGGTTTGCCAATGAAATAGGCCTGGCGTTCACTGGCCAGTTCAATGGGGGCAATGAGTGCACGGCATGCGGGGATGATGCCCGTTTCGCTCGGCGCAGTCATGTCGCTGTTGGTGCCAATGAGCTTTGCACCATTGCGCACGTGGTAAATCGCGCGGGTGATGTGCTCATAGCCAAATGCACGGGTTTCGCCAACCACCACGTAGTCTGGGTTGTGGTCGTTTTGAATGATGCCGTAGTCATACAGTGCGTTAAACAATCCCGGGTCACCGATGATGTAGGCCGAGCAGCCCGGGCTTTGGTGATGCAAAAACTGTGCGGTGGCCAGTGCGCTGGTGTAGAACTTGTCCTCGCCCACTTCAAGGCCCATGCGCGCAAGTTTTTGCTGCAGCTCAAGCGGCGTTCTTCCGCTGGCGTTGGTCAAAAACAGATATTGCTTTTCTTCTTTCTCCAGCCAGTGCACAAATTCGGTTACACCCGGCAGCAGCCGTTCGCCGTGATAGAGCACGCCGTCCATGTCGCAAAGATAACCTTGCTTGCTACGCAGATTTTCGATATTATTCATGGTTGACTCCAATCGATTTTTATGATATTATTATACCACACCTGCAAGTGCATGTCAACCCGCCGCATCGCGTGTAGGGGCGGCTAGCAGCCGCCCGCACCCCTTCATCACGCCATAAAAAACCACGGGCGGCTATTAGCCGCCCCTACACGAGGGGTTTCATCGCCCACCAAATTAGGAGGCCATCATGTTGTATCCCGAAAATCGCAAGCCTGCCATTGATTTGAACACATTCCAACACCCTGGCAGTGAGTATCGCGCTACGCCGTTTTGGTGCTGGAACTGCAAGCTTGACCAAGCCGTGCTTAACCGACAGATTGACGCCATGGAGCAAATGGGCTTTGGCGGCTTTCATATGCATGTGCGGGTGGGGTTAGCCACAGAATATCTGGGCGATGTGTTCATGCAGCACGTGAAAGACTGCACGGCCTATGCCAAGCACAAGCGCATGCTGGCCTGGCTATATGATGAAGATAAGTGGCCCAGCGGCTTTGCCGGCGGTTTGGTGACGCAAGACCCGCAGCACCGCCAAAAGACAATGCTCTTCACGCCTAAGCAACGCGATGACCTGCCCTTGATTGCCAGCTATGCCATTGAACAGGACAAGCATGGCAATTTGCTCAGCTACACACGCGGCGGCAGCAATTATTTTGCTTACCTGCAAGTGCATGAATCCAGCCCTTGGTATAATGGCCAAACTTATGTGGATGGCCTGAGCAAAGCCGCCATTGAGCGTTTTGTGGAAGTGACGCACGAGCGGTATCGTGAGGCGGTGGGTGAGGAATTTGGCAAAACCGTGCCTGCTATTTTCAGCGATGAGCCCGAATGCGGCCGCAAAAAGAACATGCAAGATCCCCTTGCAGGCGAAAGCACTACCCTGCCGTGGACAATTGATTTTGCCGAAACGTATCAGGCTGAATACGGCGAAGATTTGCTGGACTTTGTGCCCGAGTTATTTTTTAATTTAGCAGACGGCAAGCTGTCACGCGCACGGTATCGCTATCATGACCACTGTTCAGAACGATTTGCCAGTGCCTTTGCCGACACCATGGGCGACTGGTGCGAACGCCATGGCTTGTTGCTCACCGGCCACATGATGGCCGAGCAAGACTTGCGCGACCAAACCAAGCACACTGGCGACTGCATGCGGTCTTATCGTGCATTCCAGCTGCCGGGCATTGACCTGCTGTGCGACAACCGCGAGTTCAACACTGCAAAACAAGCCCAGAGTGCTGCGCGACAATATGCACGCCCCGGCGTGATGAGCGAGCTTTATGGCGTGACCAACTGGAATTTCCCGTTCTATAAGCACAAATTGCAAGGCGATTGGCAGGCCGCATTGGGCATCAGCGTGCGTGTGCCGCATCTGTATTGGGTCAGCATGCGCGGCGAGGCCAAGCGTGACTACCCCGCCAGCATTGGGCATCAATCGCCGTGGTATAAGCAATATAAGCACATGGAAGACCACTTTGCCCGCGTGAATTCGGCCATGACGCGCGGCACGCCACGGGTGCGTGTGGGGGTGATTCACCCCGTGGAAAGCTTCTGGCTGCATTGGGGGCCCGACAGCCAATGCCGTGCTGTGCAAGACGAAATGGACCACCGCTTTGCCGAGTTGACCGACTGGCTGCTGTTTGCCCACCAAGATTTTGATTTTATTTGTGAGAGCTTGCTACCCAGCCAGCATGCGTCAGGCAATGGCTCCACCGCTTGCGGGGGAGCTGGCACGCCACAAAGCGTGACTGAGGGGGCAACCTTCAACGTTGGCGCGATGAACTACGATGTGGTGATTGCCCCGCAATTGCAAACGATTCGCGACACCACCCTCAAGGCACTGCAAGATTTTGAAGCGCGCGGCGGCCGTGTGATTTGGCTAGGCGGCACACCCACACATGTGGATGCTGAGCCCACATCTGTCAGCGCAACAACAGTGCCATGGAGCAAAACTGCATTGCTGGGCGAGCTTGCGCCTTATCAAATGCACACCGTGCTGGAAAACGCCGTGACCGCCAAGAATATCATCACCCAGCGACGCCGCGACGGTGAACACGAGTGGTTGTTCCTGTGCCATGCGCACGCAAGCGCAAATTATTACACCAACAAGCCGCGCATGCTGCAAGTGCAAATTGCCGGTGAATACACCGCCGAGCATTTTAACACGCTCACTGGCGAGGTTATTCCCCTGCCCTGCAGCTATGCAAACGCAAACACCGTGATTGACTGGGCGGCACATGGACAGGATTCGTTGCTGTTGCGCCTTACTGCAACCTGTAATCGTGCGCAGCGAAGCGACGGAGCCCCACCGCAGGTGGCGCCCCTACATGTACATGAGCCCTGCCACTCCTATCACAGTGACCTGCCACCGCTTGTGCCTGTCACATTGGAAGAACCCAATGTGCTCATATTGGATATGCCCGAGCATAGCCTAAACGGCGGCGCATGGCAACCTGCCGAAGAAGTGCTGCGCGTGTGTGACAAATGCAAGACCTTGCTGGGCTTGGAAAACGAAGTCGCCCGCGGCATGCAACCTTATTGCCTGCTGGACGAACCTGCGCAACACAGCCTGAAATTGCGCTACACTGTGCAGTCGCAAGTTGAAGTGGATGCAGTTGAACTTGCCATTGAAGACCTGCCCACGCTGCAAATTACATGGAACGGGCAAGCCGTGAACACCACGCCCACTGGCCATTACGTTGATGAATCCATCCAAACCGCTACGCTGGGTAAGCTCAACGCAGGCACGAACACGCTTGAAATCACCCTGCCGTTTGGCAAAGCCACCACGGTGGAAAGCTGCTTTATCCTCGGCGATTTTGGTGTGCGTGTGCGCGGTCGCCTGACGGAAATCACCCCGCCGGTACGCGAACTTGCTTGGGGCGACTGGACTGCACAAGGCTTGCCGTTCTATGGCGGCAATGTGGTCTACCACGCACAAGTTGAGCTGCCCGCAGGCGACTACGCCCTTGAAGCCACGCACTTCGCGCAGCCTGTGTTGGCTATCACCGCCAACGCACGCGACTGCGGCATCATCGCCATTTCACCCTGGCGCACAGAGCTTGGCGAGCTCGCAGGCACCGCGCAAATCAACGTCACTGCCTGCGGCAACCGCATCAACACCTTTGGTGCACTGCACAATTGCGAGCTTGAGCGCACCTGGCATGGCCCCGGCGCATGGCGCGTGCAAGGTGCCGCCTGGACCAACGAATACCGCCTCACCCCCTCCGGCGTGCTGGTTGCGCCGCGGTTACTTGCCGTGGAGTAGCGATTTCGCTACTTTTTTGAAAAAAAGTAGCACAAAAAACATTTACGTCGCTTCGCTGTGTTCTATCCCAGCCCCATAAAAATTCCCTGCGCGTAGCGGAATCAGTTTTTGGGGCATTGGCAACATCTACACAACACATGAAAACCCTCGCTCCGCGAGCCTTCCTCAGTCACGCGCGACGCGTGCCAGCTCTTTCCAGGGGAAGGAGCTAAGGCTTGTTTCTTCAACTTTCGTTAAACAGTCCACCGCGAAGCGGATCAAGTTTTTTTGGGCATTGAACCCCCACCTGCACGCCTGACGACGTGCTTCCTCCCCCAAGGGGGAGGTCTTGGCAACATCTGCACAGCACATGAAAATCCTCGCTCCGCGAGCCTTCCTCAGTCACGCGCGACGCGTGCCAGCTCCTTCCAGGGGAAGGAGCTAAGGCTTGTTTCTTCAACTTTCGTTAAACAGTCCACCGCGAAGCGGATCAAGTTTTTTTGGTTCTTTTTTTCCAAAAAAAGAACAGAAAGGATATACAATGAACATTCCGGAACTATTTGGCTGCATGGTATTCGGTGACGCCGAAATGCAAGCACGCCTGCCCGCAGAGGTTTATGACGCCATCAAGCAAGGCAGCCGCCTTAGCTCTGCCATGGCCAACATTGTGGCCGCCGCCATGAAAGATTGGGCCTTGGCGCATGGCGTGACGCACTATACCCATTGGTTTCAGCCGATGACTGGCGTGACGGCCGAAAAACACGACAGCTTCATTGAGCCAGTGGCAGACGGTGAGATCATCATGAAATTCTCGGGCAAGGCATTGGTGTGCGGCGAACCCGATGCCAGCAGCCTGCCCAGCGGCGGCCTGCGCTGCACCTTCGAAGCGCGCGGCTACACCGCCTGGGACCCCACTGCCTATGCCTTTATTAAAGATGAAACGCTGTGCATCCCCACTGCGTTTTGTGGGTATAATGGCGAATCGCTGGACAAAAAAACACCGCTGCTGCGTTCTATGCAGGCGATTAACAAGCAGGCGCTGCGCGTGTTGCGTTTGTTCGGCAACGAAAATGTGACCCGCGTTGACGCAACCGTTGGTGCCGAGCAGGAGTATTTTCTCATCGACAAAGCGATGTATCTGCAGCGGCCGGATTTGATTCACACCGGGCGCACGCTGCTGGGTGCACCGCCCCCAAAAGGGCAAGAGCTGGAAGATCACTACTTCGGCGCCATCAAGCCGCGAGTGTCGGCCTTCATGAAAGAGCTTGATCTGGAGTTGTGGAAGCTGGGCGTGCCATCGAAAACGCGGCACAACGAAACCGCACCCGCACAGCACGAACTTGCGCCTGTGTTCACCACCGTGAACATTGCCACCGACCACAACCAACTGGTAATGGAGCTGGCAAAATCCATCGCTGAGCGGCATCATCTGGCCTGTTTGCTGCATGAAAAGCCCTTCGCGGGCGTAAACGGCAGCGGCAAACACAATAACTGGAGCCTGAGCACAAGCAATGGGCAAAACCTGTTTGAACCCGGTGATACCCCGCACGAAAACGCGCAGTTTCTGCTGTTTCTCACTGCGGTGATTAAGGCTGTGGATGATTATCAAGACTTGCTGCGTGCCAGTGCCGCCAGCGCAGGCAACGATCATCGCCTGGGCGCACACGAGGCTCCGCCGGCGATTATCAGCCTGTTTTTGGGCAACGAACTCACCGACATTTTAAAGGCCATTGAACTGGGTGAGGACTACCACGCCCCCGGCCGCGCACGCCTGAAAATCGGCGTAAGCTCCCTGCCGCGCATCCCCAAAGACAGCACCGACCGCAATCGTACCTCGCCCATGGCCTTCACTGGCAACAAGTTTGAGTTTCGCATGCTGGGCAGTGCGTTTTCCATCGCGGGGCCAAATTTCGTGCTCAACACCATCGTCGCGGAGGTGCTGCGTCAGTTCGCTGATGAACTTGAGCAAGCCGCCGACTTCACCGCTGCGCTTGACATGCTGATTCAACGCACCATCAAGGCGCACAAACGCATTCTATTCAACGGCAACAACTATGCGCCGGAGTGGGTGCTTGAGGCCAAGCTGCGTGGGCTGTCGAACCTGCCGGATACCCCAAGCGCGCTGCAAGCTATGCTTGCCCCGCAAAGCGTTGAGGTGTTTGCCCGCCATGCCGTGCTCAATGAAAGCGAACTGCATGCCCGCCACGAAATTCTCATGCAAAGCTACCGCAAAACCGTGCACATTGAAGCACTCACCATGCTCATGCTGATGAAAGATGCGGTGATCCCGGCATGTGTAGCCTATCAAGACCAGCTGACCAGCCTAGTGAAACGCAAGCGTGAAATCGGCCTATTTGACGGCATGGAACTGCAACTGCTGCAAAAAATCTCCACGCTGTGCGATGAACTCCCCAGCAAAATTGACGCACTTGAGCGTGAAAAATCTCTGCCTGCCATGGCAACACTTCGCCAAACCTGCGATGCCCTCGAAGCTCTCATCCCGCAGGAACTGTGGCCGCTGCCCAGTTATGCGCAATTACTCAATAGCGTGGTTTGATTGTTCTTTTTTTGCAAAAAAAGAACCAAAAAAACCTATACCGCTTCGCGGGGGATTCTATGAGGCTGGAATAGAGCACAGCGAAGCGACCAAGCCCCACCGCAGGTGGTTTTTGCAAAAAAGAACCAAAAAAACCTATACCGCTTCGCGGGATACGATTATCAAAATAGCAAACCCACCTGCAAAAAATTGCATGGTGGGGGTTTTTGTGGTTTTTAATTTGCTACGAAACGAGGAGCTACTTATTCATCTTCTTCATCGTCGCCCAGCAGCCAGTTTAACGTCAGTTGCTCCATGGGCACAATCGGCGCTTGTATCACCGGATCCATTTCGAGCAGGCGAATTTTCTCGCGCAAAAAATGGTTTTCGCGATCTACTTCCGCCACAATTTTCTGTGTATCCTCCAGCTTTTGCGCGAATTCTGCCAGCTGTTGTGCCACTTCATCGCCCGCCGCATGCCGCCGCCGTTGCAAGCGCGCGGCAGTCATCCAGTCAACTTGGCGTTGCCGTGCCTGCCGCAACTGCGCGGTGCGCCGCTGTGTGGTTTGCATTTGCATATGCATGCGCAGCTCCAGCGCCTCTATGTATTGCAGCACATCCTCTTTATGAAATCCGTTCATCTGCGTGCGAAAAAAGTCGCCCTTCGCCATAGAATTCCCTTTCTTGTTCTTTTTTGCGCTCCCACCTGCACGCCTACGACGTGCTTTCCTCCCCCAATGATCCACCCCACAAATGCAAGCATTTGCGGGGACCCCGGAGGGGAGGCCTTGGCAACACCTACGCAGCACACGAAAATCCTCGCTCCGCGAGCCTTCCTCAGTCACGCGCGGCGCGTGCCAGCTCCTTCCAGAGGAAGGAGCTAAGGCTTGCTGCTTCAATTCACATAAATCATCCACCGCGAAGCGGCATAGGTTTTTTTGGTTCTTTTTTTTACACAACCCCCACCTGCACGCCTATGACGTGCTTTCCTCCCCCAATGATCCACCCCACAAATGCAAGCATTTGCGGGGACCCCGGAGGGGAGGCTTTGGCAACACCTTAATGTGTTTACAAAAATTCACCGCGGAGCGGCATAGGTTTTTTTGGTTCTTTTTTTGCAAAAAAAGAACAGAAAATCAGTTCACCGCCAACACTGCGGTCACGCCATCGGCGATACGCACCGGCGGACGTTGACCCAGATTGCTTAGCCATAAGGTGCCGGCGCCGTTTTCCCAGGTGTTGATGTAGCCCGCAAAATGGTTGCCCGCCTGCACGCTGCCCGCGCGCACGCCAGTGGCGATGCGGTGTGCCACAGCACCCACGCAGGCGGTAAGTATGCCTATTTCATCTTCCACATCGTGCAGCACCAACAGCGCATTTTCGCTAGGTGTAAGGAAATGCGCATGCACATCATTCACCAGGCGCTGCATGGTTTCACCGCGGTGATAGACATAAATGCCCATGCGTGCGCCGCCGATCTCCTGGCGCACAACATACGCGCCGAAGCGGCCAATTACCGTGCCTAGCACCTGTGTGCCCAAAAAGTGCCGCTGCGAAATCCCATGCTGCAACAATTCATAGCCATGCAGCCCAAAGGTTGCGCCTTCCACGTTACTTTCCTGCGTCAGCAATACTTCTGGGGTGCGCACAAACATGGCCTGCCATTGTGCACCGCCGGCAAAACCTTCACCCATTGGGATTTCACGCGGGCCAAGTTCGGTCATCATCGCCAGCCGCCAACCGCGAGGGTCTTGCTCGCCTTCGTTTTCATAGGCAAGCAACGCAGCGGGACGACCATGTGCACGCACTGCCGCAATCACCTGCAACTGCCCGGCATTGGCCAGCCGTTGCACGCTCACGCCGTCATACACATAAAGCTGCAACTGCGGCTGCCCATTGTCCTTGAGCATATATAAGTTCCCGCCGGGTTGATAGTGCTCAAACAGCACCTGCTCGGGACTTTCGGCCACAAACACGGGCGGGCCGTTACTGCCCAGCGCATATAGATTCCCTGCCGCTGAGTAAAATACCATTGCCCGCAGGTGGTCATAGAAAAATCGCACATCCTCCACCACACCGGCCACGCGCTCAGGTTCACGGTTCACCTGCACGCGATACAGCATCATCGCGCCGCTTTCGCGCCGGGTGAAATACGCAGCATCTTGCCCCTGCGCCATGAACACTGCGCTCATGCGCTCGGCGATCAGCTCACTGTTGCCTGTGTGACTGTTATGTATGGACAACTGATTGCCTGCAAGGTTTGTGTAAAACGCGAACTGCCCGCAGCGGCTTGCTACCCAGCTGCCCACATCCTCGGCTGCGCGCACACCGCCAATGCGCCGTGCGCCGCCGTCACGCAGTTGCATCACATAAAGATGCACCGCGTTGTCGTCACGCTGGTCCAGCCAGAGATAATCCGCGTTGCCACCGAAATGCTGCGTCATGCTTTCGGTCACCCGCAAGGCATAGCTGCCCTCGGGCACCGCAACATACAATTGACTGCCCCGTGCAAACACCACGGCAAAACGCTCGTTTGGCCGCACATTAAACAGGTGGAACCAACTTACCACCAATGCCGCTGCTAACGTCAACGTGCCCAGCAGCACCGTGAATGCCAACTTGCTTCGACTCACTTTCATGCTATTCTCCCCTTTTACACATCTTTGCTACTTTTTTGAAAAAAAGTAGCGCAAAAAACTTTAGCCGCTTCGCGGTGGACTATTTATGAAACTGTAGGGGCGGATGCAAATCCGCCCGAACCTTAACATTGCATGAAAGTTACTTCAACGCAATCGCTTTCTTCACCTTGCACACAATATTCTCCGCGCTCAAGCCATAGAGCTTCAGCAGGTCTTTCGCTGGACCGCTTTCGCCGAACGTATCCTCCACGCCCACGCGCAGCACAGGCACAGGGCAGGCTTCGGCCAGTGCTTCCGTTACCGCACTGCCCAAGCCGCCAATCACGCTATGCTCTTCAGCGGTGACGATCGCGCCGGTTTCTTGCGCGGCTTTCACCAGAATGTCTACGTCCAAGGGTTTGATGGTGGCCATGTTAATCACGCGGGCATTGATGCCCTGTGCGGCCAGTTCATCGGCGGCGGCAAGTGCTTCGTGCACCATTAAGCCGGTGGCGACGATCGTCACGTCGTTGCCATCACGCAATTGCACGCCTTTGCCGATTTCAAACTTGTAATTCTCATCAAACAGATGCGGCAGTGCCAGCCGGCCAAAGCGCAGATACACAGGGCCGTCCAATTCGGCGGCAGCCATCACTGCAGCATAGGCTTCTTGATAGTCCGCCGGGTTAATCACCGTCATGCCGGGTATCACGCGCATGAGTGCGATGTCTTCGTTGCACTGGTGGCTTGCGCCATCTTCGCCAACGGAAATGCCGCCGTGGGTCGCACCGATTTTCACATTCAAAGCAGGGTAGCCAATGGTGTTGCGGATTTGTTCAAATGCACGCCCGGCAGCGAACATCGCAAAGCTGCTGGCAAACACGGTGTAGCCCATGGTTGCCATGCCGCCGGCCACGCTCATCAGATTGCCTTCAGCAATGCCGGCGTTGTAGAATCTGTCGGGATAGGCCTTGCGAAAACCGCCGGTTTTGGTGGCTGCAGCTAGGTCAGCGTCCATCACAATGACATTTTTGTTTTTCGCGCCAAGGTCAACCAAGGCTTGACCGTAGGCGTCGCGCGTTGCGTTCATTTTCATGCTGCGGCTCCTTTCAGCTCGGCCATGGCCTGCTCATATTGCTCTGCATTTGGTGCAGCACCATGCCAATTCACGTTGTTTTCCATGAACGAAACACCGCGCCCCTTGATGGTCTTGAGGATAATCGCTGTGGGCTTGCCGTTTTTCACAATGCCTTTGAATGCGCCCTCCAGCGCATCGTAGCAATGACCATCGATTTCGGCCACATCAAAGCCGAAGGCTGCAAATTTTTCGCCGATGGGATACGGCGAGTTGACTTCCTCAACTGTGCCGTCGATTTGCAGATTATTGTTATCCACAATCACCACAAGATTATCAAGCTGCTTGGCGGCTGCGAACATCGCGGCCTCCCACACCTGGCCTTCTTGCAGCTCGCCGTCGCCCAGCAAGGTATAGGTCATCACATCGCTGCCGCCATGCTTCGCACCCAATGCCATGCCAACGGCGGCGCTAATCCCCTGCCCCAGACTACCCGTGCTCATGTCTACGCCAGGGCACAACTTCATGCTGGGGTGCCCCTGCAAGCGGCTGCCCACTTTGCGCAGTGTTGCCAATTCCTCTGCAGGAAAGAAGCCCCGCTGTGCAAGCGTTGCATATAACACCGGCGCGGCATGCCCTTTGCTCAGCACAAAGCGGTCGCGACCGTCCCACTTGGGATTGGCAGTGTCTACGCGCATTTGCTCAAAATATAAGTACGTCATCACTTCGGCCGCCGAAAGGCTGCCGCCGGGGTGCCCGGCCTTGGCGTTGAACACGCCCTCCAGCACGCCTTGGCGCACCAAGTTTGCCACGCGTGCAAGGTCCTGTTTACGAGATTCGGTCATACTAATCCTCCTATATTGGTTATAGCATTTTAATGCCATGTTGCATAATTTCAGCGGCAAATGGGTTGTCTTGGTGAAAATCGCTGGGCAAAAACGCGTGCGGCTCAATACGCAGGTCAATATTGCGACGCATTTTCATCAATCGCAGCATATCCTCCACTGCATCGCCCGAAAAATCTTGCGCCACCACCGCAATGTCAATATCGCTATCTTCATGCGCGCGTCCCATTGCCGTTGAGCCAAACCAAAATAGTTGTAACACATTGCAATTTTTCTTTACTTCATCAGCATACCGCCGCACTATGGTTCTTGAATCAAGTTTTTCAGCCATGCAATCACCTCATCAATTTCTAGTGCACGTTCTTTGGTATAATCGTCAGTGCATTTTTGATAAAACCCGCGCTTATAATCTGGATAGCGTGCATTGATATTAAACGTTGAAATCAAATCCAATATATCAGCACGTTGCTCGTTAATTTCCAAGTTAGCTTTTTCCGCAAGCAGTAGTAAATCGTGGCTACGCGGCACAACAAACCCCTCTTTGTTTTTTTGCACAACCAATGCCTTAAGCAATTTTTCCACTACAATGTGCCCTATAAACAAAGCCCAATGGTTATCACTACTTTTGAGCAAATTGCGAAATGTGCTCTCATCCATACTCGCACTATTCATCCAGTATTCAACTATCTCTTGCTTGGTCAATATCAATACCTCCAAGACTTTTTAAAAAATTTTCAAACCATATAGGCACTGCCGCTTGCACATCTATCGTTTCCCCCGTGCGCGGGTGCGTGAAAGCAATGCGCTCGGCGTGCAAACACTGCCCTGCCAGCCGCTTGTTGGCAACACCATACATAGGGTCGCCTGCAACAGGCCTGCCCATGTGCGCCATGTGCACACGAATCTGATGTGTTCGCCCGGTCTCCAATGTAAGCTTTAGCTCACTGAATTTGTCACTCAGCTCCCGCAGCACTTCGTAATGCGTCACTGCAGGCTTGCCAGCTTGCACAATCGCCATCTTCTTGCGATCTTTGGGATGGCGACCAATGGGCAGGTTGATGGTGCCCACGGGCTCCTTCAGCCGCCCGCAAACCACCGCACGATATTCACGCGTGAAGGTGTGCGCCGCAATTTGCGCCGCCAAATGCTGATGCGCAAAATCCGTTTTGGCCACAATGAGTAGCCCGCTGGTGTCTTTGTCGATGCGATGTACAATACCGGGCCTAACCGCCTGCGGCGGGGCTCCGTCGCTTCGCTGTGCATTCTGCAAGCCCCATAAAGGCTCACGCGATAGTTTTCCATTGCAATGCCACAACAGCGCATTCACCAGTGTGCCGCTGCTGTGTCCTGGCGCGGGATGCACCACCATGCCCTGCGGCTTATTCACCACCAACAGATCATCATCTTCCAGTCGAATATCAAGGGGAATATCCTCAGGCTGCGCAGCAAGTTCAACCGGCTGCGGCAATTGCCAGGTGAGCACATCGCCTTCGTTCAGTATGGCGCTTTTCTTCGCAGGCAAGCCGTTCACCAACACATGCCCATCGGTAATCAGGCTCTGCGCACGCGCACGTGTCATGTTCAGCTGTTGCGCCACGGTTTGGTCAAGCCTCATGCTTTCACCTTAACTTTACGATGTTCAGTTACAATCGTCGCCACAATCAACGCAAACATTCCGCAAAGAATAAACACATCCGCCAAGTTAAATATCGCAAATTCGATGAACAAAAACTCTAAGTAATCCACCACAAAACCCTGCCACAGGCGATCGATAAAATTGCCAAAGCCGCCGCCGATGATGATCGCAGCCGCCCACATGGTGAAGCTGTCGAGCTTGCCCATGACGATAAATAGCAGACCCATCAGCATCACAAGTCCGGTGAAGATAGTTATCGCCTGCATCACCCCCGGCGAATTGCCAAATAATCCGAACGAAATGCCCGCATTTTCGGCATAGCGCAACCCCAGCACCCCGGGAATCAACACACGCTGCCCTTGCCCTTGCAAGTTCGCCGTTGCCCACACCTTCACCGCCTGGTCTATCCACACCAGCACGGCAATCAACGCAACTGCGCAACCGCGCAGCCACCACTTCTGTTTTTTCATGCGTCCTCTTTCTGTGTTCTTTCTTGTTCTTTTTTTGCAAAAAAAGAACCAAAAAAACCTATGCCGCTTCGCGGGGGATTATTATGAGGTTGGAAAAAACCACAGCGAAGCGAGTAAAAAGTTTTTTGCGTCACTTTTTTTCAAAAAAGTGACAAAAACCTAGCCGAACGGGTCTGGTGCCATTTCAACGGCAGGCGCAACTGCATGTTCTTCTTCATGATATTGCGGTTGTGCTGGCACGATATCTTCGACTGTCAGCTCAATGGACGGAAACTCCACGTCATCATCTTGCGGAATTTGCTCCACTAAATCCAGCAGGCGCAAGCGCATGGTGGCCATTTCTTGCCGCGCTTGATTGAACAATTGTTGCTGCACCTGCACTTTCACTTGTGCGTCGGCCACCATGTCATCAGCTTGCACACGTGCGCGCGCTAATGCATTTTCGGCCGCAGCCTTGGCTTGCAGGGTGATGTCGCCCACCTGCTGTTGTGCGGCGGCTTTGGTTTGCTCGGCTTGCGTGCGAGCATTGGCCACGAGAGTATCCGCTTCGGCGCGGGCTTTGTCTGTCATGTCATCGGCCAGTTGCTGGGCAGTGATGAGCGTTTTTTGAATGATTTCGCGCTCGCCTTTCATTTGCGAAAGTGCGTCTGCAAGTTTTTCGGTTTTTTGAAACAGTTCGTCATATGCAGTTTGCAATTGCGATGCCTGCGACTGCAATTGTGCGTTTTCTTCTTGGGTTTTCACAAACGCGGCCACGCTTTCTTGAAAAAATGCGTCTACGTCATCGCTGCGATAAAGCCCTTTGCCCGCCGAGCGGAATTTGTGCGCCTTAATTTGTTCCGGTGTCATCTGTCTTTTCCTCCAATTACTTGTTACTTTTTTGAAAAAAGTAACACAAAAAACGTTTACCCGCTTCGCGGTGAATTTTTATCAATACATTAAGAAACTGCCAAGGCCTCCCTGTTGAACATACAGCGGAGATTACTCCTCATACGCAATGTCTGCGCCCATTTCGTGGTGCGTGTGCTGCGCAGGTTCGTCAAAGAATTCGCCGTCGGCGTTCACCCCGCGCGGGGTAATCATATACACCCGCCCAGCCACGGCTTTCACTGTGCTCTTGCAAGCGTGTGCTACACCGCCGATGAAATCCAGCACGCGGCGACCGGTGACGTCATCGCAGCTTTCCAGGTTCAAAATCACAATGCGCTGTGCCACCATTTGATCGGCCACGGCGGCTACGTCATTGAAGTTTTTCAGAATGCGAAAGGCCACAAAGGGGCTGCTGCCACCGCCGGTGATGCCCGAGCTAAACTCCCGCGTATAGGTTTCTGCGCGCGGGGCGGGTTGCGGCTGCGCGGCTTGCTGCTGTTGCTGTTGCTGTGTAAACAACTGCGGCTGCGGCTTTTTGTTAAAGCTGATGACATTGTCATATTGCTGCGCAGGCGGCGGCAAAGTTTCATAGCCATCGTCGCCCTCTAGGTCTTCCAGTTCGTTATAGTCCTCATCGCTCATGCGCCCGCCGCGCACCCAGTCCATTAATCCCATGATTTTCCCCTCCAAACGGTTTAATATCGATTGCCAAAAATCGCGCTGCCCACGCGCACCAGTGTGCTGCCGTGCGCCACGGCCAGCTCAAAATCGTCGCTCATGCCCATGGACAATATACTCATACTTATATTATCCATTTTTTTGCCCCGCATGTCAACAAAAAGCTGATACATTTGCAAAAAAACTTGCGCAGTTTCGCTTTTTTTGTCAAAAACCGGGGGAATTGTCATCATTCCCTGCACTTGCAGGCCGGGCAAGGTCGAAATCTCGTGCAATGCTTCGTGTACTTGCTCGGCAAAAAAGCCATGTTTGTTCGGATCTCGCCCCATGTTTACTTCCACCAGCACAGGCATGTTCTTGTTTTGCTTGACACAAGCCTTGCTGATTTCCCGCGCGATTTTTAGGCTGTCCACACTTTGAATCATATCCGCGTGCTGCACGGCTTTGCTGACCTTATTGCTTTGCAGATGGCCGATCATATGCATTCCACACGCCCCCCTGCCCTGCGGACATCCCCCCTTGAGGAGGCTGGCAAGCTGCGGTCGCTTTTCGGCCAGTTCCTGCACACGGTTTTCGCCCAACAACGTGGCACCGTCTGCAATGGCTTGCAAGATGCGCGGCACCGGCACGGTTTTGGTCACGGCCATCAGCTGCACGTCTGCGGGGCTGCGCCCAGCTTTCATGCAGGCTTCGACTAGTTGCGCAGCAACGGCTTGATAATTTGTCATGTATTTCTCCTGAATATTAGTGCTTCGCATCCCCTGTCGCTGCGGGACATCCCCCGCGAAGCGGTATAGGTTTTTTGTGCTGAAATGCAACCCCCCACCTGCACGCCTGTCGACGTGCTTTCCTCCCCCGGCGGGGGAGGCCTTGGCAACACCTTCAAATTTTCATAATAGTCCCCCGCGAAGCGGCTAGGTTTTTTGCATCAACCCCCACCTGCACGCCTACGACGTGCTTTCCTCCCCCAAGGGGGAGGACTTGGCAACATCTACACATCTCATAAAAATCCCCCGCGAAGCGCGCCTGCGGCGAGCAAGTCGCTTCGCTGCGTTCTATCAAGGGTTCACCAAATTTTCAACATCCACCGCGAAGCGGCTAAAGTTTTTTGCGCTACTTTTTTTCAAAAAAGTAGCAAGAATTAATCCGCAAGCCGCCGCGGGTCATCTTCGCCGATGCGCCCGTCAACCAGCACGTAATCGTAGATGCGCAGACCTGCGCCGCGTTGTTCGCGCCATTGCAGGTTTTCGCCGGTGAGGATAATCGCATCGCCGTCGCGCTGCCATTGCAGGTTTTCGCCGGTGAAGAGGCTGTCATCAAACAGGGCGCGCGTGTTGCCATTTGCCCATTGTGGTCCGTCAGGAATAATCTGCGCGTGTCGCCATTGAGGCGTGAGGCGCAGACCATGCCCCAACAAGGTTAATCGCCCATCCTCTTGCGCGATGTGCTGCGCATAACCTTCGATGCGCAAACGATCAGCGTCCACGCGCTGCCATTCGTTGAGATTGCCCCAGGCGACAATGAGTTCGTCGTCTTGTTGATGCAGCACGTCCACTTGGCGCAGCAGCAGCCTGCCCGCGTGGGAGATATACACCGCGGTGACGGTGCGTTCGCGTTCGCCCTCGCCGCGCGGCACAAAACGCAACGCCGACGCGGGAATCGCCAAACCTTGCGCATGCCGCAGCGTAATTTCGGCCTGTGCGTGCCGCAGGTTGGCTAGCGTGCTATCTTGCTCGGTGGAGGAAAACACCGCCAGAGCTTGGTCACCATCAAAATTTAAGCGTTCAAGCCGCATGCCGAACTCCCGTGCGCTTTGCATGGGAAAGGTGATGATGTAAGTGCTACCCAGTTGCAATTGCTGCGCGGTGTGGATATCTAGGACCGCGGCGGCGTACCAGCGAAAGGCTGTGACCAAGCGGCCAATGCCTTGCAACGGCTCGGGTAATGTTTGCTGCGCTATCTCAAACGCATCGGGTGTCATGTTATGTAAATCGGCAGGCTGCAGAGCCGCCCACACGTCGCCCTGTGGATAAAACGCGCCCGTTGCAGGTGCTCGCACATAGCTAAACTGCCCTTGTGCCAGCTGTTGCTGCACAGCTTGCAGCTCAGATTGGGTTTGCGCGATTTGTGCGGCAAAGTTAATCTGCGCGCCAAGTGCGGCATCCAGTGCCGTTGACCGCTGCACAAAAATTTCTTGATGCACGGCTAGGTCTGCCAGTTGCCCACGCTCCAACGCACGCATGAAATCGAACATGGTGTCATCCACTTGCCGCCCCAGCTCGTTGACGTTGAGCGCATGCAAATGCAGCGCGCCGTCGGCATCTTGCAGCCAGCGCAGGCGTTGTTGCAGCGCAGTTTGACGGCTGCGTAATTCTGCTTGCTGGGTGGTTTCGCTCACCGCGGCGATGTTTTGCCGCAACGCCACGCGTTCACCGGGTTCAACCAGCAATGCTGCCACTCCCGCGCTCGCCGCTGGCAAGGCAATTTCCTCACGAACGAAGGTCATATCTGCACGAATGGTCACCGGCACACGAGCGAACTCTGCACGCACGGTAACACGCTGTCCACCATGCAAGTCCATAATTTGTCCCATGCCCAACAGCAGCCAAATCACCACCACCGCCGCCGTTGCCGGCACGATGATGCGAATGGCTAGGCGCAGTTTATCTTTCAAGCTTGCTCCTTCTCGCTACTTTTTTGAAAAAAAGTAGCACAAAAAACTTTTTCGTCGCTTCGCTGTGTTCTTTTCTAGGTTCTGCGTGTTGGCTTCTCGCTTCGCGGGGGACTATTTATGAATAGCTAAAATCCCAGTCAAAAGCGAAATCATGAAATTGATAAAGCTCTTCTGTGTTCGGGCTGATCGTAACCACCACGCCACCGGGATAGCTATCGCCGCGACGATAACCCGAAACTCGACCAATTTGGAAGATGGTGTTTGCGTAAATCGCCTGACGGGTTGGCGCAACATGAATGTGACCAATGCTCACCAGCCCCACGTTTTCGTGCAGCAACAGTTCGTCCAACACATTGCCGCGGTCGCTGGGCCACGTGGCCAGACCTAAATCGGTGAAGATAGGCGTGTTGTGGTGCAGGAAAATACTCGATGGGAAGTGATCAATCTGCAGGTCAAGCCACTGCGCTTGCACAGGCGCAATCACATCGTGCCGACTGAGAGAATCAAGAAAAACAAGCTGGTGAACAGTTCCGCCTTGTTCGTTGAGTAATGGTAATGTGAAATTCACCGCACCGGGCAAGGCATGCTGCTGGGCGATAATCACGTGCTCACAGTGCGTGACCAAAAAACCAGCAACATCGTGCACGCTGCCCAGGAAATTATCGTGGTCGTTGTTGCCGGGCACAAATGCCCAAGGCTGGTTGAGGCGCGCGAAGATATCAATCACCGCTTGCAACGCAGCACGGCGATCCACCAGCACATAAGCCTGCGCTGCGCGGCCGTTGATTAAATCACCGGTGATGACAACCAGATCTGGCTGCACGCGCGCGGTGTGATATTCAATGTCACGCAAGGTGCGAGCATCGGGGCCACGGGTGTTCACCAAGTGGGTGTCTGTAAATTGCAACACGGTGAAGGTGCCGTCGTTACGCAGCTGCATGGGCGCGATGTCGCGATTGATTAGGTCGATATTTTCGCCATAGCCCACGATGCAGTCGCGCTGAAAGGGTTGGAAGAGAATGAGCGCGCCATAAGCACCGCCGCCCAGCAGGGCAACAGCGAGAACAATGGCGACGATGACGATAATTTTCTTTTTCATGGGGTTTTCCTCCTTTTGTGCTCCGCACCCCACCCCCTGTCACTACGGTGACATCCCCCTCTATCAGAGGGGGACTGGGATTATACGGTGAACGACAGCGAAATCATCGCTCCGCGAGCCTTCCTCACCCTCCCCGGGGTCGGGAGCTCCTTCCTGAGGAAGGAGCTTGGGGGCTTGCTTTTTCAACTTGCATAAATAGTCCACCGCGAAGCGGCTAGGTTTTTTTGGTTCTTTTTTTGCAAAAAAAGAACATAATCATTTCAAGCACCGCTTGTCCTCATCCGCCAAATCAAGCCCAAGCGTGCCGCCGGGGTTCATGATATTCTGCGGGTCAAAGTGGTTTTTTAGCGCACGAATGACGGCGTATTCATTCTTGCCCAGTTGCCCCTCCAGCCATGGACCAAACATCTTGCCAATGCCGTGGTGATGGCTCATGCTGGCCCCGCTGCGCTGAATGGCATCGAGAATGCTGGCGTGGAACTTGCGAAACTCCTCGGCGTCATTTTCAAGGATAATAAAAATCCAGTACAAGTTTCCGCCTTGGGGGTATACATGGCTCATGTGGGTCATGCACACGGTGTTGGGGCGGCTTTTGACCACTTCGCGCACTTCGGCATGCACTTTGGCCATGTTGCTCCAGTTCACCGAGCACTCCATGGTGTCCATGATTACACCGAAATCTTGCAAGGTATCGCGCAGGTAGGGATCGGTGAAGCGGCCGTGTTCCCAGCGTTTCACGGGGTAACTGGTCATGGTGAGACCACCATGTGCTTTGGCGATTTTGGCGATTTTCTTCGCTGCGTTTTTGCTGAAACCGCGCTCGCCATCTGTGGTGCCCAAGAACAGGCACATTTCGTTGACCTTGAAGCCTTTCATCTTAAACAGGTGCTTGAGCGGGGTGTCCATAATGCCATACATATTGAGCATAATGGAGGTTTCCTCGGCGTCGCTCAGACGGAAAACACTGGGCTTGCCTGCCTCGCTTTGCAGGGCTTGGCGGGCGAATTCAATGGCGGTTGGCCAGTCTTTGAACATATAGCTGAAGCGGCGGGTGTTTTGCGGCATCAGTCGGCTGAACTTGAGCGTGACATGCGTGAGCACGCCGAAGGTGCCCTCATTGCCCATCATAATGCGGTCGAGGTCGGGGCCGGTGGCTTTGCGCGGATGGGTGTCTGTGGTGACTGTGCCCTGCGGTGTGGCGTAACTTTGTCCCAGCACGAGGTCCTGGATGCAGCCGTAGTAGGTGCTGTTTTGCCCGCTGCCGTGCGTGACCACCCAGCCGCCCACGGCACTATACTCAAAGCTTTGGGGGAAGTGCCCCAAGGTGTATCCGCGTGCTTGCAGGATTTCCTCCAGCTTCGGGCCGCTCATGCCGGCTTCAACGGTGATGAGCTGGTCAACTTCGTTAAAGCGCACTTCTTTGTTAAAGCGCAGGCGCATGTCTAGCGATATGCCGCCGCGCACGCACTCTACGCCGCGGGTAACAGAACTGCCGCCGCCGTAGACATACACGGGGATGCTATGCTCACTTGCATACTTGACAATCGCTTCGATTTGCTCTTTCGTGTCGGGGTAGATTACGCAGTCGGGCACGTTTTCCACAATGGCGTTGCGTGCGCGTAAAATGTCATACATGGTTTTGCCATAGGCGACGCTGAAGCGCGCGTAGTCGTCGGTGCGCACGAACTCAGCGCCCACGATTTCACGCAGGGCAGCGATATGCGTTTCGTCGAGCTTGATGGGGATATCAAACTTCACTTCTTCTAAGCCCAGCGGCTGTGAGTAGGCGTGAAAATGCGATTCGTCAATACCAAAGCGGCGAATCACATCACGAAACATACGCTCACGCGGGGCCTTGATTTGCGCGGGGTCGCCCCATTTGAACACGCTGCGGTAGCTGTTTGCGGGCACTTCGCCAGTGTACCAGTTGGGTTCGAAGTTTTTGTATGACATGTTGTTTTCCTCCTAGTGAGTATGATGTTTCGCTTTTATGGTACGGCGGGGCAAAGCCTCGCCCTACAGGGACACGGCCAAAGGCCGAATAGATATCGTTACCGAGCGTCTTTGGCGCAATTTCTTGTAGGGCGTGCCTTTGGCGCGCCGCTGATAAAACATCAAGCTAAAACGGCCAATCACAAGTTGCAATCACATTACCGTCACAAATAGGCGCAAGCGAGGTTATCACATCGCCGCATGTTAGCGGGCTAGTTACAGTCACCCCTGCAAGCAGGCGCATCACATCCATCATGGCGGCTTTGGGGATTTCGCCCTGTGTTCTTACGGGTAGTAATGGACATGCGGGGTCATTCGTGCGCACGGTTGTGCATAGCGTTCTCATTGGGTTAGTGAGTTCCGCGCGCGCAAATTCTTCGCCGCGTGCACAAGTGTGGCCTGTGACGGTGAGCTTGCCGTCAACCAGTTGAGCTTGCAAGGCGCAACCGATTGGGCAGGTGATGCAAATGAGGTTGGTCATAATTTTTATCCACCTGTAGGGGCGGATGCAAATCCGCCCGTGTTGAACAAACAACACATTTATAAGTTTGGATGTTTTTATGCTTCGGGCGGATTCGCATCCGCCCCTACATGCTGACAATACATGTTGACATTTGAAGATACGCCCTACAGTGCCTACAAAATTTCCACCATGATTTCTTGACCCTCTTGCAGTGCAACCTGTGATAGATCAAGGGCAATGCGTTCCATTTCAGGCGGGCGCAGGGTAAGATAGGTCTTCTTGGCGAGCACGGTGTCGCCCAGCCGCACCACCACGCGTGACTTGCCTAGCTCTTCGCGCACACGAAAATATAGAGGAAACTTGCCCGCAGGCAGCGTGATTTTCTGCGGCGTGGCATACATCATCCCCTGCCCTGCGATAATTTTTGCATGCTGGCGGGGTTGTTCTGTGTATTGTGCAGCAGCTGTGCCGACAATTTCGCCTGACTCGCTCACGTAATCCACCAGGTCGTTCACGTGCGCGGCGTTGCCGCAGCAAAACAACCCAGGGGCTACCATGCCATGCTGATCGCACACAGGACCACGCGTCACTGGGTCAATCGACACGCGCAAGGTTTCGAGTAATTCGTTTTCGGGTATCAGCCCGACAGACAAAATCAGCGCATCACAGTCGATGCGTTCTTCGGTGCCAGCGATAGGCTGCATATGTTCGTCCACGCTGGCGATTTCCACAGCTTCAAGCCGTGGATAGCCAAAACAGCGTGTGACCGTTTTGCGCAAGTGCAGCGGGATGTTGAAATCGTGCAGACATTGTGCCACGTTGCGCGGCAGGCCGCTTGGCATGGCGCGAGCTTCATAGACCCCCAGCACCTGCGCGCCTTCAAGCGTCAGCCGCCGTGCCATAATCATGCCGATGTCGCCCGAACCGAGAATCACGCAGCGGTGCCCAGGCAATTGGCCCAATATGTTGGTGAAATATTGCGCACTGCCCGCGGTTAGCACCCCTGCTGGCCGCGTGCCATGAATGCCGATTTGCCGTGCGGTGCGCTCGCGGCAGCCGGTGGCAAACACCACCGCTTTCGCAAATGCTTGCCGCATGCCCTGCGCCGTGACCAAATTGATTTTCCAGCCAAGGGGGTGCGGCTTGATTTTGTCTACGAATGTCTGCGTTAATGTTTGTATGGGATATTCACGCAGTTCATTAAGAAAGCGCTGGGCGTATTCTGGCCCTGCCAGTTTTTCGCCAAAACGCACCACGCCAAAACCATCGTGCACGCACTGCTTAAGAATACCACCCAGCCGCGCCTCGCGCTCAATCAGCAACACATCCGCACCCTGCTTGGACGCAGCTATCGCAGCGGCAAGCCCTGCTGGGCCGCCGCCAATGACTGCTACGTTGGTTTGGATGGACATGTTCAGGGCTCCTCTTTATGCCACTTTTTTGAAAAAAAGTGGCGCAAAAAACTTTAGTCGCGCTGCGCGCGGGGGGATTTTTTATGGGCGTATGATAGGACACAGCGAAGCGAGATGAAAATTTATGGGGCTAGGATAGAACACAGCGAAGCGACCTAAATGTTCTTTTGGGTACCTTTTCTTTCAAGAAAAGGTACGAAGTCGCCGGCAGGCAAACGCCATTAGGTGGGTTTTATCTCCCCGCACAGCAGCTCGCTGCCTTCGCCGGTTTTGCGCACTTGGTCAAGCGGAATACCCAGCTCATCAGCGATGACTTGGGTGATGAGTGGGCAGCAAAACCCACCCTGACAACGTCCCATGCCCGCACGCACCCGCCGCTTGATGCCATCAATGCTATCACAGGGCAGCGGACGACGCATGGCAGCAAGGATTTCGCCTTTGCTGATTTGCTCACAGCGACATAGGATGATGCCGTAATCGGGGCTTTGGCGAATGAGCGTGTTGCGTGCGAAATTGTTGAGCGATGTGGCATCCACAATCCCCTGCCGTTGCGGATTGAAATCTTCGTTTGGCTGAGCTTGCAGCATGTCCGCTGCCCACTGCGCAACATCAACCGCCACAGCAGGTGCGGCCGTGAGGCCTGGTGACTGCATGCCCGCTGCATGGATGATATTTTTCGTATATAGCCCGCGGCGAACCACGAAGTCTTCTTCAAATGTGGCGGCACGCGTGCCCGAAAAATAGGTAATGCCCTGCGCAGGGTGCAATGCTTCACTGGTTTTGGTTTGATGCCCAAACACGGTGCGCAAATCCTGCGCATGAGTGGCGAAGTCTTCTTTGTCGATGGTTTCCACGGCATTGGGGCCCAGCAGCAGGTTGCCATGCACGGTGTGGATAACCCCGCCGCCCTTGGTGTGCTTGCTGTAACCCTCTTTCGCGCCAGTGCCCAGGGTAGACGCACTGCGGCTCATGAGCTTGCTGAACTTGGTGTCGAGGATGATATTCGTGCCGCGGCGCGGATGGATGGAAAAGAAACGATCCTGCGCGAAGGCGGCGATGTCTTCGCAAAACACACCTGCGGCGTTGATTACCAGTTTGGGCTTTAGCGTGCCGCGATTAGTGTGAACGGCTATGATTTTGTTCTCGTGCACGTCCATCCCCAACACAGCGGTATTCAAGTGCACGCGCACGCCGTTTTCGATGGCATTTTCAGCATAGGCAATGGTGAGGGTATAGGGACATACCGCGCCTGCTGTGGGGAAAAACATGCCGCACTTCAGCGCAGGGTGAATATGCGGCAAGCGACGACGCAACTGCTTTTGGTTATAAAATCTGCTGGGGATGCCGTGGCTGTTCCAACGGAACTTGCCCGCCCAAAGCAACCAACGCGGTTGCGGAAAGCACAGGTATTGTCCGCTGCGCTTGAACGGCACTTGAAGCTCAGCGCACAGTTCTTTGAACATGGCATTGCCACGGTGATTATAGTGATGCTTTTGTGTGTTCTTATGCTTAAGGTCAAGCCCAGGATGCACCATGCCATCATTGCGTGAGGAGGCATGCATGGCCACATCGCATTCTTTTTCCACCAGCATCACATCCATCTGGTAGCGGGCAAGCTCTCGGGCAATGGCGCAGCCAATTACCCCGCCGCCAATCACCAGCACATCGGGTGCTTGTCCATCCAATGTGTTGTCCTGCACAGCAGGCAAACGCGTGGGTTGCGCTTGCTCGCCGATGTAATGCACATCGTTGACCACACCGCCTTCGCCTTTGAACAGCACAGCCGCCAGCCGTCCGGCCTGCACGATGGCATGCCAGTTGTCACTTTCGCCCTGCAGCGAAAGATGTTGTTGCTGCGGCACAACACAAAAACGCCCGCCGAATTGTTTGTGCAGGCTGCGGTTGATACGGGTGATATTGCTCATGTTTCTATTATAGCGAATTTTGGCAGCGGTGTCAAGTCTTTTCACTGCTGGGCAGTGGTTAATTTGTGTGGATAGTTTGAGCAACGGCGCAGTAACGCTACGCCCTAGGATGTGTCTTCAAATCGGCACATTGCGCAATCGGAACCTGTAGGGGCGGATGTGAATCCGCCCGGGCTATAAATATTAAACTTTCGGGCGGCTTGCAAGCCGCCCCTACATGCTGACGATAGACATGCTTTTACCAGTCTGACTCCTCCATGCAAAAACCCACAACAAATGTTGCGGGTTGATTTTTTTCTGCAATTTATGTAGGTTTTGACCATAATGACTGAGTTCCCCCAAGTCAATGCGCTATCTCAAGTCAATGATAGGTGTTCCTCCGCCTTGCACTTGCGGCAGTTGGCCGTCCCAGTTCTGTGCAATTTCCCAGTCAATGAGCCGATCTGTGATGGAATCAGCAATGAGGCGGTTGGCAGCTGCTTCTGCTTCTGCGGCCACGATGATTGCGGCTGCGTCATACTCGGCTGCTGCCAAGCGAGCCTGCGCGCGAACAACGCGAGCGCGTTCCTCTGCTTCAATGCGCACCAGATCTTGCTCTGCGGCCTGTGCTTGCTCAATGGCTTCATCGAAGATGTCGCTAAACTGGAAATCGACGATATTGAACGCACGGACAATCACACCGAATTCGTCAAGCTCAGCTTCAAGTTGCGCAAGCATATCTGCTGCAATTCTAGCACGATAATGCACCAATTGAGACGAAGTATATCGTGCCGTCACGTCCTTAACTGCTTGCTGCAATGCGGGCACGATGATGTCGCCTTCAAGGAAAGGGACTCCAATGTTTTGCACCACATACAAAGCCCCGCTGGACGTGATTTGATAGTTTAGCACAATGATTGCATCCACCGACTGAAGGTCGCTTGACACTGCGGTTGCATAAGCCTCAACTGTTTGCACGCGAACATCCACAACCTCAAACCGCTGCACAAGCGGAGCACTGAATTGCAAGCCGTTTGGGACCACTCTGCCAGTGGGCGCGCCCATTTGCACCACCACACCAACCCGGCCTGTGGGGATAGAGCGCATGGAACTCAGCCCAGCGATAAGTATTAGTGCAGCGATAACTGCGATTGCGATGATTGGTTTTAGCTTTTTGCTCATGTTCTAAAGCTCCTTTTTATACTGCTTTAATACTGCGGCGGCATTTGCCCCACAACCATGGCTTTGTTGGCCATGATACCATTTGCCACTTCTTCGGGATTGGTCACGTTCACATGGTACGTTGCGCCTTCCATGGTCACCAGCGAAACGCGTTTGCGCCACCAGCTGTTTTTCACTTCCATGGTGCCCACGCTGGCATAGGGAACCAGCACGCCATTCACCATCACACCGTTATGGTCTGCCGAAATGGTTTTGCGCAGCTCCATCACGCCGCTGACCACGTAAAATACCGTGAGTCCCACAAAAATGAAAAACACAATATCCAGTCCACGAGTCAGTAGTACCCCCACATCAAACAAGACATTCAGCACAACCAAAATAATAAAACCCACTAAAGATTTTTTGCCAACAACATGTTGCATCATTCGATTCTCCTCGACAATATTTTTCGTTCATTTTTATTATAGCATGGTGTGCAAAAGTTGTCAAGCACCAAAACGTCAACTCCCCAATATAATGAAACTGTACCGCACAACGGACGTGCATCATTCAAACGCCAGAAAGGAAAAATACAATGAGTGCTCAACGCAATTATTATAACCACGCCGCCGCCCGCGCGGCTGCCGCAAAAGCCCGCAACTGCGTAGGAACCCCTATGACCCCACCACCCGCCATCACGATACCTGCGCCAGTGCCGTTTTCTCCAGCCGCTCCCCTGCCCGCAGCCTTACCCAGCCGCTGCGGAACCAGCGAAGATACCGTTTGCTATACCGTTAAACATGGCGCAACAGGCCCCATGGGACCCGCAGGCTGTCAAGGCCCCATCGGTCCCGCAGGTGCTCCAGGTGCGCGTGGCGCGACCGGCGCAATGGGCCCGCAAGGGCATCAGGGACATCCTGGCCATCGTGGCGCAACCGGCGCGATGGGACCCATGGGCCCCATTGGTTCTGCAGGTGCCCCCGGCGCTGCTGGCCCGCAAGGTCAACGCGGCGCGCAAGGCCCCGCAGGTTGCCAAGGCCCACAGGGACCCGCAGGCCCATCGGAATTGTATATGGTCAACAGCCAAGTGTGCAACGTGCCGCCCCATCACGTGGTTGAAGACATGAAAGCCATCTGCCCGCCCGGCATGATTTGCATCAGCGGCGGTTATCAGTCTGATAACCATGACCTGACCGTCATACGCAACACCGCAGTGGATAGCTACCACGCTTGGGAAGTATCGTGCTATAACAACACCAATCGGCCGTGCTCCGTGCAAGCCTATGCCATTTGCGTGCCCGAGTGCAATATCAAACCCCTCAAAGAACCCCGCATGGCCCCCAACATGGCGCGCTGCAAAGTTAAGCCTGTGCCCTGCCAGCCGCCCGCCTATCCCAGCATGAATGGCCACTTCTAAGGTCTGCAATCCCCTGCCTATAACACAGGCGGGGGATTATTTTTTTCACGCAACCACACAAAAATACTTTAATGCTTTAATTCTCGATTTTTCCAAGAAACGGCATGAAAAGCGGTTATTTTTTACATGTTTGTCCACACAATGAGACAAATACACACAGTACGGGCACAACAAACAAACTGCGAACGAATGCGCCTTGACAGCTTTGGGCAAATCGCCTATAATCCGTCTCAATTTATGAATTAATTTGAGAGGGATTGAACATGAATTTCAAACGCGTTTGTGTTTTGCTGATCATCAGTGCGCTTTGCGTGGCAACGGCAATTCCCGCTGCAGGACTAAGTGGTTTTGTGGGCGGCGCGCGTTGGAACGATATTCCTGCCATCCCCATCATTCAAAGCACGCAAGGCAGCCTCAACAGCATCAGCCGCGCCTCTGTTTCTGTCATCCTCAACCCCGCACAAACCCTGGTTACACTGGGGTTTAGTGTGCATGCCCCTGCTGTTACGCAAACCTCTCCTGTGGGTGCAATTTTGTTGCTGGGCAGCCAAGAAATCGGTCGCTGGCAACATGGCCACAACGCGATTTACGATCAAGAAAATTACGCCCTGCGCGGTGCAGCATGGATACCTGACGATACCTCCGCCAATCATTATAATATTGTGTTAGAGCTAGGCAGCAAGCATGCTGCCGCCTTTGATGCACTACAACAGCTGCGTTTGCAGCTCATTGACCCGCAGAGCAGGCCATCACTGAGCATTGATTTCCCCATCATCATTGAGCAACCCGAACCCCCGCAAACACAAACACAGACGCAAACCCAGCCACAAACGCAAGCACAAACTGCACCCAGCACCACACAAACAACCACAACAGCTACAACCACTAGTACTACCGCCGCAACGACCACCACGACAACCACCAGAACTACCGCTACAACGACCACCACTACCACCCGTGCAACCACCACCACTGCGCCGCCGCTCACCTTTGCCGCGCAGCCAACTGCAGCACCAACACAATTTGTGTTGCCCACACTCCCGCCTGCTTTGCTGGCTGCAGCACCTGCTTTAACCACCGCACAACTGCAGCAAACACAAGCCGATCAATTCTTCACCGTGACTACTTGGCATACGGTGATCATCGAAAACATCACTGAGCCTGCACTGGTGGATGAGCCGCAGGCTGCACAGCTTACCTTTGCGCAGCCTGACTATACCCCTGCTGCGCTTTCCATTATAGAGTCAGTCATTTGCCCGCAGATGCAGTTTGTGCAGGATGAACCCATCGAGTTAGTCTCCATCACACTCGCACAAGCCACATCTGCCGCCGAAAGCAATGCTTGGTTGCTGGCCACCGGCGCTGGCTTGCTCGTGCTTGCGCTTGTGCTGGTGCTCTATTGGCTCAACGTGCGCAAAGCAGCTGCGAAAGAGAAAACAAACGACGTCAGCGCATAAACACACCTTCCCATGGGTCTTTTCGTTTCAGCCGTTTTAACGCCTGCACCATGTCGATGCCATCTGGCGCAACTTTGGGCAGCTCGCTCCAAGCGATGGGGCAGCTCACGGGCATGCCGGGGCGCATGCGCACGCTGTAAGGCGCAACACTGGTGGCACTTCGCGTGTTGCGAATCCAGTCTACAAAAATCTTGCCCTTGCGGTTGGCTTTGCGCACATTGGCGGTGTATTTTTCCGGCCAGGTCTCCACCATCGCGTCAACAATCCCCTTCGCCATGTCGCGAAAACTCTGCCAGTTTTGCGCAGGCAGCATGGGCACCACCACATGGTAACCCTTGCCGCCGCTGGTTTTGAGATAAGACTTCAGCCCCAGCTTGTCTAGGATTTTCTTCAGGTCACGCGCGCCTTGGCGCACCTGTTCTAAAGCCAAGCCTTCGTCCGGGTCAAGGTCAAACACCATCATGTCCGGCTGCTCAAGCGCATCAATTCGGCTGCCCCAAGCGTGGAACTCCACGGTGTTTTGCTGCACCTCGGCTAATAGTTCCTCCGCACTGGTGATGACCAGCTGCGGATTTTTTTTATAAAAGCAAGATTCTGCAGCGCCACCCGGACAGCGAATGGCGGTGATGAGCCTGTGCTCAATATACGGCAGCATGCGCGGCGCAACGGCTTGATAGTAGTCCGCGAGGTCTTGCTTGGTGATGTGCGGCTCAGTGCTGAAAATTTTATCTGGGCTACTGATTTCCACACCACGCTTGTAGCCTTCGCACTTGATTTTAATCCATTCGCGTTTGCCGGTATACAGCCCGTCTGCGCGCTTGGCGATGATTCCCTCAAGCCCCGCAGCACAAGCTTGGTTGAACAATTGCTGCCCATTTTCTGTCCAGTGCTGGCTATATTGTAAGCTATCCGGTGCATTGGCCAGCAGATTTTCCAATTTGGCTTTGCGTTGCAGCAAAGGTGTATCTCGCAGGTCATTGCCGTTCAGCGAAAGCAGGTCAAAAGCGATGTATTGTTGGGGTTTCAGCAGCATTTCGCCATCGATGACACAATTATCAAGCTTGGCTAACTCGCGTGCAACTGCCTTGAATTTTTGCGTGCAGTCGTTGCCGTTGCGGGTTTGCAGGCTAGCTTGGCCGTTTTCCACCACGCTCAACACCCGCCAGCCATCATATTTCAGCTCAAACACCCAGTCATCGTCTTGCGGCACTTGCTTGGCCAGCTTGCACAGCATCAACGCAGGCGCAGTTGCAGCCGCTCCTGCAGATTGCAGCAGCCAGTTCTTATCATCCATGCGTACCAGCGACCACTTGCCTGTTAATCTTTCGCCATGCAGCGTGAATGTTATGCTGTTTTCGCTGCGTGTGTGCAAGTCGTAGGTGCCTTTGTCCCAAATCACCACCGTGCCGCCGCCGTACTGCCCTTTTGGGATGGTGCCCTCAAAATGGCGATATTCAAGCGGGTGATCCTCCACTTGGATAGCTAGCCTTTTTTCGGTGAGCGAGGGCTCTTTCGGCACTGCCCAGCTGCGCAGCACGCCGTTCATTTCAAGGCGCAAGTCATAGTGCTTGCGACTGGCTTCGTGATATTGGATGACATAATGCCGCCTGCGGCGGGGCTCCGTCGCTTCGCTGTGCTCCCTGGCAGTCTCTGCGTATGGCTCATCTGTTTTGTCAAAATTTCTCTTTTGATTATAGATGTGTAAGTTGTTTTTCATACACATACTATCCCCAAAGGAGGGTGATTCTATGCCCGCAACCAAGACGGTGCTGTCGTTTGGCCTGGTGGCCATTCCCATTGCGCTGCACACCGCCACGCAGGAAAACGACATCGGTTTTCGCCAGCTGCACAAGGCTGACCACAGCCGCATTCGCTATAAAAAAGTGTGCGAGGGCTGCAACAAAGAGGTTAAACAAAGCGACATTGTGCGCGGCTATGAGTATGAAAAAGATCATTATGTTATCGTGAGCGATGAAGAACTTGAGGCCATCAAGACGGAAAAAGAGAAGGCCATTACCATTCTGCATTTTGTGCAGGAGAGCGAAATTTCGAGCATTTGCTACGCCAAGGCATACTACGCTCAGGCACTGCCTGGCGGCGAAAAAGCCTTCGAATTGCTGCGCCAAGCCCTGCAACAAGAACAGCGCGTGGCCGTGGGCAAAACCGTGCTGAGCACCAAAGAAACCCTCATGGCGATTTTTGCGCAGGAGGATGGCCTGTTGCTGCAAACGATGTTTTTCGCTGATGAAATCAAGGCGATGCCCGCCGCAAAAGCTGCCCCAAAAGTCACCGCACAAGAACTCAACATGGCGAAAAAACTGCTGCAAACCATGGATGCACCCTTTGATTTGGCTGATTACCACGATGAATATCAGGCGAAGCTGCGCCAGCTGCTGGAGAGTAAAATCACGGGCGAGGACATGGCTATGCCGAAGAAAACTGGTCAGGTGAATGTCGCAGACCTTATGGATGCTTTTCGACAAAGCATTGAGCAGCAGCAAAAACCAGCAAAGAAAAAGCCGCAAGCGAAGAAGGCGGCGAAGAAGTAGGGGGCTTTTTTGTGTTAGGGCTTGTGTTCTGCCAATGTTTATAGTATAATGGTATTATCCTAGAATAGGAGTGTACCATGAAACAAGTGAAATTGAAACTGAATCCAGCAAAGAGCTACCAAACCATTGAAGGCTTTGGCGCCAGCGGTGCATGGTGGGCACAATTCGTTGGCGGCTGGCCGGACGAAACGCGCCGCGAAATCATGCGCTTGCTTTATCACAAAGAGCACGGCCTTGGCATGCAAATTTATCGCTATAACCTAGGCGGCGGTTCAAAAGAAAGCGGCAACGGCCGGTTCGATAACCTCAACCGCAAGGCCTCAAGTTTCCTCAAGGCGGATAGTGATGACTATGACTGGTCGCGCGATGCTGAAGCCGTTTGGTGCATGAAAGAAGCCGTGGCTAACGGCGCAGATGAAGTGGTGCTGTTTGTGAATTCCCCACCTGAACGCTGGACGAAAAGTGGCTTGACCAAAGGAAAGTATTTTTTGTGTGCAAATTTACCGCGCAAGAATGAGTTAAAATTCACTACATATATGCTGGATGTGACAGAGCATTTTCTGGCACAGGGACTGCCGGTGAAGGTGCTTTCGCCCATCAACGAGCCATTCGGCCCGTGGATTGACAAGCTGGCCGGGCAAGAGGGCTGCCACTATCGCGCCCATGGTGTGCGGCGGCTGCTGCGCCTGTTTGCCCGGGAAATGGATAAACGCCCCGTGCTGGATGGCATGATGCTTTCGGGCGCAGAAATGAACGACTTGCGCTACATGAACAAAACCTACACTCGTGCGGTGCTGGGCGACAAAACAGTGCGCACAAGGGTAGATGGCATTGATGTGCACGGCTATGTGCTAAAACCCCTAGCGTGGCGCAAAAGCAAAGACGTGAAGCGTCGCTTTCGCAAATGGATGAATCGCAAATACCCAGGGCAGCCCATTCGCATGAGCGAGTGGACCGAAATGCAAGGCGGGCGTGACTACGGCATGCAGTCAGCGCTAACCCTGGCGAACGAGGTATGGGAAGACCTGACCATCATGGATGTGGTAAGCTGGCAAAAGTGGATAGCAGTGTCGGAAGTGGACTATAGCGATGGCCTGATCTATGTTGATCAAGAAAAGCAGACCTACGATATTCCCAAGCGTTACTATGCCTATGGGCAGTTCACCAAGTTTGTGCCGCGCGGCGCACAGCGCATTGAAATCAAGGGCGTGCCCGATGAACTGCAAGCCGTCGCCTTCAACTGTGGCACCCACACGGCGGTGATATTCATCAATCACACAAGCTCGGCCATGGCTATTTCGCTGGGCAACGGTAGTGCGCAATTGATTGAAACGAATGAAGAAAAAAGCCTGCACCGCAGCGAGATTGACTTAGCGGGTTTTAGCATTGCGGCGAAGAGCGTGAACACGGTAGTGATTCGTGCGTAATGTTTTTGACCGTCCCCGTGTCATAAAAATCCATGGGCGGCAGATTGCCGCCCCTACACGAGAGGTAGTGGTCTATGACAACCCCCATCGAAATCATCGAGAAAAAATCGCGCTTTTTGGGCTATGCCGCGCAGGTAGCTAGCGAAGATGAAGCCAAGGCATTCATCGCCCAAGTTGCTGCACAGCACAAAAAAGCACGGCATGTTGCGTTTGCTTATGTTTTCCCGCACACCGCGAAAATGCACGACGACGGCGAACCGCGCGGCACCGCCGGGTTGCCCATATATAATGCGATTACGCGCAGAGAATTAACCGGGGTAGTGGTTGTGGTGGTGCGGTATTTCGGCGGCACGCTGCTGGGCAAAGGCGGGCTGATACGGGCCTATGGCAAAGCGGCGGGATTGGCGATTGCAGAAATTGTTCTATCTAAGTAAAAAAGGGTTGCATTTTGTGGCAAAATGTGAGAAAATAGGAGCATCAAATTTTAGGGGGGCCAAAAATGAATGCATGGATGTGGCTTATTATCACAGCGATTGCAGCCGTTTTATTAGCTGTGGCTTGGATTGTATGCAAGGTTAGAGAATGGCGCGCCGCAGAATATATTTTAGGTACCCTTGCAGCTATTGGTTTTGTTGTCACGATAGTCGCATTGATGCTTGCCTTATTCCCTGGTTTGTTGTCATCACCATCTCCGGAAGACGAGCCTTCGGACGAAATCGCAACGCAGCAAGCACTAATGCCAGAAGATTTCGGTATGCACGTGGAAGAGGAAAGGTTTTGGTATGAGAGTGGCCATGATGAGATTGATGAAGGTTTTTGGCTTCGTTTTGATGTTAATCTAGGTGCGCTCGGCGGACACAATATACATTATACGGCGGTGCTTCTAGATCTTGATGAAGTGGAAGTCGATCGCTGGGACGAAGGAGAACGTCAAACTACAAGAAATATTGGGCATGGGATTTCGACTTTTACATTTTGGATGAGTCCAGCTAGGTCTGAAAATCGGCTGAGAATCGGGCATACATACACATTTAGAGTGATTGGCACAGTTGAGGGGCACACCCCGCAATTCTTTGAATTTGATTTTACACACACGCACGATCGATTTATGGGAGCCAATTTGGTTGGGCGCGAATACACAAACTTCGATGAAATTGGTGTGTATAAATTTTTTGTGCTAGACTTGTATGCGACGAATAATCATGATGTATTCTATAACGTAGAATTGTTTGCTGATGACAACCTTGTGCGAAATTGGACAGTTATTTCGGTCTCAAGCGACCAAAGGGAACGCCGCATGACGCATCAGTTAACTCCAGATTATGTTGAAAAAATGGAAATCGGAAACACTTACACAATTCGTGTAACTGGCCACATTTTCGATGAAAATAACGAAGTGATGCAAACCCGAATGTTTAACTTTGACTTTGTGCATGAGCAAAGTTAGTAATCGCATACAAACCACATCCCTGAGGTGTGGTTTTTTGTTATTTCTCGGAATTTTTGCGAAAAAACACTTGCAATTTTCGCCAAGATGCGGTATAATAGATTATTATTGATTTTTGCGCGCTGGTTTAAAGCGAGAAAGGAAACAAAACAAACATGGCAAGAGTATTCAATTTTTCCGCAGGTCCATCCATGCTGCCCGAAAGCGTGCTCAACCGCGCTGCCGCCGAAATGCTTGACTATGCAGGCAGCGGCCAAAGTGTGATGGAAATGTCGCACCGCAGCAAGGTGTATGACGAAATCATCGTGGGCGCACAACAGCTGCTGCGCGAAGTGATGAACATACCCGACAACTACAAGGTGCTGTTTGTGCAGGGCGGCGCATCGCTGCAGTTTGCAGCCATTCCGCTGAACCTGATGACCACCGGCTGCGCAGACTACATCGTTACCGGGCAATTTAGCGGCAAGGCGCACAAAGAGGCGCAAAAGTATGGTCTGGCCAACTGCATTGCAAGCAGCAAAGAGCAGAACTTCACCACCATCCCCCATGTGACCGCCGCCGACCTGACCCCCGGCTCAGACTATTTGCACATTTGCCACAACAACACCATTTTCGGCAGTAAATATGCAGAACTGCCCGCCACAGGCAATGTGCCGCTGGTGGCAGATGTGAGTTCGAGCTTTTTGAGCGAACCCATGGACGTGAGCAAGTTCGGTGTGCTTTACGGCGGCGCGCAAAAGAACGTGGCTCCCGCAGGGTTGACGATTGTGATTGTGCGCGAAGATCTGCTGGGCAAAGCCCGCGCCAACACGCCCGACGTGATGAACTGGCAACTGATGGCCGAAAACGACAGCATGCTCAACACACCGCCGTGTTGGTCGATTTATGTGTGCAAATTGGTGCTGGAGTGGATTATCCAGCTGGGCGGGCTGACCGTGATGCAGCAACGCAATGAATATAAAGCCAAGCTGCTGTATGATTACTTGGATAAAAGCGCGATGTTCAGCAACCCGGTGGAACCGAAATATCGCAGCCTGATGAACGTGACCTTCGTGGCAAAAAGCGATGAACTGAACAACCTGTTTGTGAAAGAAGCTGCAACAGCAGGTTTTGTGAACCTGAAGGGCCACCGCTCGGTGGGCGGCATGCGCGCAAGCATCTACAACGCCATGCCCGTGGAAGGCCTTGAGCAGCTGGTGCAGTTCATGGCAGACTTTGAGCGTAAGTACGCGTAGCTATTTGCAACTTTTTTGAAAAAAAGTTGCGCAAAAAACTTTAGTCGCTTCGCGGTGCTTATAAGCACATATAAATCTCCGCGCGTAGCGCGACTAGGTTTTTTGGTTCTTTTTTGCAAAAAAGAACAAGAAAGGATTTAAGCATGAAAATTCTAACACTCAACAAAATCGCGGCCTGTGGGCTGGCACAATTTCCGGCGCACTACACCTGTGGCGACGACATTGCCGCACCTGATGCCGTGATGGTGCGCAGTGCAAGCATGCACGACATGCCCCTTGACCCTGCCACCGCAGCGATTGCCAGAGCCGGTGCCGGATACAACAACATTCCCGTGGATGCCTGCACGCAGGCGGGTGTGTGCGTGTTCAACACGCCGGGTGCCAACGCCAATGCGGTGAAAGAACTGGTGATCGCGGGGCTGTTTTTAAGCTCACGCAAAGTTTATGACGCGCTGAACTGGTGCCAAGAACTCAAAGGCAAAGGCGACGAAGTTGGCGCATTGGTCGAAAAAGGCAAAGGCGCGTTCGGCGGACCGGAAATCGCTGGAAAGACGCTTGGGCTGATTGGCTTGGGTGCGATTGGCAGCTTGACGGCAAACGCTGCTGCTGCATTGGGCATGCGCGTGATTGGCTGTGACCCGTATATCAGCGAAGAGGTGCGTGCATCGCTTGATGCCAGCATTCAGTTGGTTGACACTTGGGATGATGTGCTTGCGCAAAGCGATTACATTAGCTTGAATGTGCCGCTGACTGCACAAACAAAGGGTGCATTCAATGCCGAAGCCTTCGCCAAAGCAAAAGACGGTTTGCGACTGCTGAACTTTGCCCGTGCCGCGCTGGTGAATGACACCGACCTAGTTGCTGCGCTGCAAAGCGGCAAAGTGGCGGCTTATGTCACAGACTTCCCCACAGACGAAGTTATCGGTGTGTCGGGTGTCACGGCGATTCCCCATCTGGGTGCATCTACGCCCGAAAGCGAAGATAATTGTGCTGTGATGGCCGCACAGCAAATCACGGCATACTTAGAAACTGGCGCGGTGAAAAACAGCGTGAATCTGCCTGCCACCAGTGTGGCTGCCAAGTTTAACCACCGTGTTTGTGTGGTTCACACGGCCGCAGCAAAAGATGCTGTGCTGGCAGCCATTGGCAGTGTTGAACAGCTGACCAGCAATGTGCGCGGTGATGTGGCCTACACTGTGGCAGACACCGCTGCGGCTGTTGATGCGGCTGCGCTGGAAGGAATTCCCGGGGTGTTGCGCATGCGGTCTTTGGTAGGTTAACAGCAATAAATTTGCAGTGCCATGAAAAGAACACAGCGAAGCGACAGAGCCCCACCGCAGGTGGCACAGCGAAGCGACGGAGCCCACCGCAGGTGGTTAACCATTTGTAAACAATACAGGGAATTGCTGCTTTTTTGCGAAAAACACTTGCAATTTGCACGCAATCGTGGTACAATAGGGAGCAGAAGAAGAAGCTATTATGAAAAACGGAGGAGATTCTCTATGTTCAAAAAAAGTTTGGCCCTGTTGCTCGGCGCATTGATCGCGTTTTCGTTTGCCATGGTGGCAAGTGCCGAAACCTATGACTATAGCCCTGTTGCCATCGAAGAATTTGCTGAGGCAGAACTTGTACCCGATGCCTTTTATTTCCTTGATGGCTTTGCCGAGGTGGAGATTGAACCCACGTTCATTTATGTGCCCGAGTTCAACATCGGCAATTCCTTTTGGTGCGGGGTTGTGGCTATCCTCGGTTGGCCGCTGAATTTCATCGGCATAAACATGGGACGCCTTGCCGCTTGGTTGACTGACGTTGGCGCAGTAGAGGCTATCGGAACCGGCGCCGCTTGGCTCGGCACAGCAGCTGCTGCAGTGACAATCGTCTTTTTGGTGATCAACATTATCCAAAGTTTTGGCAATTAAGTAAATTAGACAATTTTGCCCGGCGGCATTGCTGCCGGGTATAATTATATGGAGGAACAGCGATGGGTTTAGTCTATGACCTCGTGATTAACCGGGAATGCGAAAACTGCGTGCACGGTGAATATGACCTGCTGCAGGGGGCGTTTTTCTGCAACCTGCGAGACGATTTTCGTCCCGCCGACGACAGCGAAAAATGCCCCGACTTGCAAACGGAGGATGACGATGAGGCTAGATAAATACTTGAAGGTATCGAGAATAGTCAAACGCCGCACTGTGGCCAACGAACTGTGCGATGCCAAGCGCGTGCAGGTCAATGGTCGTGTGGCTCGGGCGAGCTATGACGTGAAAATTGGCGACGAGATTCTCATCACCGGCGCAAATGAAATGCGCGTGCGGGTCATTAGCGTTTGCGAACACGCCACAAAGGAGACTGCGCTGGGCATGTTTGAGATGCTTTGATTTTTTGCTACTTTTTTGAAAAAAAGTAGCGCAAAAAACTTCATCCGCTTCGCGAGGGAGTTTTATGGGATTTTAATAGGATAAGCAAAGCGACGAAAAAGTTCTTTTTGATTACTTTTTCTTTCAAGAAAAAGTAATGCCTGCGCGGCGAGCGCAAATTTCGCAGGTGGTGCAACCAATAGTTGCGCAATTGCGCACCGGAATTGGTAGCGCAAACGTAACCTTTTTGCTATACTGGAACAACAATTATAGAGGAGAAATGATTATGCTGAAACGAATACTGGGGCTTGTGTTGGTGGCGGGGCTTTTGCTTATGCTCGGCGGATGTATCATTATTAACGGAGGACAAATTGGCATGCGAACAGTACGAGGTAATCGTAATATCATAGAGCAAACATTCACCGTGGACGCAGAAAATTTGCCTGATTTTTCGACTCCGCCCAATGCAGAAGAAGGCGAAGTTTGGGATATGCTGAGCTTGACGGTGATGAACGTGAACTTGCACAATGTGCCCAACCAGCGCGGCCCCGAAATTATCATTAATGAATCGCTGGGCAACACATTCATTGTGCGCACAGACGAAAACCTGTTTAACGAGTTCCACGTGGATGTGCGCGAGAACCGCGTGGATATCACTGGCTTTAACAGACGCCTGCGCAGCACTGAATTCACCATTGAAACCGGGCTGCCCTTCACACACATGCAATTTGATGGCGTGTGGAATATTACACACAATCACACCGGCGTGCCCTATGCACAGGTTTCCACACGCGGCGTGGTGAATGGCGAGTTCAACTTTGGTGCGCTGCAAGATGGCCTGAACGTGCAAGTGGAGGGCGTGGGCACCGTGCAGCTGCGTGGCAGTGCGCCTAACGCGTTCATTAGCGTGGAGGGCGTAGCCAACGTGCGTGCGTTTGATTTCATTGCCGAAAACGCCGAAGTGCGCGTGGACGGCGTGGGCTCGGTGGATGTTTACGCCACCGAAACGCTAACAGCGCGTGTGCGCGGCGTGGGCACGGTTCGCTATGACGGCGGCGCAAGGGTGAACCGCGATGTGGAGGGCGTAGGTCGAGTTCGTGCGCGCTAACCACCTGCGAGGAGGAAGAATCATGAGAAAATTACTTGCTTTGGGTTTAGTGCTTAGCTTGGCGATTGCACTGGGTGGGTGCAGCTTAATCACTGGCAGTTTTAGAATGAACAGCCGCACAGTGCTGAATATCCTACATGGCTGCGGCAACGTAATTCAGCAGGAATTCACGATTGACGATGTGCCAGAATTCACGGTGCCGGGTGAAGATGAACACTGGGCTATGCTAGCCCTTCACGTGCGTGTGTCAATGCATCATTTCACTGGCACCATTGTGTTGGACGAAAGCCTTGGCAACACCATAATTTTGCGCACAGACGAAAACCTGATGCCCATGCTAAGCCCATGGAGCACGGATTATCGTGTTGATATATCACTTATGTCAACACGATTAACCCCCACAGAACTGGTGATTGAAAGCGGGCTGCCCTTCACGCATATCGACCTAAACGGTGCGTGGGATATCACCTATCGCCACAGCAATGTGCCCTTGGCGCAGCTAGGTATTCGCGGCGCAGTGACGGGAGATTTCACCATTGACCGGCTGAATGTGCCCGATGATGATGAGCGTGCTTGCGGCATATCCGTGCATATTGAAGGCGCAGCTAGTCTAACCCTGCGCGGGCAAAGCCGCAGTGTGTGGTATACCATCAACGGCACCGGCAATGTATATGCGTTTGATTTAATCACCTCTTCCACCAGCGTCACGCTCAATGGCGTGGGCAATGCCGAAGTTTATGCAAGCGATGAGCTTACGGTGGAGATCAACGGCATAGGCGACGTGATTTATGACGGCGACCCAACGATAATTAATCAGCAAACGGGTTTGCTGAACAACGTGCGCGCAAGATAACCACCTGCGGTGGGGCATTGTTCTAATATAGCTTTAATAAAAGAGGAGAAATTATGAGAAAATTACTTGCTTTGGTTTTGATATTGGGCTTGGCACTAGGGCTGGCTGGTTGCACAACCATGCGGTTTGCGGGGCAAGCCAGCGTGCGCGGCAACCGCGACGTTACTGTACAAACCACCTACATTGATCTTGGCGTTGACGGTGACTATGCGCAAAGCTTTCGACTGGAAATCTCGGGATTTTCGGTGCAGAATGCCACGCCAAGGCTTATGATTGATGAGCAACGCGCCGAAGAACTTGGCACCGCGGTGGTGGTTGCAATCGACGATAACCTGCAAGAGCACATCAATGTGTCCTACATGGGCAACGGCGTCATCCGCATCCGCTCGGACGACCGCATGCGGCTGTTTCCGTCGCAACTGCAAATCACCACCGGGCTGCCCATTGATGATTTGCGCATTGGCGGCGCGTGGGATGTAACCGTGCACTGCAACCGTGTGGAAAACTTTAGAGCGCAACTGAGCGGCTCGGCGCGCGGCAACTTCAGGCTTGGCGAGATAGATCGCCTGGACTTGTCGGGCAGCGGCTCCGCACGCATGAACGTGCAGGCCACCGCCAATGTTGCAAGTGTTACCATCAGCGGCAGCGGGCGTGTGAATCTCAACGGTGCTGCCGAAACAGCGGATTTCCGCATCAGTGGCAGTGGACGTGTGGAGGCCTTTGACTTCCCCGTGGACAGCGCAGTCGCAAACATCAGCGGTAGTGGACGCGTGGACATCACCGTGGCTGAAGAGCTTGATGCACGCATCAGCGGCAGCGGCCGCGTAACCTACGATGGCAACCCGCGCATTAGTCAACACACTAGCGGCTCGGGTCGCATCACATCGAGGTAACCCGCCTGCGGCGAACAAGTCGCTTCGCTGCCCTTGCAGGGCGCAAGTCGCTTCGCTGTGGTCTATCCTAATTATTTGATAAAGGAAACTCAAGATGAGAAAGATAATCGATGAGCGCCTATTAAATGATTGTCTGGATAAAATCTTCGGCAAGAAAAATGTGTTCAGCGCCGTGTTGAAGGTGGAAAGTGGCGATGCATCTTTTTCATGGGTTGGAGCACGCGGCAACATGGCAGCCAACGACAAATACTTTATTGCCAGTGTGACGAAACTTTATATCACCGCTGTTGTGATGGCTCTTGCCGAGAAAGGAAAACTGGCATTGGACGATGCCATCGTTAAGCATTTGCCGCAGAATTATACGGAGGAGCTGCACGTGCTCAATGGCGTTGACTACTCGGCAAACATCACCATCAAGCATCTGATCTCCAATACTTCCGGTTTGCCGGATTATTTCACCCACAAAGAACAAGGCAAGCCATCTGGGGCTGATTTGCTGCTGCAAGGCAACGATGATGCGTGGGAACTCGAAAAAACAATACCGCTGATGAAAGCCATGACCCCCAAATTTGCACCGGGACAAAAGGGCAAGGCAGCTTATTCCGACACAAACTATCAGCTGCTGGGCAAAATCATCGAAAGCGTGACCGAAAAAGAGATAGGCGAAGTATTCAAGGCATATATCTTTGACAATCTCGCGCTGACAAATACGTATGCATTTAAAGACATTGCGGATAAAAGACCTGCTGTGTTTTATCATCGCGATAAACCGCTTTGGCTGCCCAATTATATGGCTTCGGTCACCGCTGAGGGCGGCATTGTGAGCACCGCAGACGATGTGATGATATTCATGAAAGCGTTTTTTACCGGGCGTTTTTTCCCGAAAGAGAAAATTGAGGGATTGAAACAATGGAACTTGCTGCTCCCACCACCTGGCCTGTTTTACTACGGTGTGGGGCTGGAAAGACTGCCGACGCCTCGCATCCTCAGCCTGCGCAAGCCCATTGGTGAGATTGTTGGCTTTTGGGGGCAAACCGGCTCCTTTGCGTGGTATAACCCCGACACGGATCTTTACTTTAGCGGAACGACAAATCAGGTTGACGGCACAGGGCACAGCGCGGCGGGCAGTGCAATTATTAAGATAATCAAAGGATAATATGTATTACTCAGAGCTGAAACCACATGATATTGCCAACGGCGTGGGTGTGCGTGTGTCGCTGTTTGTCAGCGGCTGCGAGCACGCCTGTCCCGGTTGTTTTAATCCGCAGGCCTGGCAGTTTAATTATGGCAAGCCCTTCACCGAAGAAACAACGCAAGAAGTGCTGCAATTACTGCGCCCGGCACACATTCGCGGGCTAACATTCCTGGGCGGCGAGCCATTGCATGCACGTAATCGCAGCGCGGTGCTTGAACTGATGCAACAAGTGCGCTGCGCGCTGCCTAACAGAGACATTTGGTGCTACACGGGCTATGTGTTTGAACAAGAATTGTTGCCAGACAAGAATGTGCATCCCCTGCTTGCGCAAATTGATGTGCTGGTGGACGGACGTTTTGTGCAACAGCGCAAAAGCCTAAATACTCGTTTTCGCGGCAGCGACAACCAACGCGTGTTGGACTGCAAAGCATCATTAAATGCAGGGCGCGCAGTGGAGTTTTTCCCATAAATAGGTTTAGTGGAATAAATCGCAAAATTATGCTTGACTTTTATTGCAGAATATTGTATAATATATGATATAACGTACCGAAAGGAAGGATTTGTACATGAAAAAGATTTTTAGCATTCTCATGGTCGTGGCGCTGATCGCCGGTTTCGGCATCGTTGCCACACAAGCAAGCACTAGCATCACCGAGACACAACTGGTGGGTCGCTGGCGCGTTACCTCTTCGCAAAACCAAGTGTTCCGTCCCAACGATGTCATCGTCTTCAACGCAGGCGGCAGCGGCCAAATCATCCGCGCAAACGGCGCAACCAGCGGGATGACGCATCAGTTTATCCAATCAGGCGGCTCGCGCTTTTTGCGCATGACCAGTGCTGCACTGCCCTCCCCGGGCACCATGTCATTTTCTCAAGTGAACCGCGTAGGCAACAATCTCACCATCGGCACCACGCAACTAACACTGGTGCAGCAAACACCTACGCCACCCACACCACCTACCACTCCACCCAGCGGCGGCGGTTCAACCATCCCCGGCACCAACCGTCCGGCCACCACATGGAACTGGTTCCTGTTTGTGTTCGTGTTCGGCTGGATTTGGATGTAACCCTGAGCAATGCAAAGCGACCCACTTGGGTCGCTTTTTTTCATGGGACTTGCATTGCAGGCAGCGGTGTGTTATAATGGTATCATAAAACTTGGAGGAACGTACATCATGCGTATCACAACAAATCTGGCGCAAAACTGGAAATTTTGTTTAGACGAACAACCTTATGCCTTCTATGCTGGTTATGACGACAGCGAATGGCAACCTGTGACCCTGCCGCATGACTGGGCGGTGGAATCTCCCTTTGATGAAAGTTATAGCAGCGGCACGGGCTATGCCCGCGGCGGTGTGGGGTGGTATCGCCTGCGCTTTCATCTGCCGGATGATATCCCAGGCAAAACCGTGCGCGTGAATTTTGGCGGTGTGTATAAAAACGCGCGAACTTGGTGCAACAGCAATTATTTGGGCATGCGGCCTTGCGGCTACACCAGCGTGACGCACGACATCACACCATTTGCGCGCGCTGGCGAAAACGTAATAGCCGTGCGCGTGGAACACAACGACCTGGCCGATTCCCGTTGGTATACCGGCAACGGGATTTATCGCGATGTGACCTTAGAAGTGCTCGACCCAATGCATTTTGTGAAAGACGGCGTGTTTGTGCACTGCGTGGATAAACATACACTGCAGGTGCAGTGGGAGCTTTCGGCAGACGCTGATGTTGCCTTCACCCTAGATGGCAAGACCGTAAATGGCAGCGGCAAAACTGGCAACGTGCAACTGCATATGGAAAATCCCAAGCTGTGGTCGCCAAACTCCCCTGCCCTGTATTCACTCATTTGTCAGGTGACGAAAGACGGGCAAGTCTGCGACGAACTGACGATTGCCTGTGGTTTTCGCACGGTGAAATTTGACGCGAACACAGGCTTTTGGCTCAACGGCGTGAACATGAAACTCAAGGGTGTGTGCCTGCACCACGATGCCGGTGCACTGGGTGCTGCCGTGCCCAAAGAGATATGGCGGCGGCGATTGCAAAAGCTAAAAGCCTGCGGCTGCAACGCTATTCGCACGGCGCACAACCCGCCTGACACCCACCTGCTGGACCTGTGTGATGAGATGGGCTTTGTGGTGATGAACGAGGCCTTTGATGAATGGGAAGGCTGCAAAAATAAATGGTGGCAGGGGCACAATGTCTATCCGCCGAAGCATTTTGGCTATTCTGATGCCTTCCCCAACTGGCATGCGCAAGACCTGCGCAATTTTGTGCGGCGTGACCGCAACCACCCCAGCATCATACTGTGGAGCGTGGGCAATGAAATTGATTATCCCAATGATCCATACTGCCACCCACTGTTTAAAACGATGACCGGCAACAACGATGCCAACAAACCCGCGCAGGAGCGGCAATATGACCCCAACAAGCCCAACGCTGAGCGCTTGGCACAAATTTCTGCACGGCTGGTGGAAATCGTAAAACAACACGACCCCACACGCCCGGTCACGGCGGCGATTGCCTTTCCCGAGCTGGCGAATTTAGTGGGCTATCCACAAACCCTAGATGTGGTGGGCTATAACTACAAGGAGCATTTATATCGCGATGACCGTGCTGCCTATCCACACCATGTGATTTATGGCAGTGAAAACGGCCACGAGGAAGAACAATGGCTGGCGGTGCGCGATAATGATGACATTTGCGGGCAGTTTTTGTGGACCGGCGTAGACTATCTGGGTGAGGCGCAGGGCTGGCCGGTGCGACTATCGCCGGCGGGCTTGCTGACCACTGCGGGCTTTGAGAAGCCGCGCTATCACCACCGCCGCGCCATGTGGGCAGATGAACTGGTCGCGCATGTTGAGCCCTGCGGCACCGTGTATACCAATGCGAAACAAGTTGAACTGTTTTGCGATGGACAATCGCTGGGCATGAAAGACTTGGAAGGTTACAGCGCGGCGTTTGAGTTGCCTGGGAAATTTCAAGTGCTGCGTGCTGTTGCCATGCGTGGCAATGAGCGAGTGGAAGTAATTTACGAAACGCCGGGTGAATTGGCAGCCATTGAATTGCATGCTGAACAAGGCGATAGTGTGGTGCAGGTCACGGTTTCGTTGCGCGATGCACAAGGGCAACTGGTGACCGATGATGTGCCAATCACTTGCACGCTGCAAGGCGGCGAACTGCTGGGCATCGACAATGGCGTGTCCGATGACCTCACGCCTTATCGCCACCACACGCGCAGCACCCACATGGGGCAGGCGATTGTATATGTGCGGGCAAATTCCCCTGCTGTGTTGCGGGTGAGTTGTGGTGAAATAGCCGCACAAATGCAAGTCTGCGCTTGACAAAAGTGCCATCTTGTGCTATAATAAACATATATTTTACTTGAGTTTAGGAGTCACTATGCAACGTATTGTTACCTTGGAAACACGCACCCTGCAAGAAAGCCTGTGTGGCGGCGGCTGCGGCGAATGCCAAACCAGCTGCCAGTCGGCCTGCAAAACCAGCTGCGGCGTGGCCAATCAACCTTGTGAGCAACAGCCCGAATAATGGTACACAGTTACACACTACACGGCAAAAACATCATACTTGACGTGAACAGCGGGTCGATTCATATAGTCGACCCGTGTGTTTTGCATGCCGTGCAACATTGGGACAGCGTGAACCAAGCCGACTTTCCTGATGTGCAAGCCTTGATTGATGCGGGGAAGCTATTTGCATTAGAAATTCCACCTGACCGGATGGGAGCACAGCGAAGCGACGTAAAAGCGATGTGTTTGCATATGGCGCATGCCTGCAATTTGGCGTGTGAATATTGCTTTGTGCGCGCGTGGGATAAACAACTGATGAGCTACGACGTGGGCCGAGCGGCGATTGATTTTCTGCTAGCCAACAGCGGGCCGCGCCGTAACCTAGACATTGACTTTTTTGGCGGTGAACCATTGCTGAACTGGGATGTGCTCAAACAACTGGTTGCCTATGCACGCAGCAAAGAAGGCGAAACCGGCAAGCATTTTCGCTTCACGCTAACGACCAATGGCGTGCTGATTGACGACGATGTGATTGATTTTTGCAACCGTGAAATCTCCAACGTGGTGCTGAGCCTAGATGGACGCAAAGATACCCACGACCGCCTGCGCAAAACGCACGATGGGCGTGGTTGCTATGATATCGTGGTGCCGAAGTTCCAGCAACTGGTGCAGGCACGGCAGGGCAAGGGCTATTACATCCGCGGCACATTCACGCGCCACAACACCGATTTTTTGCAAGATATTCTGCACATGACCGAACTCGGTTTTCGCGAGCTTTCGCTGGAACCTGTGGTGCCGCATGATTTTTCTGCTGATGATTTGCAGCGCGTGTTGCAGGAATATGAAATGCTAGCGCTGGACATGCTTGATCACGAGTACTCATTTTATCACTATACACTCAACTTGCAGCATGGACCATGTTACTACAAACGCACGGCGGGCTGCGGCGTGGGCACGGAATATCTTGCGGTGACACCCGATGGCGAGTTTTATCCCTGCCACCAGTTTGTGGGCAACCGAGATTTTATCATGGGCAACGTATACAAGGGCATCACCCGCCCTGAATTGCGCGAGGACTTTGCGGGGTGTAATCTGCATGCCAAAGCAGAGTGCCGCGCTTGCTGGGCCAAGTATTTCTGCGCAGGCGGCTGCCCCGCCAATGCCTACCATGCCAGTGGCAGCATTCACGGGATATATGAAGATGGCTGTACATTATTGAAAAAAAGATTAGAATGTGCTATCTGGTTAGCAGCGAAACAAGCAGAAATATAAAATATAGGAGCTGGGTTAATTCCAGCTCCTGTTTTTTTGCGATTAAACGGTCATTTCTTCTTCAATTTGTTCGGCGGCGGCACGCCGTGCAACCATATCTTGCTGCACCTGCATCCGCAGCGATTCCGGGTAGTGCATGCACAACAGCGGGATGAGCGATATGGCCAGACCAATGACTGGCCCCAGACGAAACACCGGCCAAATCCAGCGATTGAAGTGCGCGTTTTGCGGCCGCCCCAGCGGAATCAATTCGGCGTCATATTGCAGCCAGCGGAGGGTATATCCCATGATGAAGCTGCGCATGGCGTTGCCCATTTTGCTCATGAGATTGCGCATGCTCATGGTAATGCCCTCGGTGCGGCGGTCGATTTTCCATTCTACATACTCCACGCTGTCAGCCGTGAGGCTGCGCTGGGCAATGCTGAACAAGCTGCCGGGCAGGTTCGCAATGCCATCAAGCACAAACACAAGCGCAAGCGCCCAAAACGAATGCACGCCCACAAAGAATCCCGCCACACCCATAATAATACTCGCCACGCGCGCGATAATCAGCACGCGTTTCATGCCGCCAAGACGATCTGCGATTTTGGTGGCAAAGAATTTCATCGCCATGCCAGGCAGCATCGTAATTGCGCCCAGCACAACAAATGCTGTACCGGCGGAGATCTCTGTTCCGAACACGGTGTAGCTCATTTGCTGAAAGATGAAGACATCACCCACGCGCGGCGAAAGTTGGCCGAGCAGCTCGCTGGCAAAAAACAACATGATGATGTGGTTATGCCGCAGTGTGCGCACGTTAGCCCACAGGTCTTTCACTTTTTCACCGAGGGTGGTTGTGATTGGCCTGGGGCTGGTGACACGTTCGGTCATGCCCATGGCGGTGAGCGACTGAAAGCCGCCGCCCAAACACAGCACCAGCGCGAAAATTAGATATACCTGCTGTTGATTAAGGCCCATCACACCACCGCCGGCAAGCATCGGCAACGTGAGGGTGGGGAGTAATCCGCCGAATGTGCCGCCAAGATCTGCCCACTGCGCCACACGTGCGCGCTGGCTAGCGTGGCCACTCACAGCGGCAGTCATGCCCCAAATGGCGGCATCGCGGAAGGAATAGAAAATGTCGCCCAAAATGTAGACAATGGAGATGTAAATCAGGGTCATGCTCTGGCTAGGGAAGCCCCAGTTGACAAACAGCAGAAAAGCCAGAATCGCGATGGGTGGCGAGGTGTATTTAATCCACGGCAGCAACTTGCGGCCGTCGCGAAAGCGATAGCTGTCGATCATCGCGCCGGCGATGGGGTCGGTCACGGCATCGAAAAACCGCTTTGCGCCCAATAGCGTGCCAACAATGCGTTCATCCAGCATCAGCACATTGGTGCAAAAGTGAAAGAAACGGTCGCCGCTGGTCATGTTGTTCAGATGGCTTTGCCCCCACAGCGCGAACAACAGGTCGCTCAGCTCGCGGCGCGGAACTTCATCTGGGTGTTCCACGTCTGTGCTACGCAGCCAGCGGATTGGGTTGATCATGAGCACCGCTCCTCCCCTCTTGTTCTATGCAAGCTATAGCGTGAGGCTGTTGGTTACATCCCCCGCGGATTGGTCAGCATCACTGTGTGCGTATTCCCCCATGTGGCTGGGCTGCCGGCAAAGTTGCGATGCCGAAGCACCACTCTGTCGGGCAGCACTTGCACATAAACGCCGCGACCCAAGCCATCGGTTTCGCCGAAGTAGGGCGCATTGACTCGAGTGAAGGCATGTGGGTGGTTTCCGCCTGCATGGTTGTTGACCGAAAATGCCCAGTGCGTGTGCCCATGGAAGAAAAACACGTCCGGGTATTGCCTGATGATGCTTTCCACTTCCGCTGCTATATTTGCTCCACCTGGGTGCAGACGAAGCCTGTCATGCGACATGTGCGAGAAAATGAAAATGGGTTTGCCGGGCGGGGAGCTGGCCAACGCGGCGCGCAGGAGATTTAGCTGATGGTTGCTCGTGGGTTGGTAGGTTTGACCGCCTGTGTTTGCGACTTCGGGCCCCAACACAATGAAGGTGTAACCATTCACTTGCCTGTTCTCGAAAACTGGGGGATTCATTTGATTGATGGGCAAGCCAGTGAAACCGCGATAACGAATGGAGGAGCCGTTATTATTAAGATGTCGATCCAAGCCCGTGGCAAAACCAACGCTATCTAAATCGTGGTTACCCAAAACCACAAAATGATTTTGAGGTGCAATTTTGTTTTCGCCTGCATTCAGCGCATAGAACAAATAATGCTGTTCTCTATCTGCACCATCTGTGTTGTCACCCAGGATAATCAGGGCATCGTTTGGCATTATGCCAGCACCATCAAGTGCACGCAAGAGTGCATTGAAGCGGATTCGGCCGTTTGTCGATAGCCCATAGCTAGGGAGAGGCGTCCAACTCCAGCCTGTATTCATGTGAACATCAGCAAAGACAGAGAAACTCAGCGGCGGCAATGGCGCTTGTTCTGGCGTGGCATCAAATGGCCAGCCTGTGCGAATGATGGTATCATCGCCGGGAGGAAGCGGACCAAGATATTTGATGAATGCAAAGCCATTGAAGCCGTTGTTTTGAAACGCGCTTTGAATTTGTCCGTCATTCAAGCGCAATTCACCGCTAATGGTGTTGCCAACATAATTTTCACCAGTGGGTCTGGCACTCCTGCGGTAGCGATTCGGTCTCACGCGCGAAGTAGTGTACATGTTGTACTCATTGTTGGGGAGCGTGACAAATGGGTTGAAGTAAACGGAGTTAATGATTCCCGCTGGCAGTGGCTGCACATCATGGCGCACAAATGAAGAACCGCCGCCGCCGCCACCTTTCCAGCGATTTCCAGCTCCATCTCCAAGTCGTTCACCGCCGCCGCCGCCAAAAAAACCACCGCCGCCGCCGCCGCCGTGACCCGGCGCACCGCCACCACCCTGCAGTGCTGTGCCGCTTGTGCCTGGTTGCGTCCAGCCACCCTCACCGCCTTGCGTTGTACCACCACCGCCACCACCATTGCCTTCGGTTCTGGGTGGGCGTAAGTGCCCGCGGCTTTTGTTTCTGATATTCACTTGGGCAGGATTCCCTCCCGCCAGACCGCCACTGATTCTGCCATTAACACCGCCGCTGTTAATCGCAACGGTGCCTGTTTGCCCAGCAGCACTGCCATTGAGCGCAGGATTAAACGCATCACCCAAAGGTCCAGCACCGCCAGCATGGCCGCCGCGGCTGTTTGGGTCTGTATTGTCTCGTACGTCATTGAAATCGCCTGAGGGCAAGCCGTTGGAATCAACAGCGCCGCCGCCACCACCGCCTCCAGCAACCGCAACAATGCTGCTGTTGTGCGATGTAACATTGGACGACGTGGCGATCATTGTGTATCCACCGCCGCTGCCGCTCCACCACTCACCATATCCGCCGCCAGGCCAGCCGCCCCAATCATTAGCGGTCTTCCAGCCCCTGCCAGCGTGCCCCACTTGGATGTAAAGCGTAGATGTAACCGTGGCGTCCACATGGAAGTAGCCCATCACATAGCCGCCGGAACCACCATAAGCAGAAAAATGATTTTGCATTCTGCCAACGCCGCCGTCGCCGCCACGGATAACAAAGCCGTAATAGCCCGTGAGCAGATTGGTTAGCGTTTGCACTTCGCCAGCTGAATGCGAACTGCCCCGGAACTCAAACAGGTGGTTGGCGGAATGCACGATGTCGAAGCCCCGCTGAGCATTTGCCGCGATATTGGCGGCAGTGCCAGTGGTTCTTGCGTTATTTAAGGGGAGTGTCGCCGAGTTGCGTGTGTCAAGCCCAAAACCAAAGTGGTCTATAAATCTCGCCTGCGCCGAGGGAATGGCCAGCAAGATAACCGCTGCCAGCATAAGGGCAGTTGCTTGCAAAATTCGCTTCATAACTTCTCCTTCACTAAGGCCTGCAAACCCTAGTCTACCTGCGTTGCGATGATATCAAAATTGATGCGGGACACGGCATTGTAACGGGCATCACCGGAATTGTCGTGGGGAGTGCGGCGGTTGCCCGAAAAATCGTGGTGATTTCTGATGTTGTTGATGGTATGGGGGCCGTCCATCTCCGGCAGAATGCTGAAATAAAACCGAATGGCTTCGCCCGGTTGCATCACCGCGCCTTCAAGAATCGTCCCCAGTGTTCCGGTTGCATAAAACTGGCGGTCAGTTGCATCAAAAAACACGCCGGATGTATCTGCCGTGCGGATTCTGCCAATGCGCGGATGCGGCAAAGTATCTGTTGTGCGGCTAGTGGGAGGAGTGCCAGCGTTGAACATACTGGCAACAGCTGGCAGCGCACGACGATGGTTGTTGTTCCACCACTGGAAGTTTGCAGGCGCAACTGTGTTCGAGCCATTATTCGCCAGCACATTATAAAACCGTAATCTAGCACGCACAGTTACCTCGCTATTATTCACGGCCTCGATGAAAAACAGTGACTCACTTTGTGGCGAAGATCTGGTGAAATAAAGCATTTGGCTGCCGCCAAAACCAATCTCAACCACATCAATGTCAAACCCTGCCATGCGAGCCTGCGCTTCCGCTTGTGCAACGCTTACGTATCGCGCAATTGTGTTGGGCACAACAAACAGCACGCTAAACGTTAACAGGATGGCAGCTGCGATGACAATTGGCATGGGCAACGGTGCTTTTTTCTTGCTTTGCTTCATGTTGAATCGTTTCCTTCCTGTTTCGTTTAAGCCGCCAATTGTTCAATGGTGATGCGGAATGCTAATGATATTTCCAGCGGGGGCAGACCATTTTGCCGCCGTCTGGCCGCTTCTCTGCCCAAGATAGTGTCGAAGCGGTCGATATTATCCGCACGGGTTGTTCCGCTAATGTGCGGAATAATCGCCGGGTTGTTTAGGCCGTGCCAAGTGTTTTGGGCACGATTCGGTTGGGCAGTAACGGTGCCCCATGTGTTGTAACCGCGACCCCTTTGGTTCGCCGGAATTGGGTTCGGCAGCACAGTCGTACCATGGCCGAATCGTATACCACCTGCATCAAAAATTGGCATTCCTTCCACATCATAAAACCACACCCATCCAATTCCAACGGTTGGCAGGTCTACTCCTGTTGCCTGCCCGGGCTGAAGAACAATCCAGCCATCGTTGTTTACTAAACTAGCAAAGGGCAAGCCAGTGCGATGGTCATTGGTCATGGCAAAGACAATTCGCCCGGTGTTCAAGCGGTTACGATAAATATTACGAAGCGCGGTTGTTTCGCTGATCATAAACATATTATCGATGTTGGCGACGAATGGTCGGATCAAAATCGGTGGCCTAAGCCCCGCACTGGCACCGGTGCCCATGGCAACCACGCCAGTGTTGCTCACATTGGGCATTCTGGAGTTTACGGGGTCGTATTCAATTCTAATGCGAACCGGAACTTCAGATCTATTGTGAAAATCAAGGGTAGTATAACGAAAAATGCCATCTTCGGAGCTTTCGCCTGTTGTGTTTGGGTTGCTCAATGGTGCACCAAATAGCCCTGTTCCAGGGGCAACAACCAATGCTCGGCGTTCGGCTTCGCTGGGGTGCACCGGGCCAGTGTACACGATATAGGCAAAACCATTCCAGCCTGCATTGGCATAGTCTTCGATAATTGAAGGGTCTTGCAGCGCGATGGAACGAAGTTCGTCACGCACGACAACTCTGGGTGGGTTGCCTTGGGCATAACGAGCGTTGGACAGTGCGTAAGCTTGCAGCGCGACTAAGTCGCTGAAAAAATCAGATGCGATCAAGTCATTGCTCAAAGGCCGCACATCGTTGCGTGCATAGGAAGCACCGCCTCCGCCTCCACCGTGCCAACCCTGGTTGTTTCCGCCGCCGCCGCCGCCAAGCCAGCCTGAACCGCCGCCGCCAGATCCATTTGTTGCATTGCCAGAATGCCCTGCGTTTCCGCCGGATATCATCCATCCGGTTGTTCCGGCGGTTCCGCTGCTGCCGCCTGGCACGCCACCAGCTTGTGTGTTACCGACACCGCCGCCGCCGCCGCCGCCGCCGCTGGTGCTGGGCGCATTGGGGCTGCCAGGGCGACCAGGTGCTTGGTGATCTTTCAGCATTGCTGCTGGGTTGCCTGATTGAAACCCAGCACTCATTCTACCCATGAACACACCAGATGTGCCCACTTGGTCAGCCGCAGAGCCATTGAGAATCGGGTTTGCCTGTGCGCCGGTGCCGCCACCTGCGCCGCCAGCATTGCCGCCGTTATTATTGATGTGAAATTGAGTGCCATTGCTGCCACCACCGCCGCCACCGCCGCCAGCAACAGCAATGTGATTGCCCCAAGCGTTTTGCGTGCGCAGGCAAACGGTTGAAATCGTTGTGGCTCCGCCGCCTTGGCCGCCAGCGTTTGTGTTGTTGCCGCCGCCAAAATGCGCTCTGCTTGGCTGTGTTTGGGTGTTGCCGCCCCTGCCTGCACTGCCCACTTCAATGAATAGTGTTTGCGGGGTATCAAGCCTGAAATAACCCATCACCAGTCCGCCTGCGCCGCCGTATGATGCTCGGTTGCCGTTGGGAAGCCTGCCTGCGCCGCCGTCGCCGCCGCGAATAATGAACGCATAATAACCAGCTGGTGCGTTCTCTAAGATATGCGCCGATGCGTTGTTGTGGCCAAAGGGTTCACGCGGGCGAAACACATGCTCTACAATATCAGAGCCGAGCACAGTGGGAAAGCCGCCTCTGCCATCGTTGGTCGAGTATGCAAAATCAAACAACGGCAACTCAAACGTAGTTACCGTGGGGCCAGCTTGTGTCAGCTGGATAATGTTTGCTTCGGCAGACCAATTGCCTTGGCCGATATAGTCACGCGAAGACGTCACTACATCAAACCTGCCAGCCCGCACCGTTGTTGCCGCTGGGCTGACTGTAGAAGTATATCTTGCCAACACAATGGAAAGCTGCGGAATTGTAATCACAATCATCACAGCCAGCACTAACGCAGTTGCGCTAATGATGGTTTGGCTTTTTCCCTTGCAACGCATAAATAGCCGTTTCATTTGAAGCTCCACTCTACCTTTAATAACCCTCTCTTGTTAATTATACTATAAGATACTATAAAAAGCAATCTTTTTTTGAATAAATCATCTCTTTTCCAGCAAAATTTCTCGCAGACATAAAAAACACGCTCCCACAACGTGAAAGCGCGGTCTCGCTACAGCAAACTTTCAAACACTTCTGGCCGCGGGTTGGCAATCACCACATGCGCAAGGGTCATGCCTTGGCTTTCTTGTGTGGCAACGCCGCAGGCCACCGCTTCGCTCACCGCGGCCACATCGCCGGTGAGCACCGCGAAGGATTTGCCACCAATGCCCGTGGCAAGCCGTAACTCCACCAACGCAACATCAGCTGCCTTCACGGCAGCGTCTGCGGCATAAATGGCGGCCGTCACGCTGTAAAATTCCATCACGCCTAACGCCCCACACTGTTGTGGCTCGGCAGTGAGGTTGATGGCGCGCACGACTTGTGGGTGCAGGCGGGCAATCAGGCAGTGGTCCACCACATGGCCTTGCGCCGAGGCAAGCCCCGCATCAAGCGAGGACTGCACAGCCGCAACTTGGCCGAAAAACAGCAAAAAATATTTTCCCGGGCAGCTGGCACGTGCAAAAATCAGCTCCACTTCAGCTGTTTTGCACACGGCATCAGCCGCTTCAATCCCGCGGGCGATGGATGAAAACTCCAAAAAACCAATGCAGTCCACCTAATTGCCCACCTTTCTAATGATTACAGTCTCGCCAACATGGATAACTTCACCAGCAATTGAGGCGTGGTAGTCTACGCCGAGCTTATCTGTTGGTGTCATTGCAATGCACTGCCCCAATGTTACCTGCTGACCAACTTGAACAATCGACTGTGCCGGTGCGCCGATATGCGCATTGAGTGCTATATAAACTTCAGTTGGCTGCGCTTGCACAAATAGTGTAGGCTCGGTGTTATACCACTTGCCCACACCTGCACGCATGGCGGCTTTTTGCGTGGGAATGCGCCGATCGGCACGATATTCACGCGCTTGCAGGTTGGTCTCACCTTTTTCAGCGCGCAGCCCCTGCTGCTGACAGGCCTGTTTAATCAACGCGTTAATTCTGCGCGGGTTAAGCTCCATGGGGCAGGCGTAAAGCTCGCAAACACCGCATTCGCAGCAATATTGCGCTGCACGCACAACAGGGTCATCCAGCAATGCTTCAATGGCTTGTCCGCCTGCTGTGCGTCGCATGATTTTATGCGGCTCGATGGGATGCCCCAGCAACCAGCGCGGACACAACTGTGTGCAAAAACTACATTGAATGCAGGCGGCACGTGCACGGTTGCGGATGTGCGTTGTGCTCAGCTGCGCGATTTGCCAAAGCCGCGTGCGCGGTGGCAGCACCAGAAACCCTGAGGTCGTTTTGCTCACGTGCGTTTGCATGGCTTGTTCTTTTGTCATGGCCTTGCCCATCATCGGGCCGCCGCTAACGACCATAAAGTCGTCAACCAGGGCTCCACCTGCCAAGGCAAGGCAATCTGCAAAACTGGTGCCCAGCGGGGCTTTGATGACGCAAGGCGATGCTACCGCTCCGGTGATGGTTAAATATTTCTGCGTGAAGGGCCTGCCATGCATGGCGTGGTGCACTGCGAACATCGTGGCCACGTTGCTGACCACACAGCCTACGTCCAGCGGAATGCCGCCCGGCGGCACAACACGCCCCGTCACTTCATATACCTGCACTTGTTCGTCACCAGCAGGGTAAAAGCTTTTGAGCAAAAATAGCTCCACCGGGGCAGCAAGTGCGTCAATAGCCTGCTGCAACGCTGCAATTTCTGCATGATAACTCTCTTTGAGTGCAATGCATGCTTGAGCTGCACCGAGCTGCTCTTTCGCCGCCGCGGTTGCCGCGATGATTGCCGCAGCATGCTCGCGCATCAAATAACGGTCAGTGCGAAGCAAGGGCTCGCATTCTGCCCCGTTGATGACGAGGGTATCTACCCCCTGCGCGGCCAGCTTCACATGCGTGGGAAAGCCTGCGCCGCCGCAGCCAACCACACCGGCTTGCTGCACTTGCTGTTGCAATTGCATCATGCTTTCTCCGTTGGGTCAATGATGCCCACGATGGCGCAGTCGGCCGCGCAGTCGTCTTGGCCCAATGCGCGGCGCGCGGTGGAACCCGACACCACAAGCACGCGCTCGCCAATGCCAGCACCCACTACATCGGCCGCAACGAACGACGTTGCATCGGCTTCTGATTCCACAACCATCAATTTCAGCCCTTCTAGGCTGGATTCTTTTTTTGTGGCCCAAACATGGCCAACGACTTTACAGATTACCATTTTCTCCGGTCTTTCTAGGTGCTCAAAAACACCAGCGTGTCACGAAAATTGCTCAGTACTATTTATGTGGTGCCTAATGTTTGTGTTGCCTTTTCGCCCATCCACTGCCACCCGATCACTTGAAATCCTAAGGCCTTATACCAATCAACCAGCTCAACGTATCTAAGTTCAACACAAGGGATTCCCTGTATTTTCAACCATTCGATTCCCTCTGCCACCACCCTGCGCCCTATCCCTTTAGCCCTCGCGGATTGAACAACACCAACACAGCCGATACATCCCGCTCCATCGAGGAATCTTCCGCCGTCTTTGGACATGATTGCAAACCCAACAATGCGGTTGGTGCCAGATTCAATGGCTAAAATGACAGGGTCAGAGCAAGCTTCAAAAATCCCGCGCCAATGAGGTTCTGCGTCATCTACCGCCAATAATAGTGCTTCTTTATCCACATCAACAGCAAAACGAAATGATATGTTCGGCGGCAGCGCGGGAATATTTATACTGTTTATATTATAACTTTCAAGGGGTAAAATCATGTTCGCGCTTGTCCATTCGGCGGTATATCCGCGTTTCTCGAAAAAAGGGACTGTTTGTTTGTCTGTTGTTGGAACCCCTTGCAGAAGATAGTGCGAGCCATGACCGAGGATAATTTTATCGGCTCCTGCATTTATGATATGCTCCTCCGCTTTTCTCAGCAGACGAGAACCGAACCCCATATTTCGATACGGCAAATCTACACACAGCAGAGCAATCGAGTTGCCCCATATCATAACAAACGCAGCAAGTCTATCTCCCATATATTGCGTAAAAAGTACCGCTTGTTCTGGCTTTAGAAATTCCTCAAAGCACATACGGGAACACCGATAATTTGGAAAACACTCTAAATACAAATTGTAGATTTCATCAATCATTTGAAAATCACTTCACTTTTATGTTGGCTAAAAATATCTTTCGCGCTGGGCGTGATGATGGTGCCCTTGTGCAAACATACCGCTGCGCCAAGCGCACATAGCTCTTTCGCCCGTGTTTCGGTGATGACTTTGTCTGCGATGATCGCTTGCTCAGGCTGCGTGTGTTGCACCGCACGCTGAGTATGCAGCATGCAGGCGTTGGCTTCGTCAAAATCAATGTGCATCGCCAAGGTGAAGTTCTCACGCACCCGCACAACAACTTGCTCAAACACAACCGGCCTTGCTGTTTGCGCACGCACGCTGACCAAGTCGCCATCTTTCACGCAGAATTTTGCGGCATCTTTCGGGCTCATATGCACATGATGTTTCGCAACAATCGTGCTTTGCTTGGCCTGAAACACACCCGCAGGGCCAATGAGCGTGACCTCTGCTGCACCTGTTAAATCACCCGACAAGCGCAACGGAGCCTCGATGCCAAGGGTGCGGCAATCGGTGAGCGAAAGTTCGACCTGTGTGGCCTTGCGCAACGGCCCGAGCACAGCGATGTTTTCCAGCATGCCTTTGGGTGTAGCGATGCTCACCCGCTGCTCGCTTAAAAACTCGCCGGGCTGCGATAACGCACGCACTTGTTTTAATTCACCTTGGCCAAACAGTGCCGCAAAGCTTTGCGCGTTCAGATGCACATGCCGCGCACTTGCTTCAATGGGGATGCCAGTAAGCACCCCTGCTTGGCCTTGACCTGCGCCTGCCAGCACCGAAGCGACAATTTCTTTGATTTGTTGTTCGTTCATGCAATGCTCCTTGCAAAGCGACGCAGTTGGTCGCTTTGCTCATTTGAAATGTCGTTGGCTTGCGCGACTCCACAAAGATATACGGCATTATCGTTGCCGCACGCAATGTTCAAGTGCCCATAAAAATGCCGAATGCTTTCAATGATGTGCAGGCACTCACCAGCGTTTGAACCTGTGCGCAGCGCAATGGCATAGCCTTGCTTGCCGCTGGGCAAGCTGGCATGTGGTGTGTGCGTGTTACAATAGGGCGTACAACGGTCGAAGAAAACTTTCATTTGCCCCGTCACATCGCCCCAATAAGATGGTGACGCAAGCACGAGCACATCTGCCTGTGCCATTTTCGCAAACAACGTGTCCATTGCGTCACGCTGCACACATTGTGCTGTTTTGTAGCAAACTTGGCAGCCCAGACAATACTTAATCTCGCAATCGCTCAATCGCACAATTTCGCAGCAGTTGCCTGCAGCTTCCAGCTCCGTTTGCAACAGCGATAATACCACTTGTGTTGCGCCTTGTGGTCTTGGGCTGCCGCTGATCATCAACACACGCTTCATGCGGCAACCTCCCTCAAAAACAGAAGATACACCGCACTGCTCATGCGATTGAGTGCTTCAATGAGATCTTCACGCTCAATGGCACAGGCAGCCAGCTCGGTTTCTCGCACTTGTGTGCGCACCACGTTCAGCGCAAGGCAAAGCACAGGCATATCCGCATGAGGCGCAACATAGTGCTCATGCGATTGCGCCCGCAGTTCTGCGCTGTCTAGCCCAAGCAGAGCCGGCGACGGCAGTAGCTGTTCTTTCACTTCCGCTGCCATGATTGCCTGCGCCAAGTCGAAACATTCCTGCAAGCCGGTTGCGCAATCTTGGCGGTTTAGCTGCCGCGCCTGTGCAATGGTTTGCAGCAACAACGCCTGCAGGCTATCGAGCTTGCCGCGCAACGCGATGCGCTGGTGCGTTTTTGGCACCAGTTGCGTTTTGTTCAGATGCGTCATGTGTTCCGGTTTTTGGAACACCACTGTGATGCCCCGCCGTGCGCAATATTCTTGTGCGGCAGGGCTGAGCTGCTGACCCATGGGCAGCCGTAACAGCATGCCGTCGGGCAAGCATAGGGCGCGCAGCTCTGCTTCTGTGACAAATTTCATTATGCTTTATCGCTGGTTTCCAAGGTGGGCAGAATGCACTCCACTTCGTTGTGCGGGCGCGGAATGACATGCACGCTAACCAGTTCGCCCACGCGCGAGGCTGCTGCTGCACCTGCGTCGGTTGCGGCTTTCACGGCACCAACGTCGCCGCGTACCATGACTGTGACCAAGCCGCCGCCCACGTGAACTTTGCCCACGAGGTTAACGTTTGCCGCTTTGACCATAGCATCTGCTGCTTCCACAGCGCCTACTAGGCCTTTTGTTTCCACCATACCGAGTGCTTGCAATGTTGCCATTTGAGAATCCTCCTAAGATTTTAATGTGTGTATTTATTGCATGGGCGATGCCCTTACAAGTCAGTTTCCGAGCTTGGAGCCTTGCAGTCTGGCGACTCTGGCGAAGCTCAAGCGTTGCAGGTGTTGCCAAGGCCTCCCCCTTGGGGGAGGAAAGCACGTCGTAGGCGTGCAGGTGGGGGCGTGCAATTTATATCTGCCCCAAACGTTGCATCACTTTGCGGGTGATTTCTGCAATTTGCTCAGGTGTGATATCGAGGTTTTGGGTGGGTGTGTAATATGCGGGCGGATTAGCATCCGCCCCTACAGGCTGTGCGGACCGAAGCGCACTCAGCTCTGTTTTGCCCCATGCCACCCTGCGCACATCCATCAGATGCATAGGCGTGACGTTATCCGACGTGGCGCTGCCGCCAATGGCGCCGCAACCCAGCGTGAGCGCAGGCGCAAGCGAAGTGGTAGCACCCACGCCGCCCAGTGCCGCCGGGGTGTTCACCAGCAAGCGCGAAACCGGTTTTTGCAGCGCAAATTCGCGAATGACCGCCTGGTTTTGCGAGTGAATGACCATCGTGTGGCCCACGCCTTCGATGTGCAGCAATTCCATGCAGCGCTGGCAGGCACTTTCCCAATCGGGCTGCACGTACCATGCGAGCACCGGGCAAAGTTTTTCGCGGGCATAGGGATTTTTCGCGCCCACGCTATCTTGCCGCGAGAGCAGCACGCGTGTGCTAGAGGGCACCATGAACCCCGCCATTTCAGCCACTTTCAAGGCAGATTTCCCCACCACCTGCGGGTTGATTGTGCCATTTGGACGCAGCAAAAGTTTGCCTAGTTGCTCGCTTTCTCTTTCGCTGAGAAAATGCCCGCCCTGTGCGATGAACTCTTTTTCCACTTGCTGTGCCGCGGCAGATTCTACCACCACGCTTTGCTCTGAAGCACAGATAGTGCCGTTGTCGAAGGTTTTTGACTCAATGATATGCCGTACCGCCGTAGGGATATCCGCGCTTTTTTCGATGAACGCCGGGCCGTTGCCAGGGCCCACGCCAATGGCCGGATTGCCCGAGCTATAGGCAGCACGCACCATGGCCTCACCGCCCGTGGCGAGAATTACCCCAGTGTCACGGTGGCGCATGAGTTCATTTGTGGCTTCTATGGTCGTTAACGTGATGGCTTGCACGGCGTGTTCGGGTGCGCCCGCGCGTGCCGCGGCTTGTTGAATAATTTCCACCGCTGCCAAAATGCTGCGCTTTGCGCCCGGGTGTGGACTGACGACGACCGCGTTGCCTGCTTTGAGCGAGATAATGGCTTTATACAATGTGGTGCTGGTGGGGTTGGTGGAGGGAATGAGTGCTGCCACAATGCCCACAGGCACGCCGATTTCCCACAGGCCTGTTGCGTTATCTTCGTGCAACAGTCCAATGGTCTTCATGTCTTTGCAATATTCCCAAGCCATGGCCGAGCCCAGCAAATTCTTGAGGACTTTATCCTCCCAGCGACCAAAGCCGGTTTCTTCAGCGGCAAGCTTGGCCAGTGGCTCGGCTTGCGCTGCGCCCGCTTTGGCGATTTCCGCGCAGATACAGTCAATTTGCTCTTGCGACAATTTCGCAAGGGATTCGGCGGCAATTTTCGCTTTTTTCATGATATCGCGAACTGCTTGAATGGATTCCAAGTCGCGGTCGAGCATATTAAAACTTCTCCTTAATAACGGTTCAAATAGTGCGGGTCTTCTCGCAGCAGATTGGCAATCATGCTGCGTAGAGGCTTTGCGTGCATCACACGCGCGGTGGCATCGCCAAAGCGACCCAGTGTAAGAATCCCCGCTTGCAATGCTTGGGGTTCCAGCTTGCTAAATGTGTCTGAACCAATGCGCGAACAATGTCGATATTGCGGCGTGTGCAGCCGTTGCCCCGCATGGTTAATCGCGTAAAGATCCATCTTTTCCGGCGAAATTGTGCCGATCGCGCCGTCCCATTCCTCTGGGCCGTGAATAAACGTGCAGCGGATGAAGTTCACGCCAATGAGCAAAATCTGCGCATTGCGCTCCCACAGTCGGTAATACGCGCCGCCTTTGCCGCAGGGCGTTTGGATATGTTCTTCGCCAGCCAGAAAAGTTTCTGCATCAGCGCCAAGTGCTGCAAGCGAATGCGTGGGGTGCAGCGAACGCAGCACGCCGAGCCGCTTGCGAAACAGCTCTGTTAACACGCCAATGCAGGTGGGGGTGTGCAGCACGTCCATCACGGGATTGCTGCGTGTGTGCACATTGCTCCAGCTGTGGGCGGGCATCACCAGCAAACCGGGTTGCATGTACTCCACTAGCGCGTCAAGCACGGTGTCACCGCGCCCCTCAACCTCGCCAATCGCTTTATATGAACTGTGCACCATCAACGTGCCCTGCGGGTCAATGCCTAATTTGGCTAGCTGTGACAGGAAATCTTGCTTGGTATACATCAAAGTGCTCCGATCAACGGTTCTTGCGCAACTCGCGTGACTTCTTCGGCGAAGGCTTCGCATGCTGCACGGCAGGCGGCTTGGTCGCCAGTGAGCAGCGCACCTGCAAAGTTGGTTTCGCTGGGCGGGCCATAATACACGGCAAGCTCAACTTCGGCAGCTTTGAGGGCGGCGTCAAGTGCCACGGTTGCCTCAAGCGGCGGGGCGATGAGATAGGCCATGGCGGTGCCCGCTGGCACATTCGCCTGCGTGGAAAGATAGGTGCCTGTGCGCGAAATGCAATGCGCGAAATACACTACGCTGTTTTGCTCATCCACGCCATAAAATGCGGCGTCGTTTTCGATGTAACTGGCTGCTGCGCCGAGTCCCGCACGCACTTGTTCAGGGTCGGGGCCTGCCAAAATGCCGATGAACTCACCGGCCAGACGTGTGCTTGCGTTGCTCGCCCCGCCATACATACTGCGGGCATAGAGCACACGCACTTCGGCTTTTTTTGTTGCTTCGTCGAGGGCAACATAACCCACGTCGTCGCAGTCTGTGGTAAAAATACCCAAGCTGCGCTCGCCCGCCTGTGCGCCCAGCTCTTTGAGCAAAGCATGGTTGGCGTTGGGCAAAATGCGCATGCTTAAAATCGTGGTTGGGATGCGTTGACCTTGCATGGTGGTCTCCTCTTATACAAACTCGTCTTCGGTTGGCGGCTGGAACTTCCCGATTACTTTATCAAGTTCCGCGGCGGGAATGAAGAATGCGCTTTCATCGGGGTTGTGGTTGCGCAGTGCCAAGCGGCGATGTAATTCCGCAACAGGCACGTCCATATAATGCAACTTGAAGTTGACGCCCAGTTCAGTCGCCCGAGCTTTGTAGATATCGCGTTCAGCTCGTTTCCAGCAGCCGAAATCAAGAATGACATCGCCGCCGATTGTTAAGACATGCTTTGCGATATCCCACAGCAACGCTTCCAGACGGTTATGTCTTTCGTGGTGTTGGGCATCGCCAACATCATCGCCGAATAATTTTAGGTGCCACGTGTCGCGCGTGAGCAGCAACGCGTTTGTTTGTTGCGCAAGCTGGCGGGCATAGGTGGTTTTTCCACTACATGGTAGCCCAACCATCAAATGTAAGGTGTTACCCTTCATTCAATTCCACCCCACTTTTTTTCTCGCGATGCATGCGCCCCAGCACCTCGGCAACATATGCCCCAGCTTCCACGGCGTTCAGCCCGCCGCTGTAGATATTCGAAACCACGGTGCGGCGCGCTTCGGGCATGCCAACCGTGGGCGCATAGGCCATGTAGGCACTCATGCTTTCGGCAGAACCCAGACCAGGCCGCTCGCCAATGAGCACGCACACCACCTTCACGCCAGTCAATTGCGCAACTTGCTCCATGCTGGCCACACGACCATATTTCACAAAGAACGGCCTGCCGCAGCGCAACCCCTGCTGGCTTATGCTTTCGGTGAGCACAGGCAAGATGTTTTCCAAGTTCGCTGCAACGGCTTTTGAGCTGAGGCCGTCGGCTGCGTAAATCAGCACATCGCAGGGCTGAGGATTGTGCGCGGCGATGGCTTTGTTGGTTTGTTCGTTAAACACGCGCCCTAAGTCTGGCCGGGTGAGAAATTCATCGCGGCTTTGGCATTGGGTGACGAACTCAGGCAAGTTGAGCTGTTGCAACAGCTCGGCAGGCACATCGTTATACACGGCATCGCGTGCTGCGGCATGGTCTGCGCGAAATTGCAGGTAGGTGTCGGTGCGCAAACGAGCGCCCGCTCGACCAACCCCAATGCGCGCGGAGGTGTGTGGGTTGGCTGTAGGGGCGGATGCTAATCCGCCCGAATTATAATCTTTGACGGCAGGTGCAACTACGCTCTGCGTTTGCTCTAATATCGCCTTAACAATTAACTCTACCAATGCTTCTTGCGTCATCACATCACCTCCCAAAAATCAGTTCAGGCTTGCCCGCAAGCTCTGTGAGTTTGCCGTCACGCGTAATGCCCATTTTCTCCAGCCATGTGTCAAACTCCGCAATGGGCTTTAGTCCCAGCACCTCGCGAATGGCTGCAGCGTCGTGGTAAGCATTGGTTTGATAGTTAAGCATGATATCATCGCCGGCTGGCACACCAATGGTGAAGTTCACGCCGCTTACGGCCAGCAATAACGCAAGATTTTCCACATCGTTTTGGTCAGCCTGCATGTGATTGGTATAACAGCAATCGCAACCCATGGGCACACCCGAAAGCTTGCCCATGAAATGGTCTTCAAGGCCTGCGCGGATGACTTGTCGGCTGTCATATAAGTATTCCGGGCCAATGAAGCCTACCACGGTGTTGACCATAAATGGCGCAAAGGCTTTGGCGTAGCCATAGCAGCGCGCTTCCATGGTCACTTGGTCTGCGCCGTAGTGTGCATCGGAGGAAAGCTCACTACCCTGCCCTGTTTCGAAATACATTACGTTGGGCCCGCGCGACGTGCCGTGTGATTTCAGCAACGCTCGGGCTTCTTGAACGGTTTGTGTGGTGAAGCCGAATGCTTCGTTGCCCTTTTGGCTGCCTGCGATGGACTGAAAAATCATGTCCATGGGTGCGCCTTGTTTCAGTGCTTCAATTTGGGTTTTGATGTGTGCCAACACACAAGTTTGCGTGGGAATGGCGTATTCCTGCTTAATTTGTGCAAAGCGTTTGAGGATTTCCGTCATGGTGCCCACGGAGTCATTCACCGGGTTCAAACCCAGCAGTGCATCGCCGCAGCCATAGCTTAAACCTTCCAGCAGCGATGCTGTTACGCCCGGCACGCTGTCTGTGGTGTGGTTGGGCTGCAGGCGCGTTGAATAGGTGCCGCGCAAGCCGATGGTTGTGTTGCAGGTGGCAGGCACGCGCATCTTGGAAGCGGCGTACACGAGGTCTAAATTGCCCATGAGCTTGCACACGCCCGCAACCACTTCGGAGGTTAGGCCTGTGCTGATGCGTCTGATCATGGCCTCTGTTGAGGCGGTGTCCAACAGAAAATGCCGCAGTTCAGCCATAGACCAGTTGCGAATTTCTGCATACACTTGCTCGTCTACGCCATCTTGAATGATACGCGTCACATCATCATGTTCATACGGCACAACGGGATGTTCGCGCAAATCGCTCACCAGCAAATTCGCTAGCACTTGTTTGGCTGCCACGCGTTCCAAGCTGCTTTGCGCTGCTACACCCGCCAATTTGTCGCCGGACTTTTCTTCATTGGCACGAGCAAGCACATCCTTCACATCACGAAACGTGAAAGATTTTCCGTGCAGCGTGGTGGTCAGGTTCATGCTATCTCCTTTTTCAAGTGTAGAATGTAAAGTGTATAGTGTAGGGTGGGAAAACGACTCTACGTTATATTGTAAGTCAACTTGTGAACAGCCTCTTGTGTAGGGGCGGCAACCTGCCGCCCGTTCGTCTATATATCGCCATCAAGAGGAGCGGGCGGCTAATAGCCGCCCCTACACGAGAGCAACTTCTAAGTTGATTGACTCCACACTCTACACTTTACACTCTACATTAACTACGCTCATCCAAACAATAATGTTTTTATCACAACGGGCACCACTTGGCCGTTCATCAATGGCTTGCCAATGTCCAAGTAGCAGTCCGGTTGCCGCGCATCTATGCCATCAAGTGTGATGACAGCTCGTCCCTGCGCGTAGGGTGTCATGGCCAGCCCAAGTGCCTTGCCAATGTCGTGCTGCGCCAGAAACACCCAAGGTATGTTAGGATCAAGCTGTGCTTGGCTTGCTGCCTGTTGCAAGGCCTGTGCCAAGCGCTTCAGCTCCTGCCATCCGGGGCTTGGTTTGCCTGCAAACGCAATGGCCACGCAGTTGGCATCTGTTTGCTGCACGAAATCGCACAGTGCATGTGCAAAGTCATCAGCTTTGCCATGGTCAAACGCATCCTGTTCCTGTTGCGGCGAAAGCGCAAACACGGGCAAATTCTTTAACGGGAATAAGTCGGCATGGGTATAGCCAATGGTGCTGCCCGAAAGCGTGGTGGTGTAGCTGCCGGCACCCATTACGGTTGCACGAATGGTTTCTTGCGGCGCAAGCACTTGGTAGCCAAACAGACGGCTGTTGCGCACAGCCTGCCCCAACAACACACCGAAATCGTTGTAGGCAAACAACTCATGTCCTGTGCGATAAATGCAGTCTGCTACGCCGCCGCTAAACAGCAACACGCTGTTGGGGGTCAGCAATTCGCAAGTATTCACTTCAAGCTGCTGTGCCATGGCTTGGGCCAATGCACGCAAGTCAGCTAAACTGGGTGTATCCGCAACCCGCAAGCACAAGCCAATTGTCTGCGCGATTTTTTCGGCGTGTTCACTGAGATAAATCAACTTGCCCTGTGGTGTAAACTTCAGCAAACGGCCGCCAATGTCATAACAAGCCGTTGCCGTCAGCTTTCCGCAATCAAACACGGCAACATTGGTGGTGCCGCCGCCAATGTCGAAGTTCACCACATGCAAGCCATGCTCTTGCGCATAGGCCTGGGCCCCACTGCCCTGCCCGGCGATGCGCGATTCTAAATCCGGTCCGGCAGTCGCCACAACAAACTCGCCCGCAAAACCACTGAGTTGCTGCAGCACAGCGGCAGCATTTTCGCGTCGTGCGCTTTCGCCAGTGATAATCACCGCGCCGGTGTCGGTGGCTCCCACGGCAAAGCCTGCCTGCCGAAACTCACCCTCGACCAACACACACAATGCTTGTGTGTCAATCAAGCTGTGGTTTAGTAGCGGGGTTTCATGAATTTCCCCGCGATAAATCACTTCTTTTTTGGTAATGGCGATGTTCGGTGCGGTAAAGCGCCCGCCAAGGTCTTCCAGTGTTAGCTTACTGAAAATCACCTGCGTGGTGGAGGTGCCGATGTCAATGCCAACGCTTAGCAAAGTGTTTGCCAAAACATCGTCCTCCTATTACAATGATATACCATCTATCTTAACACGATTTTCAACAAAAGGCAAGTGTTTTTTCTTGCAGATGCACGGTCGGCGCAACCCAGAGCGCGAAACCAAAGCCACAAACCCCCAAGCCACTCGCTTGGGGGTGAATTTTTCGGCTAATCATCTCATCACACGCGTTTGATTTTGCCCCAAGTGCTTTTGTTTTTGCCATAGCGAAAAACGGCCATAATGCGCACCAACACAAGCACATAGCGAAAAAAGCCAAACTCCATCACAGAAAGCAGCATTGCTTTAAACATCTGCCACGGCAACATATGAATTTTTTGCACATAAATGTGCTGCGAAAACGCCGTGAGACTGATGATAGAGCCATACAAGGCATACAACACCAAAAATGCAATCATATAACCAAAGTTCAGCATGCCTGCAAAATAAGCCAGAACCATTGTGACCACACCAAACAACTCAAAAAACGGTGCCATCAATTCATACGCCAGATAGTACATATAAGAAAGAAAACTCACCAGACCAAATTTTTTGTTCATTAGCATACGCCGGTGCGAAAACATGCTTTGCAACAAACCCAAATGCCACCTGCGTCGCTGACCGCTGAGATCACGCATGGTGGTTGGCGCCTGGGTAAGACAAACGGCGCTTGACTGATAGCGCATGCGATACTTGATATTGTTGTTTCGGCAATAACCATGCAACCGCAGCACAAGGTCCATGTCTTCACCCAATGTTTTGGTGTTGTAGCCTCCAGCGTTCATGACTGTGGTTTTTTTGAACAAGCCAAACGCGCCGGAAATAATCAAATTACCGTTGAAGGTATCCAAAAAAATGCGGCTGGCCAAAAACGACCGATTATATTCTAGGGCTTGCAAGCCCACCAACAGGTTAGAGGGAAAACGGTAGTTAACCTGCTCATCATTTTGCATATGTAGGCATTGCGAAATCAGCACCATGCCTCCAACCGCCACCACCGTGTCGTCCTCAAGCACCGGTCGCACAATTTCTGTCAGGGCATCTTTGTGCAACTTTGAGTCCGCATCCACACTGATGAAATAAGGGTGTTTGCAAACATTGATCCCCATGTTCAATGCATCGCCTTTGCCACCGTTTTCCTTGCACACAAGGGTGATTGCAACCCCCTGCACCACATTTTTATAGATCGCTTGTTCAGGCTGGCACGTCAGCACACGTTCAACATAGCGATGCATAGACTTAAGTTTGAATGCATCAATGAGTTTTTGTGCCGTATCATCTTGCGAGCCGTCGTCTATCACAACGATTTCATAGTTTCGATAATCCACCGCCAGCAATGAGTTCACACTGTCTACAATTGTCACGGCCTCGTTGTGTGCCGGAACCAAAATGGACACCGGCAAATCATTGGCAGTGAATCTGTTTTTCAGCCTAAACATGCGGTCATTTGCGTATAACTTGTAAGCACCGACTGAGACCGAAAAGAGCGAAAACGTTGCAAACACAATGAGATAGACGAAATAAAACGCGCCAACAAAATTGAGGTCTTCATGTAACCACCATATTTTTTATCCTTTTGACGCTTACACGGCGACATCATTGACCGCGAAGTTTGGGAGCGTATCGCCGAAAACCGCAAGCGAAAAACACGCAAACACCCGACCAAAGACGGCGAAAAGAACATGTTCAGCGGCTTGCTCATCTGCGCCGACTGCGGCCACAATTTGTGGTATCACTTCAACCAAAAGAACCCCGACATCAAATATTCCAACTGTTCCGGCTACAATAGTCGGCGGGGTGATTGCCCGACAACGCACTACATTCGCGTGGATTTTCTTGAAAAAGTGGTGCTCGGCGAAATCCGCAGATTGATGCAATTTGCACGCAAACATGAGAGCGATTTTGCCCAAATTGCGATGGGATTATCCAAGCAAAATGACACCTCACAGCGTGAGCGCAAGCAAAAAGAACTTGCGGACAAAATTGCCATTCTTTCTGCTGAGATTGAAAAATCCACCGAAAAAGCAATGACTGCAAATCACTTCATCGCCACCGTCCGCAAATACACCAGAGCGAAAAAACTGTCCGAGGGGATGCTCAACGAGTTGATTGAACGCATCGAAGTCCATCAATCCGAGAAGATTGACGGCAAGCACTGCCAGCAACTTACTATCCACTACAATTGCATCGGTGCAGTCGAAATCCCCGACATGTTCGCTTTCCCGGAGGTGTCTATGCAAACCCGAAAGGGTGTTACTGTGTGCTATGAACCCTTACTTAAGGCAAGCTAATAGGCGCAGAAAAAGCGGGTTGCTCTTAACAGCACTTGAAATGCTGTAAGAACAACCCGAATGTCTAAAGTGAAAAAATTTAATACCATAGACAAAAGGTATAAAATCGGGCTAAGTCGAGCCCCAAGCACTACGGCGGCGCATACAATCAAACTTTGCCTATGGCATAGTATAGCACATCGCGCGGAGTTTGTCAAACAAAAAATGCGGGCATCATTCACGCCGCCGTTGGCAGTTCCTCGGCTTGCGGCACAATCTCTACTCCATCGCGAAATAGCACGGTCAATCGCCCATCGCTGTGCACAGTCACGCGGTCAACGGTGGTGTACCAAAGCTCATCATCAAAGTCGGTCACGAGGTCGGGCTGTCGCTCAAGCGTGGATAAAAACCGACGGATGTTCGCACGCTTGGCACGACGTTCAGCGCGGGTTTTCTCAATCTCGCCAAGCCGAGCGTGGGCTTTTTCATAACGCGTAACCAGCGCATCATGCCGCTGTTGGTAAGCCACTTGGTCAAGGGCAGTGTTGGCGTTTTCCTGCACCGCGCGACGGGTAAGCTCCATCACGACTTCGCATTCCCGCGTGAGGATTGCGGCCTCGCCATCAAGGTCGCTGGTGTCGGTGAGTGCAGTCAACACTTCATCGTAGGCCGCGAACATGGCTCCACGCTGGGTCAGCCGCTGGTTAAACGCCGCCAAGAACGCCACTCGACTTGCTGGTCTGTGAGGTGCGGCGTGCGGCACACGGCTTCACCAGCATATTTGGCATTGCACTGCCACACCGTGCGGCGGTGCGGCTGGTTGCTGTTCCATACTTTTGAGCCAAACATGCCGCCACAAGTGAAGAAAATCTTGCCCGAAAATGGGTGGCCGCTCACGCTGTTTTGGCCGCTGGCCGCACGGCGCGCAAGCTCATATTGCACCAAGTCAAACAACTCCGGCTCGATAATGGCCGGGTGGCTGCCCTCGACATAATACTGTGGCAGCTGTTAGCTCTTGTTAAAAACGAGAATGCAAGCAAAGGAAATTGAGCACAAAAAATAAAAGAGAATGCGAAGAAAAGAGTTGGCAAGGCGCGCGCAATGTGCTAAAATAGAGTTTCAAATAACGAACAAAAAGGAAGTGTCATTTTTCATACTAAAGACAGGCCCAATCAGCCTGTCTTTTGCGCACTCTTTTCCTGCCGATTGCTACCATGCTCTCCCTTTCTCTTAAAACTCGTTTTTTGTGCGATTTCTTCCATCGTTTTCTATGCAAAGGGACAATAAGATCGCCATGCCCTTGTTCGCGCAGCGCATCAAACAGCTCAGCTTTGCGGCCTGCAACAGGCGACACACAGTGTTTTTGCAAGGTCGGCTTTGTTGCGCAGGGCTTGCAACACTTTTTCATCCACCGTGCCGCGTGCCGCGAAGTACACGTAGGTGCACTTCGCGGCTTGCCCCACGCGGTGAATGCGGGCGCGCGCTTGTTCATGATTCGACATAGAATAGTCCGTGCTGTAAAACACCATCGTGCTTGCTGCCGTGAGCGTGATACCCAAACCAGCCGTGGCAATCTGTCCGACAAACACTTGCACACTGGGGTCATTCTGAAAGCGTGCCACCTGTTCATCGCGGTCTTGCACGCCACCCATGATGCAGCTGTGGGCGATGCCCATATTTGCAAGCATAGCGCAAATGGCCTCAATCTCGGCAACAAAGCGGGCGATAACCACCGGCTTTTTGCCCTCAGCCACGACCTGTTCGATGATGTCTTCAAGGGCTGCCAATTTTGCCCGGCTGATTTGCACCAACTTTGCTGTCATCAGGCTTAATGAAGCCTCCAGTCAACTGCGACAGGCGCATGAGCCGTGTGAAGATGTTGGCGGCGGTGACGGTATCTTCCACGCCAAGCTCTGCAAAGCTGTCGCGCACCAAGTCGTGGTAGGTGCGTCGGGCGGCGGGTTCCAGCTCCACGGGGCGCACAATGTCCACGGTTCGGGCAGGTCAAGGCACTCCGCTTTTGTTGCGCGAAAGGCAATACTGTGCAGTCGCTGGGTAAATTCCGGCTCCATGTGGGGCTTCATGGTCAGCTGGCTGGGGAAGTAGCCCTGCTCGAAATAACGGTTACGGAAAGCATAAAAGCTCGTGCCGAATACGCCAGGATGCAGGAATTTGTACTGCGAAAAAATATCCACGGCTTTGTTTGTCACGGGCGTGCCGGTCAACAGCAGGCGAAACTTCGCCCGCGCGCCAAGCCGATGCATGGCTTTGCTGGCGTTGGTGCTGTGGCTCTTGATTTTGTGCCCCTCGTCGCAGATGATCATGTCAGGTCGCCAATCGGCGATTTCCTGTTCCAGCCGCCATGCGCTTTCGTAGTTGACCACGGCAATTTGCAGGGTGGCTCCGCTTAGTCCGCGCAGGGCTGCGGCCTTTTTGCTGCTGCCGCCAGTCAACACTTGCAGCGTATAGTCGAAGTCCGCGAACTTGGCGAACTCGTCTTGCCACACGCCCAAGATGGACAATGGGGCAACGATAAGCACGCGGCAGACTTTTCCCGCCTGCGCCAGCGCACCGGTGATGGCGACCGAAGTTAGACTTTTCCCAGTCCCCATTTCCATCAGCAATGCCACGCCGGGTGAGATACCTTCTGTAAACTGCCGCATGACAAATGCGAAGGCATGCTGCTGGTGCCGATACGGTGTCGCACGGCAAACGCGCAAACCCTTGATATTTAAGGCTTTTCGCTGCCGCAAAGTTCGCTAAATCTTGAAAGGCTTATATGCTAGGGGTAAAAATGCCACAGCGGCACTTTTTATTTTTGGTTCATAGACACAAGACACACCTTATGCTTAAATTTTAGGACAACGCCCACATATATTTTAGCATCGAAAAGCGAAAAATGCAAGAAAAATCGTTCGACTTGTTTCTGCAAAAAGCAACAGCCACGCGCGCGTGTTAAGCGAACGTGGCTGTTTTTAAACATGGAGAGGAAAACAGCGCCATGTCTACGCCATATACCGCACAATTGCAAACACCCCAAGTGCTGTGGCAAGCAATGCCGCAATCACGCCTAACAAAATCCATAGCCAAGTAAGGTTGGTGGGTTGCTCTACCGTTATGGTGACCTGTGCTGTGCGTCCGCATTCCGTTCTTGCGGTGATGGTCGCGTTGCCCGGAGCAACTGCCGTCACACGTCCGTTGGCGTTGACCGTGACCACGTTGCGGTTGCTAGAACTCCATGACACGTTTCGATTCGTTGCGTTGGCAGGGGCGACAGTTGCGGAAAAATTCAGCGTTGCGCCGGTGTTCAAGTTTCTCGTGGCGTTGCCTGCAATCGTTATGCCTGTCACGGGGATTATCGCAAGAGGCACAAACAGGTTCAACCAGCTTTCAGGATCAGATCCTTGAACTTGAGAAAAACCTCGCTGATAGTCGAAATAGTCGCTTGCTGACCAAACATAACCGTCGCTGTCTAACGCGAGAGCCTGAAAATAACCACAGCAACACATAGAAGGAGCGTCTGCAATTGCGATGATATTGCTTAATTCCTCTTGGTGCACGCTGCCATGTCTCCAAACACTGCCATCGTTGCGTAGCGCAAAGATTCCTGAAATTGCGCTCACATCGTCCAACACTTGTTCAGGTAGACTTACATCTCCGCCCAGCGTCTGTACGGAAAGTAGTACACCATCACCTCGCAAGGCCCATATGGCTTCATGAACATCCATAGATATTGCTGTAATATTAGTTAATCCAGGCACACGCTCAGCCGTATAATTTCCACTGCGCCAAAGCCAAACGTCATCTTCACCACACAGCGCAACAGAAAACACCCCCCAGTCTGACAACGCGACAGCCTTCGCATTTTCGGGCCCCAACACGCTAGCGGGCAGAGTTCGGTTTCTGTCCCAAGACCAAACGGTTCCATCCGTTCGGATCGCAAGCGTGTGCCTGATTGCGGGCTCACTAAGTTCACCGGGGCGCAAACTAGTCGCAAGTGCAACAATATCGTCCAAGTCATCTATTTGCTGTTGCGTAACGAAATCACCTTCGGGGACTATTTCCCAAACCGTGCCGTCATATCGCTGCGCAACAACAGTGCCTGGGCTGCCGAGAAGCAGCGAAACAACGCGATCTATTCCATATATCGGCATGGCTGGTGTGCTGAAATTCCCCATATAACCACTCCATAGAGTGCCATCACTGTGTAGCGCCACAGCAACTTCGCTGCCTCTCGCAACCATTGGCGTGGTGCTGAACGCAGGCGCAGCTCCCGCTGGCACCGTACCAACGGCAAGCAAACCAAGCGTCAAGAGCACCGACAAGGCAACGCTGAGCAGTCGTTTAGCTTTTTTCATAAAAATCTCCTTCAAATATTTCTCTAATATTATTATAGCATGTTTATCTAGCTTTTGCAACTGCTATGCAGTGAACTTTTTTACAGCAATAATTCTCTGCGGTCATGTTAGCTACCCGTATAATTTATATCGTGGTTGTTAAGCGCATAGTTCCCAAAGCTGACGCTTGCTGTCGTTGCAATGTGCGCTAAGCGATTGCTGGGCGGCGCAAATGCTTGTCGAGATCTGTTGCCGGAGAATCTTGCAGCTGCGGTGATGCGGAGATTGGCGTAAGCTGTTGTTGGAACTGGGTTTGCGGTACTGTGCAACGTAGAGAAAATGCCGCCGCCGTTGTTCACAGCAGTGTTATTGCTAATTGTGCCGCCGGTCATGTTGAAACCCATGCCATTTGCAATCGTGCCAGACGACACGTACACACCGCCGCCGCCACCAGTTGCCGTTGTTGCAGTCGAGCGGTTGTTGGTAATTGTACCGCCGGTCATGTTCATGCGGCCATTTGTCGCAACACGCACACCGCCGCCGGAACGACCTTCATTGCCGCTGATGGTGCCATTTTGCAGTGTGAATGTAGCGCGCGTGGCAGCGTCTGTTCCGCTTCCCAATAGATTGACACCGCCGCCGCCATTGGTTGCGGTCGTGCTTGTGGAGCGGTTGTTTTCGATGCGCGCACTTGCACCGTTCATCGTAAACGTCGCACCCGCCGCAACATGCACGCCACCACCATTGGTTGTGGCAGTGTTATTGCGAATGACACCGCTGGTCATCGTAAGTTGCGGACCATATAACGAATTCGAAATATTCACTGTACCAACACCGCCGCCGTTGACTGCTGTGTTGTTCTCAATCGTACCACCAGCCAGCAAGAGCGTGGCTCGATTTGAGGTAGAGGAAGACATGCCCACGCCACCACCATGGTTTGCTGCGGTGTTTGCGCGAATTGTGCCGCCGCGCATGGTGAAAGCAGCACCGTTAGTGGCAACATGTACGCCACCGCCATGCCGTGCTGAAGTATTATTCTCAATCGTGCCGCCAGTCATTTCGAATGTTGCGGTGGCGGAATTTATTCGTACACCGCCGCCTCCAACGCTCCCCGTGCTTGCAGCATCAGTGGTCACGTTGTTTCGAATGTAGCCGCTGCTCATAGTCATGCGACTGTTTGCGCCAAGATTCACGCCACCGCCATTGGTAGCACTATTGTTGCGAATCGTGCCACCTGCGAGCGTGAATGTCGCACGCGTGCCTACCGCTGTGCCACTGCCCGCAAGTGCTACAGCACCACCAATAATCGTGCGTCGGCAGTTTTCAATGATGCTGCCAGTGTTCATGGTGAAATTGCCGCCAGCGTTCACTTGCACGCCGCCAGCGTTGTTCGAATTCGTTGCTGTGCCGCCGCTCAATGTGATGCCCGAACCAAGCGTTAAGCTACCGTTCACGATAAAGTGACGTTGACTACTTCGCGCTTGTGTGATTGTTTGAACAGCGTTAACAGGCGGCGCATGGGTTACTATTAGCGAAGGCCGATTATTTGTCAGCAAATTCCTCGAAGAAGCCAAATCAACACGAGTTGACCGACTTTCATCGCCGCTCATGATGGCTATGCCGTGGTTGCTGGCAGAATTTTCATGCCAGTTGCGTGCAGTGTTGGTGATGGAAATATTATAGGAATGACCGCTTGCTGAAACAATTGCTTGAGTTGCTGCTAGACCACCTAGATTAGGCTGGTTGCCCCAATTAACACTTGCAGGTATGGCAGCCGCAAGCCGATAAATTTGCATGTTCATGCCAGAACTAAAGCTGTATGTGCGGTTTTGTGTGATTTGCAGGTTAGCGGAAGTGATAACTCGATTGTTGGGTATTGAGCTAAGGTCAAAGCGCATTAAAGTGCGATTAATGCCGCCTGTTTCCCTACTTCCCACGAAATTGATCAGTGTATTCGTGATAAGACTATTAGCCGAATTCACATAAGTGTCTCGAATGGGTCCCTCTCTCCACGGTTGCACTGACATCGGCACGATGGTTACTGGCAAAGTGCGCTCAAGTGTATTAATCCACTCCGCATCTGCCCTCAGGGAAACTGTGCCGTCGCGCAATTCGAAGTCAATTCCGTTAACTTCACCGCTCGCATCAAACATAAAGGGGGCTTGTAAAACAAACTTCGGCTCACTAGTCACTTCAGAGTAAAGCGTAAATGACCCATTTTCTTGCGCAACAGGAATCAACCCACTCATTAAGAAATTGTAGGAATAGGTATATTCTCTTTGCCGTTGATAGACGGTAATTTGCTCGTGCACGCCCCCATTGGTCACGATTTGCTCAACATTGCCAAACGACACAGCAGAAGCTAGGTTTTCCACTTGCATCATGTAGTCATTGCTCAACTCGATTTGTTCTTGGCGTGATCGAGCCACTGTATGTTCAGCCTGCATTTCATCCACAGCAACTAGCTGCCCAACCATTGCGCTTCTTGCAGTCTCAGTTGAGCCAAACGCGATGCTATAGCTACCTCTGTCAATTGTCAGCAAGCCGCTTGTCGCATCTTGTGGGATTTGAATATCCATGCTTGATGCCACAGGCGTGAAGGTCCCATCTCGTTGCAGCTGCAAGGTATTGTCAATGTCCTGCCAAGCGCCGCTTGCGTCCAAGAAATTCACAGGTTGCGCGAACAAAGCTGTGGTGATTGTTCCATCTTCGTGCAGATAATGCCTTGCAAATTCGCATTCACGCAACGAAACATCTTCACCAATGATAGGAGAAAGTTCAATAGATTCAACGCTATCGTACAAAACAGGCAAGGATAGCTGTGGCAACAAAAATTCTTCACCTAGAGTAGAGAAAGATGCTTGTGCAGCATTGGCACCTGCACTCACCAGCGTGATTTGTCGGTTAGCAGGGATGATAATCGCTTCGCCCGCAGCGCCGGTTGGTGCGGAAAAACTCTCTGTAATATGAATGATTGTTGGCGTGTTTGCCGGTGCAGCGTTGACGGCGGCGCGAAGTTGAGCCCATGTGGAAACGGTAAGTGCTCCGCTTTCTACAAGCCTGAAGCGTCCCCAACCAGCCGCAATGTAGGCCTGGGTTGTGCCAGTCGGAATAAACACACTAACATTGGCCCGATTAACGCCTGCAAATGTTGTGTCATTGATTTGTTGTGGTATTGTGCTGGCGTTGTGGATGGTTCTAAGGCCAGTTGCGCCAATAAAAGCAAAATCGCCTATCTCGTTGACCGATGCGGGAATGTGAATGGTTTGAAGCGATGTGTTGCCATGAAAAGCGGAATCTAGAATTCGATTTGTCCCCGGTGGGATTACAACTGTTGGGGTGTTTGGCAACGATGCGTCTGTTTCCGGGCGTCTTCCATGAAATGTTTCCCCCGACACTAATGCCATTCGTCGCACTAGTTCCGCTGTGCAGACACCGCAAAAATTACGATGGCCCACACTGTCCATCAAGCAACGACGTGCGGCGTACGTTGGCACAGCCCAGCCATCACTAGAGCGTCTAGGTGCTGAAACGCATACATTTCGATGACCATGCCAATGTCGCCATTTTAAATTTGCATCGGTGGCTCGTGTAACATTCGCGCGTCGCTCATTCCGATTTGCATTACCAAAATGCTCATCTGCAAGGTCACCAAAAGAATGACCAAACTCATGAATAAATACACCCTGCCAGGCTGTGCCATTAGGAAATGTAGCGGTTGAAGCGCCGTTTTGATTATTTCGCGTCGAAGTCACAGCAATACCACCAATAGCAAACCCCGATCTATTTTCATGTCGATTTGAATTCGCGATAATTTGTATCATATCTTGGTCATTGGGATTAACAATAGCATCCGCCAAGGCTCTAATCCGATATTGGCGAAGTGTGTTTGATGGTGTAAGCCTTCCATCAGGTATTACTGCACCAAGGTAGCTGTACCCATTGGCAAGGGGATGAGTTCCATGGGAGTGAATCACGTATACTGTAAATAAGTCCGCGAAAAGCCCAAATGGGTGAGTGCTTATCATTGTGTTAATTGCAATATCAGCAAGATACAAAACCGTTCCCCGAGCAGGGTTTGGCCAAGTGCCATACTGCGCCAAGGTAAACCTATCGCCCAGTAGAATAATAACAATGCTTTCCGCACGTGGCAGACCACTATATCTGATTCGTGTCACTGGGAAGGAGTTGATATTAAACGGCTGGATATTACCATCTAAACTAGCCAAAAAATGCTCTATTTCTCTTTGTGCAATAGGCTCTTGATAGGTTACTACTCCGATATCATCATAGTGAACACGAATTTCTTGGTATATTGGGTTGCCATTAACAATAAGTCGTCGAACATCTTCTACTGAATGTGACTGAAGCTGTTGAAAGCATATTAATGCTTCATATGAAATATAAGCGCTGAAGTTTTCCGTGGCTTCAGTGGCTGAGGGTGCAATAACCCAAGCCCCAACAACAATAACGATTGCTAGCAACACTGCCAAGGTTTTTCTCTTTTTATTTTTCATCTCGCAAACGCCTCCTATTTGATATTATTTGTAAGCGTCAAATATCTCGCACCTGTGCATAGCCTATGGTTTGTGTTATAATAGTCTCTGAGAAAAAGAGACAGAAAAGTATGTGATACAAAAC
>WQWM01000007.1 GCA_009785335.1 Oscillospiraceae bacterium
AAGGCACTTTGACCGAAAAAAATAGTGCGAAAATTTGGGCGAGTGAGGCAAGAGCGACAACGCAATTCTCGCTCCGCGAACCGACCTCACCCCTCGCGTACCACCCCCAAAATGCAAGCATTTACGGGGACCCCGGCGGAGGGGAATTGGGGGATTAAGAGGTACGACAGCAAAATCATCGCTCCGCGAACCTTCCTCAGACCGACCCGAGGTCGGCCAGCTCCTTCCCAAGGAAGGAGCTGAGGCTTAAGAGGTTAACAAGCGCAAAATTGGCGATGAATAACAAGTTTCAGGTAGCGTCAACGCCGCCCTCAAAAAAGGAGAAAGCATATGTTTTTTCGACGCAAAAAAGAGAATAGCAATCCCCCGCAGTGGCTGATTGTGGGTCTGGGTAACCCCGGGCTGAAGCACCAGTTCAATCGCCACAACGCGGGCTATTTGTGCATAGACATGCTGAGCAAACAGCTGGGCGTGACAGTGGGCAATGTGAAGTTCCACAGCCTGACTGCGGCGTGTGATATCGCCGGTGTGCCCTGCCTGCTGATGAAACCCACGACCTACATGAACGAAAGCGGGCGGGCGGTGCTCGCGGCGGCAAAGGCTTATGATATTCCGCCGGAGCGCGTGCTGGTGCTGACGGACGACATCTCGTTTGAAGCGGGCGTGTTGCGCATTCGTCGCAAGGGCAGTGACGGCGGACAAAAGGGTCTGCGCAGCATTGCCGCGCACTTGGAGACCGAGGAATATCCGCGCATTAAGCTGGGAGCAGGCAAAAAGCCCAGTCCGCAGGCTAATACTGCCGATTGGGTGCTGTCGGATTTCTTCCCCGAGGAGAAGGAGGAATTGCGCGGCGCGTGCGAGCGTGCTTGCGAGGCAATTGCGCTGATTGTGCAGGGGGAGATTGACGCGGCGATGGGGAAATTTACGCAGTAACCACCTGCGATGGGGGCTCCGCCGCTTCGCTGTGTTCTATTGTAGTTTGATGTTTTAGACATACCAACCCCTCAGTCACGCCTCCCGGCGTGCCAGCTCCCCTACAGGGGAGCCCTTGGCAACAACCAAAAGCTTGATCTAAAAGCACCTTATCGTTCGACGAAACTTTCGGGCGGATTTGCATCCGCCCCTACACAAGGGGTTGCGAGTTGACACGGCGAATATGCGAAACGTAAATCACGTCGCTCCGCGAACCTTCCTCACCCTTCCCGAGGAAGGAGCCAAGGCTTAAGAGGATGGCAACAGCGAAACGTAAAGGCGTTTAGAGATGGAGGATGCACAGTGGGAAAATATAAAGGGCGAGCACAAGCGTTGGTGATTCGCGGCAACAAAATATTGATGGTAAAGCATACGTGCCGCAGCGGTGATAATGTGCATTATTGCCTGCCCGGCGGCGGCATTGAAGAAGGCGAAACGCCGGAGCAAGCCGCTTTGCGTGAGCTGCAAGAAGAATGCAATGTGACGGGTACGATCATCCGCAAAAGCAGCGAATGGGCTGACCCGTATAGCGATGACAAGCATTTCTATACCTATCACATTGACATTGGTGACCAAAGCCCCACGTTGGGTTATGATCCGGAGGTTGAAGAGCAATATTTAATTGAGGTGCGCTGGCTGGCGCTTGATGAAATGTCTGAGAAAGACAGGGCATACTGTTGGAGCGCAGGGCTGATGAGCGTGCCGCAATTTGCGCGGGAAATTGACACTTGGGCGCGTGAGATTAGCTATCCAAGCAGAAGGTGAGATAAAACAGACGGAGGACCTGCGGTCGTCTGTTCCATACACCATAAAAATCCCGGGCGGCTGATAGCCGCCCCTACACAAGGGGTTGCGGGTTGACACGGCGAATATGCGAAACGTAAATCACGTCGCTCCGCGAGCCTTCCTCACCCTCTCCGAGTTACCACCCCACAAATGCAAGCATTTGCGGGGACCCCGGGTGGGAGCTCCTTCCCGAGGAAGGAGCTTGGGGGTTGTGTCTTCAACCAACATAAATAGTCAACCGCGAAGCGAGAGTTAAATCGCAGTGCCTATCATAGGACACAGCGAAGCGACTAAAAAGTTTTTTGTGCTACTTTTTTCAAAAAAGTAGCAAGAAAGGACAGCATGACTAACCTGCGTGAAAAAGCCCTCGCCCTGCCCACGCTGCCCGGTGTGTATTTGATGAAAGACACCAAAGGCGGCGTGGTTTATATTGGCAAGGCGAAAAACCTACGGGCACGGCTGTGTCAATACTTCACTGCGCAAGGGCTGCAGGGGCATTGTTACATCGGCCTCGGCTTGCAGCACGTGACGGACTTCGACACCATCATCACCAGCTCGGAATACGAGGCCCTTGTGCTGGAGCAATCGCTGGTTAAACAGCACAATCCCAAGTATAACCTTTGCTTGAAGGACGACAAGGGCTTCTATTGGCTGCGCATCACCCGCGAAGACTGGCCACGCCTGGCCGTTGCCAAGCGGCAGGCCGATGACGGCGCGACCTACCATGGGCCGTTCACCGCCATTGGTGAGTTTAAACGTGCGGTGAGCGATGCCCAGCAGATTTATCAGTTGCCGACGTGCAGCAAGCAGTTCCCGCGGGACATTGGCAAGGGACGGCCGTGCCTGCAGCATTATATCAAACGCTGCGCTGCGCCTTGTGCACGAAAAATCAAACATGCTGAGTATGTGCAAAGCGTGCGCGATGCAGAAAATTATCTGGTGCGGGGCAGCACACAAGCCCATCGCGAGTTGCAACGCGCGATGGAACAGGCTGCCGAAGAGCTGCAGTTTGAACGAGCGGCGGCATTGCGCGACAAACTGCGTGCGATGGAGAATCTGAAAGAAAAACAGCATGTGGTGAGCGTGAACGTGGAAGACCAGGATGTGTTTGCGCTGGCGGCAGATGCCAAGCAGGTTTGCTTCACTGCGCTGCGGTTTTGTGCGGGCAAGCTGTGCGACAGCGAAAGCTTCATTGTGCCGCGAGCAGAGTCGGTGGAAGAATTGCGCCAGCGCTTGCTGGAGCAATATTATGGCATGCGCGAGCCGGGGAAACTACGCCGCGTGGTGCTGGACGGCGAGACGCAGTCACCCGAATTGCTGGCACAGTGGCTAGCAGACAAAACAGGCCACAAAGTGGAAATTATGGTGGCGCAAAAGAGCGAGCCCGCGCGTTTGGTTGACCTTGCGCGCCAAAACGCAGTGGAGCACCTGGCGAACAAAACCGGGCGACAGGGCGGCAAGCAGTTCGCTGCGCTGGAGGAATTGGCTCGCATGCTGGGCTTGCCTGCACCGCCCGAAACCATCGAGGCCTATGATATCTCGCACACCGGCGGTGCAGACACCGTGGGCGCGATGATTGTGTTCAAAAACGGTGTGCCGCACAAAGCGGGCTATCGTCGCTATGCGATACAGGGGCAGGGCAACGATGACTATGCCGCCATGGCGGAAGTTTTAGATAGGCGACTGTCGCGCCTTGATGAAATGCCCGCTGCTGATTTAATTCTGCTGGACGGCGGCGTGGGGCAGGTGCATGCAGTGCAGCCTGTGCTGGAACGCCATGGTGTGGTGATTCCTGTGTTTGGCATGGTGAAAGACGGCAAACACAAAACCCGTGCCATCGCTGCAGGCGGCGGGGGTGAGATTGCATTCACCGCAACGAAGCAGGCCTTCGCATTGGTGACGAAGATTCAGGATGAAGTGCACCGCTTTGCCGTGGCGTATCATCACACCAAACACAAAAAAACCACCTTGGACTCCGAACTGATGGGTATCCCCGGCATTGGGCCTGCGCGGGTGAAGGCTCTGCTGACGCACTTCAAAACGCTCAAGGCCATCAAGGCCGCTTCGCAGGAAGAACTGGCCGCCACGCCTGGCATGACGAAAGCGACGGCAAAGTGGGTGTGGGAGCATTTTCATCCGGGCGAGTAGGCATGAAAAACCACCCCATGGGGGGTGGATACTATGCTCTAATTTATGCAGGCACGACAAAGCCGTTGATCGCCCATATAATCAAACCAATCAAGGTGGTGAGACCCGCAACCCAGCGAAGCATGCTGCCAAACAAGCTCAATATAATCATAGGTAAATTCCTCCTTCTTTAACCAAAAATAATAGCGATCAGCAACTGGATAAAAAACACCAAAAAGGCTACGCCAATCACAGCAAGCCAAGCAAAAATAAGACCAGTGAGGGGGTTAACTCCCCATAGAAAATCCATCATATGTACTGTTTTCCTTTCGTTAATCGTAAGTAGTTATTAGATGATTCCGCCCAAACGCAGGGAAAAGAAGATGATCGCTGCGCTTAGCGCAATGTTAACAAGGACTGAAGCTAGAGACACAATCATGCTCAAAAGACTACCCATTTGCATTCCTCCTCTCATATTCGCTTGTCCTATAGTATAACATATTCACAGACTTTTTACAATTCGCAATTTGCTAAAATTTTCAGCCGATTTTTGTGCAATGTGACAAATTCGCAAAACCACTTGACAAACGCACCCAAAATGTGTATAATGATAAGGTAAAGTTGGTATTTATGGCAGTGAGGTTCCACCCGTTCCCATCCCGAACACGGCAGTTAAGCTCACTTGCGCCGAAAATACTTGGCTGGAGACGGCCCGGGAAGATAGGTCGATGCCAACACCCACTTTTTGTGGGATACATTCCTCCTTAGCTCAGTTGGTAGAGCATGCGGCTGTTAACCGCAGGGTCGTTGGTTCGAGTCCAACAGGGGGAGCCACAGAGAAAAGCCTTGATGACAAGGCTTTCTTTTTTTATTTCGTTGTTTTAGATTTTTATATTGATGTTGAACCCCTCAGTCACGCCTCACGGCGTGCCAGCTCCCCTACAGGGGAGCCCTTGGCAACATCAAGATGTTCATTCTGCACTCTCTTTCTGCGTCTCCAGCACACAAACCGTCTCCACATGCGCGGTGCGCGGGAACATATCAACGGCGGCTGCGGAGGTCAATGTATAGTTGGCCAGCCGCTTCACATCGCGGGCGAGTGTGGCCGGGTTGCACGACACATAAATCAGCTTTGCAACGCGCTGGGCTTGCAGTGCATCAATCAGCCGTTTGTCGCAACCTGCACGCGGTGGGTCGATGATGACAACATCAAAGGCACTTAGGTCAAGCTCGCTGATGACGTTTTCACTTTTGCCTGCATGGAATTTTGCGTTTGTGATGTTGTTGCGACGAGCGTTTGCAGCAGCTTCTTTCACGGCTTGTTTGTTGATTTCGACGCCCGTTATGCTGCGCACATGCTTGGCGAGGCAAAGCCCAATGGCGCCAACGCCGCAATACAAATCGAGAATATGATCAGTGGGCGAAACATGTTGCGCAATCGTGTCGATCATCTTTTCGGCGGCGGCGTTGTTCACCTGAAAGAACGATGTGTCGCTCAACTGAAATGCCAGCCCGCATAAATTTTGGCGTGGCTCTCGATAAAAAAGCCGGCTGTGTTTGGTCGCATTTGCCTGCTGGCTTTGCAGCAAACAATGCTCAACGGCAATCACGTCGTGCGATTTTCGTGCATACAGCCCGATTTTTTTGCCATCGGTTTGCCAGGTGGTTTTGTTGCGATAATGCTGCACCGTCGGTGAGGGAATAATCGGCACATCGGGCAGACGAAGCGCGCGTGCAACGTTGCCTTGTTTCAGTCGCAGCTCTTCTGCGTATGTCATATGCAGCAGTCCGCAGCCGCCGCAAGCGCCGAAGTGCGGGCACTCGGGTGTGATTCGCTCGGGCGAGGGCTGCAAAATTTCAACCAGCTCTGCGTGGGCATAAGAACTATGTTGCTTCACGATTTGCACGCGTACGGTTTCGCCGGCTAGGGCAAAGGGCACAAACACAACCAGGCCATCGCTGCGGCCCACGCCTTCGCCCTCGCTGTTGTAGCCCGTGATGGTGATGTTGTGCATGGTGTTTCTCCTGTTCTCAATCTATTAGTAACTCCGCTTGCGCGTTGTGCCCCGCAAAATTCGCGCACACTTTGGCCAAGCTATGATTCGCGTAGCAGTACAAGCAGCCGTTCATGCAGGAATTGTACGCGCCGATGTCAACGCTAATGGCGCAGTTACAGCCCACACGCTGGTGTTTATCGCGTGGCGCAATCGTATTGAACAAGCTTGCGTCAATGCACGAAATGGACTGCAATCCAAGCTCTTCGCAGCAGCTGCAAAGCGTGATGCCGTGTTCGCTTGCGATGTGCCGCAAGTCAGCTGCCAGTCGCAATTTTTCTTCCGCAGGCAGCCCCACGTGGCCAACAGCCGCAAGATTTTTTGCCACGGATTTATATGCAATGGCAAAGCTGATGATGCACTTTTCGGTGTGCCCGGCAAGTAACTCGCACAGCTTAGTAAACGCACGCACGTGATATTCATGGGTGTATTTCGGCGTGATTATGATTGGGTCATAGCGCCAAATCACGCGCGTGTGGCGGCTTAGCTCAATGAACGCGGCTATCACGCTTTTCTTGTCCGCGAGACCGTTTTCTATGTCCGCGTAGTAGGGCGTGATGGTGTACTGAAAATAATGTTTGTACGGCTCAAGTGCGGCCAGTTTGGGCAGCAACGGCGCGGCGTTTTTCGTCCACAACACGATGCCGGCCACATCCTCAGGCAGCAACGAAACGCGCTTGACTTGCGCAGGGTTGTATGGGTTTTTCATCATGCAGTAGCCCGCGTGTAGCCGATTGACCAGCCAGTCGGCGTAACATGCGGGGATGTCGGTGCGGCGGGAGGCGGAAATGATCATAAATGCACGACCTTGTTGGCTAGCGCCTCCGCAAGCAACTTGCGATGACATTGTTGCGGCGTGTGCTCCGCGCAAAGCAGGCAAACACGCTTGCCGTGATATTGCGCAAAAAAGTCTAGCCCACGCAGATTATCGCAGTAAATTTTCTCGTAAGTTGGCCAATCGATGCGCCCATTTTTGTAGTCATCCAGTAGCTTGGCGGTTGGCGCGAATTGCTTTGCCCAAACATAGCTGCACCCGCAAATTTCCTTGAGAAAATATTGCAAGTCGCGGCTTTTTGAAAAGCCCGCAAGCTGCGTGGAGTTATACAAGCGTACGTCAATGAGCACATCAATTTGATTGGCTTTGATAAGCTCGAAAAATTGCTGTGCGCTCTTTTGGGTGTAGCCGATGGTGAAGATTTGCATGATGTGCTCCAACTAAACATTCATTCTCTCTATTGTAACGTAGAGGTGAGGATTTGTCAAGTGATTTTCCATAATTGCAAGCATACTGGGTGGAGGATATTGATGTGAAAGAGGCACTGCGACGCGGAAAAGAATGTGATTAGGCTTTACAAAACGGATGTTTTGCAGTATAATAAATACAGACAGGAGGACGTCACATGCCCAACAAAAATGAAATCACCATCCGCAGCGCGGCGGCGGAATATCTCACCTTCATTGCCGCCACGGGCGACGGCGAGCAGAGCGTCGAAATGCGCTACGAAAACGAGAATATTTGGCTATCGCAGAAAATGATGGCCGAGCTTTATGGCGTTGATGTGCGCACCGTTAACGAGCATATCCAGCACATTTTTGCTGATGATGAGCTTTCGCCCGAGGCAACTATCCGGGATTTCCGGATAGTTCAAACAGAGGGTGCACGGCAGGTCAGTCGCGAGGTGAAGCATTATAATTTGCAGATGATTGTCGCCGTGGGTTTCAAGGTCAACAACGAGCGCGCGGTACAGTTTCGCAAGTGGGCTGGACAAATCGTCAAGGACTACACCATACAAGGCTGGACGATGGACGTGGAGCGCATCAAGCAGGGCCATATGTTCACCGATGAATATTTTGACCGGCAGTTACAGGTTATCCGCGAAATTCGCATGAGCGAGCGCAAGTTTTATCAAAAAATCACCGACATTTACGCCACCTCGATTGACTATGACGTGACTGCATCGGTGACCAAGCGTTTTTTCGCCACGGTGCAAAACAAGTTGCATTGGGCGATTCACGGGCACACGGCGGCGGAGCTTATCGTCGAGCGTGCCGATGCTGAAAAGCAGCACATGGGCCTGACCACATGGAAAGCTGCGCCCGAGGGCAAAATCCAGCAGTTTGATGTGACGGTGGCGAAGAATTATCTGTCCGAGTTTGAAATGGGCCAGCTTGAGCGGCTTGTCAGCGCGTATTTGGACATCGCCGAAAGCATGGCGCAACGCAAAATCCCCATGACGATGGAGGACTGGGAGGTGCGCCTGAACCGCTTTATCAAGGCGGCGGACTATGACACGCTCAGTGATGCCGGCAAAGTGACCGCCGAAATTGCCCGCGAGCACGCGCTTGCGCATTTTGAGAAGTACCGCATTGTGCAGGACAGGTTGTTTCGTAGTGATTTTGATAGGTTTGTGGAATTGGGGACGGGGTTGAGGGAGGAGAGTAATGAGTGATATGTATCATTACACATCAATTGAGGCGCTATATAATATCATTGTGTCTAAAAAATTGCGTCTGACTTCTATTTACAACATGAATGATGCAAATGAATCAGCCGATAGGGCAAATGACATTATTATTGCACTCAAAAACTTAAAAATGCTAAATCCTGATAGGTATTCCAAGATGTGCGATGCAGCAATTGAAATGATTTCTAAGTTTGAAAAAATCGGACTTTTTTCGCCTTCAGCCATTATGGCATCATATTCATGTTCTTTTGTAGAAGAAAAAGATTCTTTGCTGCATTGGAGTATGTATGGAAAATCAGGTCAAGGCGTTGCCATTGGGTTTAATCAACATATGCTTAATGAGCATATTGAAACAACATATAAATTACAGGGTTTCATAGGGTTGAGCCTAGCCAAATGCTTGTATGGAAACATTCAAGATATAGCACAAGCAATATTAGATGACTATATAGAAAATCCCAGCCTTGAATGGACAGGACTTGACCTAGCGATGGGCATAATGCTTAATACTCAAGGGAGATTTAAAAATCTATCATTTGCAAATGAAAATGAAGTAAGATTGTTACTGAATTATGTTACCGAATATACGAAACAAAATCAAGAAATATCTAATCCATCTGGAATAGAGGGTATAAAATTTTGCGCGATGCGAGGAACAATTCGTTCTTATTATGAGCTTGATTTGTCGCCAATATGGAAAATCAATGACGAAAAAACTATAATAGCAGAATTAGTTATCGGACCAACATCAAGACAAAACCTTTTGGACTTAAGACTGTTTTTAGATAATAACAATCTGAAAAAGGTTCTTATTACGGAATCGAACATACCGCTTAGATGAGTATCTCGAGGGCCGTCCTGCACACAGGCTGTTTCGCAGTGACTTTGACCGGCTTGTGAAGTTGGAAGCGGAGTTGAAGAGCGAGTGGTTTTGGAAGAGAAATTTCTGAATTTATTGCGAAATGGGCAATGCCAGACGACCAAGATGGGAGGGCAATCAAATAAAGATATCAATATTTTATTCATGGCAGTCTGATTTGCCATTGCGCATCACTTGTCTGCGAGTTTCCTGCAACGGCAGCTCCGCAGGTTGCGAAAAAACGCTTGCATACAGGATAGCGTCATGCTATAATTAATAAGGGAAAGTGTCTAAAAATCACAACGGTTGCAAAAAACTACTATTTTAGCATAAGGGGGACTGTTCTTCATGAAAAAAACATTACGTCGAGTTATTGGTTTGCTGCTGGCCGCGCTGCTTTTGCTGCCTGCTGCTGGTGCGTTTGGCATTGCCGTGTCTGTGCCAGTTGCGCCCGCTTCTGCGCCGTTCTCCACCGCACCTATGATTTCGGCAGGTGGGAGTCACATCCTTGCACTGCGATATGATGGAACAGTCTGGGCTTGGGGAGGTAGCTCACATGGTCAACTAGGAAACGGGACATATTGTTCATGTTATCCATGGCGATGTGCTATTTGCGTATATGAAATGACCCCAGTTCAAGTTCTAGGCGGCGAAACGGGCAATGAATTCTTAGAAAATATCGTTGCTATTTCAGCTGGCAGTGCCCACTCACTGGCATTACGTAGCGATGGAACAGTTTGGGCATGGGGAGATAATTGGAGTAATCCACTGGGGATCGGTGCTTCATGTGTGTGCTTCGCCGGATCAACTTGCGGAAACCAATTTCGCTCTGTACCTGTACAAGTACGTGGTAGCGACAATGATTTCTTGCAAGATATTATTGCTATTTCAGCAGGCTTTTCCCATAGCATTGCACTTAGTGCTGATGGTTCGGTTTGGGCATGGGGGAATAATCAACTCGGCGCCCTAGGCGATAACGGTAACACTATCGTTACATCCTCTATACCTATCCGAGTCCATGCTGGCGCTGCGGGCGGTATTTTCTTAGAAAACATCATTGCTATCTCTGCAGGTCGGGGCACTTCCTATGCGCTTAGCAGCAATCGTACTGTTCTAGGCTGGGGAGATGGTCTTCGTGGTAGTTTTGAGGGCCCACAAAATAGGTCAACTCCTGCATTTCTTCGTTCAGATGAACATTATACAGGTGTTATGCAGAATGTTTCTTCCGTTTCCGCTGGTTCAAATCATAGCATGGCTTTGCGTACAGATGGAACGGTTTGGGCCTGGGGTGCTGATTTTGGCGGGGCTCTAGGAACCGGAATATTTCGTTGCTCATCATGTGTTCTTATTCCATGTATTCATTTTTTTCGAAGCATCCCTGTTCAAGTACAGGGAGGAGCAACAAATGATACACACCTTCAAGATGTTATTGCGATAACAGCTGGCACATCGTATTCCCTCGCTTTACGCTCTGATCGTACGGTATGGTCATGGGGTTCAGGTGCTTTAGGAATTAATTCAGATCTCCCTCAGGGAACACCTGTTCAAGTACATGGTGGTGCAACGAACGATCCGTTTTTGCAAAATATAATCGCTATCACCGCGACCACAAATCATTCAACCAGTTATGCTCTACGCGAGGACTATACCGTGTGGGCGTGGGGCGATAATTATTTAGGTCTGATAGGCGATGGCACAACAACAAACCGCCTTATCCCTGTCCAAGTCCACGGTGGTGCAACTGGTGAAGATTTTTTAAGACTACGGCCATCTGCTTCATCTAATGTCGGCCCCCAACAAGGCCGCCTGCTGCCGGGCATTGCTGGTACTGTCACTTTCCGTATCTATACATATGGCATCGCTGATGGAGCGCATTATGTAACAGTCAGCAATCTTCCGCCCGGCATCACGGTTCAAAATCCGCTTACGATTACAGACAACAGCGGCACGTTGACGCTAACAGGCAGCACGCCGGAAGACGCAACCATAATGTTAACACTAACAATCAACGGGATTACCTCTAGACCGTTTGCGTTGACTGTGACTGACATTGAATTTCCACAAGGGATATCGACTGCCTCAGAGTTCGACAGTCTTGTCCGCCGTTTTCCGAGTGGGCAGTTTTACCTAACAGATGACATTGATTTATCAGATTTCAACCCGTGGGTGCCGCCGAATTTTAACGGCACATTTGACGGTGGGTTCAATATAATAACCAGCGTGAATGTATGCAGAAATGCACCAAACCCTGGTTTATTCGGATTGAATTCGGGAACCATTTCAAATCTAGGTGTTCAATACACTTCGCATTTTAATAGCGTTGCGGGCACAAACAATGGAGCGATTGAAAACGCACATACAGAATTTCACGCAACTGCACCCTTAACGCTAACTGCAATTCCATCAAACGGAAGAATTGTTGGCGATATTGTGCTTGTGGACTTTACAGCTCACTCGAATCAAATCAACAGAACCGTCAATATCGCAGACACTGTCGATATGGTTATTTTCAGTGGTCGTGATGTTTTGTACGAAGGACTTAGCGTTGTGGTTGAGGGCAATACAACTATCGTGTTGGAAAACTTCAGATTTCAAGCGCAGCCTGGAAGAAGTGCCCTCACATTCCAAGGCGATACTCCAATGTTGATGTCAGTAGGTAATCGCAGAAACAATCAAATTCGAGGTTGGAATGATATAAATGATAGCCACGCCGTGCAGGCAAGTGGCAATTTGCATATCGGCGGCTACGCGAACTTGACTGTTGATTTCAGAGAGCCGAGCGCTGACATATTCAGACACGGTAGTGACGCAATCCATGCAAATGGCACATTGTCAATTACATTGGATGCCACTTTCACGGCGCGGGGCGGTCATGGCGGCAATGGTGGAAATGGTCCGAATGGTGCTGACCATAGAGCGCCACGAGCGTTGTCTGGAGCCGTTGCTATTGCGGGCGGAGATGGAAAGCCTGGAAATGACGGTGGTAATGGCGGCGCAGGGCTACATGCAAATTTGATACGTTTTGCTAACCAAACAGAAATAGTTGCTATCGGCGGCAATGCGGGCAATGGTGGCAATGGTGGCGATGGCGGCAGCGGACAAAATGGATTTCATGGAGTCGGCAGGAGATGGTTTGGTGACGATTCTGGTTGGTGGGGTCCAGGGCAAATTATATATGGTCCCGGAGGCATAGTTGGTCTAAATGGCGACCAAGGCGGTGCTGGTGGTGTCGGCGGAAACGGCGGTGCTGGCGGTAATGGAGGAATTGGCGGAAACGCAATAAGACAAACTATAGGCAGTGATAGCTTTAATGGTCGCGTTCACTTAACTGCTGGGCTTGGCGGGAATGGTGGCATAGGCGGCAACGGTGGTAATGGAGGCGATGGTGGCAACGGTGGCGAAGCCTCTTTAGCGACCCTTGTGGGACTGGATGGCGGACGCAGCGGTGATGGCGGAACCGGTGGCACAGGTGGAAGAAACGGAAATGGTGGCCGAAATGGTTCAACTGGAGCGACTGGCAGCAACTCTCAAAACTTTGGAGGAACATCGCCCAATACGTCTTCCGCTGGCGGTTTAGGAGGTCGCGCTGGGACCCCGGGTGCAGCTGGTGAAGTTGTGCTTGGCTGGGTTCCGATGGTTGGCGGAGGTCGCAAAGGACAAAGCGGAGAAACAGGTGTTGATCGTTCTAATATTCAAGCCGGAAGTTTCGGAGTTGGTACAAGTTTTGAGGTTGCTACAGAAAGTGATCTAACGGATATCTTTGATATTCCCGTCCCAGACTGGATATCAATCCGTGAACTCTGGCGCAGAACTCGAATTGGGCCGGACAGGCTAAGAATTACGCATATGCCGAATAATTTAACTTATTTCGCTGGTGCTGTTATAACACCTCAATTATTGCAGCAGCAGGGTTTGCGAGTTGACCGAATTCAAGACGGAAATATATTGCCTGTTAACTTTAATCAAATACAATTTCGCTTTACCAATGGCGATTTTATCACAGATAGACCAGTTAGAGCGGATGATTTCATTAATGATTTTGGCATTGATTTGCATTACCAAGGACTTCCCGGAAGAATTCCGCTTACTGTCAATCGTGTTGTCGCATATAGGCTTGAGATTGAAAGAATGCCCGATAGGTTTGTTTTTGTGCCTCCTTCATGGAATGAACAAACTATGCGCTACGAAGGAGAAAGGTTTATTCCGGAAGGTTTGCGAATAAGGCAATACATGAACAACAGCACTTTTGGTGCCTCCATAGAATGGGATCCATTCACGCAGTTGCCTGAAAATGTTCGACATCGCATTGTGAATTGGGATATCTATGATGATGCTAATTTTGAAGGAGATTATCTTCGTCCTCTTACGCGTGACCTAGTTTCGAGAGACACGGAGGTAATCATTGAGGTGGGCTATATTTGCCGTATTGAAGGCAATAGATTCATCGTCACCACAAGCATTGCCGTCCCTATCGCTGTCAATGAGCGCCCTGTCGTTACTTTGCCAAGCGCAAACATAGTTTCCGGCTCTGCGGTTGCATATGGAACCGAAGTTTTGCTTTCTGGCGATTCACCCAATGTTGTGGTACGCTATACATTGAACGGTGCACTACCCACCACAAGTAGTCCGATTTTCAACGAAAGCCAAAGCCGCTTCATCAACGCAAACAGAACGATAACTACTCGCGCATTTTATACCGAAACTATTGTCCTTTGTTGCGAGATGGACGTCTGCGTATGTGGTCGGAATTGGGTGCAAGAGCGAGTGACTCCAGGGTTACGGACAACATTTGTGTATTCTTTGTTGGATCGAATTGATGTTGAACTACAAGACGGCAGCACTTGGTTAGATGACCGCGAAGGCTTTGCTGTTGATTTCGGAAGAATTATTGTCGGCGAAAATGCTCCACCTATTGAACTAACAATACAAAATGCAGGGTCTTTATCGGCAAACAATATAAGTGTGGACGTGCTTAACTTAGACGGCATGGCCAACGATAGTTTTTCTGTTTCTGCGCAAAACATTGGTATTCTGCAACCAAACGGAACTATTCCCTTAACTATCACTGCCGAAGCAACGTCACCGGGACTTCACCTTGGATTTGTGGCCATAACTGGCGATAACATGGAGCCAATTATATTTACTTCCAGCATTTTTGCTGATGGTGACTTGACCCAAATTGCACAATGTGATATGTTCGTCACGCTCATTCGCAACGTTACGGGCATCTCAACTGGCCCAATCATGGGCGAAGATGTTGCGCAAATCACCACGTTGAATTTGCGCAACATGGGTATCACTAGTCTTGCAGGTATTGAATTGTTCGCTGACTTGCAAGAACTTGATGTGTCGGGCAATGCGTTAACAGCACTCCATTTAACGCAAAATCTTGCTTTGCGCAACGTGAATGCCAGCAATAACCAACTATCAACCCTAGATGTTTCACAAAACGTTCTGTTGGAGAAGTTGCGTATTTACAACAACGTGATGAGCAGTCCCGAAAATGTGCTTGGCTGGGATGATTTATTCGATATAGCTGGACAGCATAATAGCGATGAACCCTTCCGTTTTTGGCCGCAAAATGCGCTGATTGGCCATGCCGTAACCGTCAACAATGGCACGGGTGGTGGCAACTTCGCCGCAGGTGCATCAGTTACCATCACAGCCAATACCCCGCCAGCTGGTCAACGCTTTATACGGTGGAACATCACCCCCACAGTTGCGTTTAGTAACGGCACAAGCGCAACCAGTGCAACGGCACAATTCACAATGCCTGCGCAAGCCGTGACCGCAACGGCTGTATTTGATTGGATTAACAATAATGTTACGGTCATCAATGGCACTGGGAGCGGCAGTTATAATGCAGGCGATATGGTCACGATAACGGCAAATCCACCACAGGGGCAGCGTTTCTTGCGTTGGGAAGTTAGTCCTGCGATTACATTTACCAGCGGCAATGCCACTACTGCCACCGCTAGTTTCGTTATGCCTGCACATGCCGTCACTGCAACAGCTGTTTTCGAAACTATCGTTACGAGTGTAGGTATTCCCGGTGCTGCCCTGCGCTCACTTATCGCTGGGCAAAGCGAGCAGCTGACTGCAACCGTGATGCCACAAAATGCAGCTAACCGCGCAGTAACATGGAGTTCTAGCAACAACGCCATTGCTCTTGTCAGCACCGCTGGTGTAGTTGTAGCCGTTGCGCCCGGCACAGTAATTATTACGGCAACAACGGCTGACGGTGGACACGTCGCACAAGTGGTATTCAATGTTTCGGCGGCTACTGTCCCCGTCACCGGCGTGACGATTGCCGGCGCAGCGACGAGAAATCTGAATGTCGGCGCAACAGCACAGTTGAGCGCGACAGTGTCGCCCGCTAATGCAACGAACCGAAATGTGACCTGGCAATCCAGCAACACGGCGATTGCGACGGTCAACGCCAGCGGCCTAGTGACGGCTCGTGCAGCCGGAACCGCGACGATTACCGTCACAACTGCAGATAGCAATCGCACCGCGCGCGTGACGATCAACGTGACGCAACCCGTCACCGGCGTGACGATCGCCGGCGCAGCAACTCGCAACTTGAACATCGGCGCAACAGCACAGCTAAGCGCGACAGTGTCGCCCGCTAACGCAACGAACCGAAATGTGACCTGGTCATCCAGCAACACAGCGATTGCGACCGTCAACGCAAACGGTCTGGTGACAGCTCGCGCAGCCGGAACCGCGACGATTACCGTGCGCACCGCCGACGGCAACCGCACGGCGCAGACCACCATCCGCGTCTACAACACCATTTTCAGCACCCGTTGGGAGGCAACTTTCTTCAACTGGCTGCTCTTCTTCCTCGGCTTTGGCTGGCTTTGGATGTGGTTTTAGTAACTTTTCGGAATAGGCGGACAGACAAAATGGTCTGTCCGCTGCTTGCTATTTGAGGCAAAGAATGGTATAATCAAGTTGGACGATTTTTCACAGAGAGAAGAAAGCATGAAGCATTTAAGCCGTATCAAGAAAATCGAACTAGGGATATTTTCGGTGTTAATTTTATTAACACTTGGTTCTTTGCTTGCCGATATTCAGTTTCTACCGATTGCAGACATTCTAAGGCAATTACGTATGGAAGCTTTTTTAATTGACCCAAATAACGGGATATTTCAAACATTAGCTCAAGTTCAAGCGTCAATGTCAGCTTTAGGGTTAGCTATTGTTTCGCTTTTAGCAGTCATCTCTAAAGAACGACTATATGGTGTACCTCTGACCAAATATTTGATGATATACCGGCATTGGAAGCCTTTTCAACATGGTTTTATTATCGGTGCAATCATTATATTATCTGCAACTGGTTGGCTAGCTGTAGCTATAGGTTTGTACAATTTGTCAGTTGCGATATTCCTCATATCAACTATATTAATTTTTATGTTAGCTAAAGATGCAGTGCGAGCCCTTCGTTCCGCAAACAACTTGGAGCAAGAGATAAAAGCGTATATAATATCATCGAAATCCTATAATACCTTGTTCGAAGAAATTCGAAAAAGCATTGTTAAAGGAGATAAGGTTTTATTTGAAGAAAATCTTGACTTTGTGCTTGAAATTTTAAGTATCGAACTTATTCCAGGGGTTTCCGATGAACGCATAAGGCAAATCGAAGAAAATATTCAAAACATTATTAACGTTGCCATTGAGCATAATAACACCTCTTTTAATGCTGGTGTATTCCGTCTATTTATCTCAGCGTATTGCTACGCAAATCGTGATGAAGACAATATTGTTTCGTTAAAATTAGATAACTATGAGATTTATTATCTTCTGCGCATCTGTCAACTCGAAATGTTTGATAATCCAACAGCTTGGAAAAAGCAGATTTCATTACGCGAGTGGCAACGGCAGATATTTGTCAACGGTTGCGGTGAAACAATAGCTTCTATTAGTCGACGTAAAAATTTGGGGCCAGCAAGTTCAATTGCAACAGCACTATACTCTGCGGTGCAAGCTAACAAAAATGCTTATCACAACAAGCAAAAACTATGTTTTGATATTTTAGATATGGCGAAAAGTCTTTATGAGCACGCAAGCGAGCAGCAGCGACCTTATGCTGAAACAAACTATCTTTCACTCACCAAGGCTTTTATTGATGCGAAAGAGGAGATTTTGCTGAACGTTTTATTTGGCACGAAAGATGCTAACATAGAATTTCAGCGTTTCTACCAAGGTGTTGCCTGCCCACATTCTGGTCGAATCAAATTAACGAAAGTCAATGTTTTTCTTGTCTTGTTTCTGTACTATGCTGCATACCGAGAAGAGCTTTATGTCGAAGAAAATCGTAACCTTTGCAGAGAAATCTTAGCAAAACTTGCACAAAGTTTCGAGTTTTCGTTTTTTGATAACTCAAGCAAGGACTTTGGCACCTATAAAGAACTATATGAATATCTACTTATCATGCTAGGAAGATTTGAACATTGGGCAATCAATACGTCTAAATTTTTGAATTATGAGCACGTAGCAACTGATTTTATGATATTTACTCTTACATGCATCTTTTTTCAAAATAAAGATGAGTTGAAAACGACCATTTCAAAGATTTTTTCGGATTGCACAAGATTGTTCTTATCGTACCATGATGACAAAGAAAATCGGGGATTTAGCCGATTTAAGCAATTTAGAGAAGTTTTGTTGAAAGGCTATGGAGCGGATGATGAGGAAGATTATATCCTGTTAAAAAACGCTATAATGGAATTGTATACTATGCAACAAGCGGAAGAAGCAAAGCAAGAAGCAAGGGAGTTTGATGAGGGTATAACGGAATATATAAAATCAATCCAAGTAGATTTTCTACAAATTATTGAAGAAGCCTGCGACATTTTCACGCCAGTTATTGATGTGGAAAGCGAATTTGAACGATGGGAACATTCTATTCAAATTCCCATAAACTATCCCAAGGAATATATAAAAAATGCGGTTTCCACACAGTTATATGCGGAAATTCTCTTTCAATTAAAGAAAAATATGCGAATGAGAACGATTCCCCGAGGTGAAGTAAGCGTGCAACTATTGCGGGAACAATTTGAAGGTGTTTCTGTAAATGCTGTAGCCGGTGGTGAGCATCTATTGAATTGGCGTGATCCAGAATATAAAAGCTTCCTAAAGCAAGCATCCGATTTTACTCGCTTGGGCAGATTCAAGGATTGCTTGGCGTGCATCAATACAAGACTTGTTCAGCTATACCTAGGCAATGCGAGAGTAAATATTAGAACACTTGAACCTCATGAAATTGCAAGTTCTTCCATGCCTACGATGAATAGCATCAAATTAGTTTTTGCTGATGAGCAAATGAAGGCGGAATATATTGCTGACGAGATGAGGGTAATTGAATTTTCTCTCGACTTGGCAGTGAGCGCAACTCAAGAATATATTGGTGGTGGTCTAATCGTTGGAGCTGACCCGCTAGAGGATGAGAACAGTTAAGAAAAAATCCTTAAAAGAAAACTCAAATTTCATAGCAATAAAACAAAAATAATAGTGGTCAACCCCCGAATTTTTCGGCTATATAAGTAGGGGGCTCTTCAAGATGAATTTTCATCCTATGGAGAAGAGCAGAACATTAAGGAACTCGCTCCGAAAGAAGAAAATTGCTTGCTGAAGCAATTTATTGATGCGCTAGACGATAGTTGTTTGGATATTGAGTTCACCTATTTTTCAAAGGATAAGTATGAAATGTTGCGGTCCTTTTTAAGCGCAACACTTAATTGGATTAAAATTACCGAGCTAAGTTTTGCGGTCTTAGACAGCAGAATACCTCAAAGGGCATCTGCACTGAGTAGCGGATGCCTTCATTCTCGCATAAATTCAGAAAAAATCGCATAACCCCCTTGACAAACACCAACAATTCGACTATAATGGAACTGCAGTCCAATTTAGCCGGAAGAAGGTTGTGCGATGTATTATTCCCGCCATATTGAACCCGTCATTGAGCGAATTGCCAAGCGCAAGCCCGTGTTGGTGCTGACTGGTGCGCGACAGGTGGGCAAGTCCACCATGCTCAAAGAGGTGTATAACCACCTCAACTATGTCGCGCTCAATCGCCCGCTTGTGCGGCAAAGCGCGGTGGAAAATCCCTCATTGTTCTTTGAGGCGAATAAGCCGCCTGTGATTGTAGACGAAATCCAAAAGGCGGCTGAGTTGTTCGATTATATCAAAGACATTGTGGATGAGGACAAAACCAAAGGGCAGTTTTATCTCACGGGTTCGCAAAGCATGAAGCTGATGAAGAACGTCAGCGACAGCTTGGCGGGTCGTGCGGGCATTGTGCGGCTGCTGGGGCTATCTATGCGCGAGCTGGACGGCGTGAAGTGCCGCAAGCCCTTTGTGCCGACGATGAAGCATTTGCAGGCGATGCAGGGCGAATGCAAGGGCTTTGATTATCACAAGACGATTGGACGTATCCACAAGGGCTTTTTTCCTGAGTTGCACGAAAGCCCAAGCGATTTGCATGATTGGGCGGATTATTATAGCTCCTACTTCCAAACCTACATCGAAAAAGACATCAAAGATGTGCTGCAAATTCAGGACGAAGCGGCGTTTATCAAGTTTGTGAAAGCGGTTGCGGCTCTCACGGGGCAAGAATTGAACTACAATGCCCTTGCTGAAATCTGCGGCAAAGACAACAAAACCGTGAAGGCATGGCTGTCGGTGTTGGAATCCAGCGGGCTTGTTTATCTGCTTGAGCCGTATTACAATAACTTCAACAAGCGGTTGATTAAGTCGCCAAAGTTGTATTTCCTCGACACAGGGCTTGCTTGTTGGCTGCTTGGCTGGAACACGCCCGAACAACTCGTCAACGGCGCCATGTGGGGGCATATATTTGAAAGCTTTGTATTCGCCGAGGTGCTAAAAAGTTACTACAATGATGGGATTGTCAAGCCGTCGCTGTTCTACTACCGCGACAAAGACAAAAACGAAATTGACCTGCTCATTGAAGATGGTGATACGCTCTATCCAGTTGAAATAAAAACTACCAGTGACCCTGTGAAGTCAATGGTGAAGTCGTTTCGTTGTATTGCGAATATCCCCAACAAGAAAGTGGGGTCTGGCGCGGTGGTGTGCCTTGCGAAAGAAGTCTTGCCCCTCACGGATGGCGTGTGGATTTGGCCGGTGGGGTTGGTGTAGAAGGAGAGAACACAGTGAACGAACGAGTTTGTATTGGATACATTGACATTGATAAAGAGACAATATTTGAGGTAGGTAAATTTTCTGTTTTATGGAATGTTTTCGAGAGTGATTGCTGTGATTGTCACTGCTCTGCTTCTAAAATTATCGACATGGAAAATGCTATCGAGAATTTGGGCAAAGAGCCTTTTAAGCGATTGGCAAAAGAATTTATCGAACGAGCTGGAAGATTGGGAGATAGCACTGAAGAGTATGTAAGCAAAAGGATCTATCCGCAGGCAGGCGCAAAAATTACACCAGAAAACAAGAAAGCGCACATGCCATTGGTTGTTAAATTTATTGAATCCGAGGGAGAAGACAACCTAACAGGAGCGATGTTGGCGATTTTTCGTATTCGTAATAATATGTTTCATGGTCTTAAAGGCTGTAGTGAGTTAGATGACCAAATTGAATTATTTAGGGTGATGAGTGCTGTTTTGGAAGTGGTTATTCAGCGATAAATCACTTCCTACCCTTGCCTGTTGCCCCACGAGCTTTACGCCGACAAGTCCAGCATCATCACAAAAAAGCGCGATGGCCTGCCGATTTCGGCTGCTGAAATTGCGCATTTCGTAGACGGGTCTGCTCGATCCACACAACATAACAGGGTAGTCCCCCTCCTCGCCGTGCATATACTGCACTATTAACGAACAGGGGGATATATTTATGCTGCATATGCTACTTGAACTGGTTTCGTCGAAGTTTCTGATTTTTGCGCTGCATCTGAGCAACACGGGGTCGTTTCCATCGCCGCTGACCGCTGCGCAGGAACAGGAATATCTGCAAGCCCATGCCGCAGGCGACAAGCTTGCACGAGATAAGCTCATTGAGCACAACCTGAGGTTGGTGGTGCATGTGATTAAGAAATACTACGCCAACTGCATGGAACAAGACGACCTGATTTCCGTGGGCACAATCGGGTTGATTAAGGCGATCAACACCTTCAATGTTGGCAAGGGTGCGCGATTGGCGACGTACGCCGCGCGGTGCATTGACAATGAAATCCTTATGCATTTTCGTGCACAAAAAAAATGTGCGCAAGACGTCAGCATGAGTGATCCCATTGATGTGGACAATGAGGGTAACCCGCTGACACTGATGGACGTGGTTAGCATCGATGACACTGTGGGCGATGAAATTGACCTGAAAATTCGCGTGGAGCAGTTGTATGACGTGCTGGGCAAGCTGAAAGATGCCCGCGAAAAGGAAATTCTCGTGCTGCGCTACGGTCTTTATGGCAACGATTTCCACACACAGCGGCAGGTGGCCAAAAAGCTGGACATTAGTCGCAGCTATGTATTCCTGCCCAAATATTGTAAAAAACAAGCTACCGCTGGTTCATTTGCGGGAATCGCCAGTGAATATGCAGCTCTTTTTGCTCGGTTAGCTCGATGCGTTCAATCAAGCTTACCAAAAGTTCACGATTAGTATCCGTGCTTGCGAGAAAGCGTTCAACCAGTTCTTGCGCCTGTTGCTCTGGCGGGGCGGGCGGCGGCACGTTGCGTTGCAGCTGTTTGATTTTGACCTGCAACCGTTGCCGTTGCTCTTTGATGCTGCCATAAATCCGCTGAAAGTCCGCATCATCAAGCACACCCGCAAGCTTGTCATTGTACACGCTATCAAGCTTCGCAGTGAGTTGCGTTTGCAGCTGGACAAGTTCTTTCTCGCGAAGCTCAGCAGCGTTGTTCTGTGTCTGCTGCTTAGCAACCACTTGGGCACAACGGTCACGGTCAAGATATTCACGACACAAGGCATTGATTTGCTCCAGCACTGCAGCGGTGATGATTTCGACTCTCACACAATGGCACGTGCACGCGCTTTCTTTTGTGAAGCGTTGATAGGTGCGGCAGACGAAATAGAGTAGTTCACGTCCGCCCGATTTGCGATTGATAACCCCCAGCGGATAACCGCACTCGTGACAATGAATAATGCCCTTGAGCAGATAATCGTAAGTACGGCTGCGGGTGCGCTGACGGCTTTCAATCAAGCGTTGCACGCGATCGAACACGTCGCGGCTGACCAGACCTTCATGCGTGCCCTCCACGATGACCCATTCTTCGGGCGGCATTTTGCGGCATTCTTTAATCTTGTAGTTGATTTTGCGCTGTCTGCCCTGCACCATATTGCCGATATAGACTTCATTTTTCAGCGTGGCATTCACCCGCTCAGCTGCCCATTGCCCCGAATATGGTCCCATTCTCGCAGGGGTGAGCTTGGCATAGACCGCCGGTGTTGGAACGCCTGCTTCATTGAGGTGTGCGGCAATCTGACGGCAGGAAACACCAGTCAACGCCAGCTCAAACATGCGACGAACAACACTTGCTGCTTCATCATCAGGCACAATCACGTTTTTGCTGTGCGGCGATTGACGATAGCCATACGGCGGCTTCCAACCGATGAACTCACCACGGCGCTGCTTGTCGCGCTTGACGCTTGCAATCTTCTTGCTGATGTCCTTGGCATACATGTCATTCATGATGGCGCGAAAGGGCGTGATGTCGTTCGCCGTGCTGTCGACGCCCGTGTCCACGCCATCCAGCAGTGAAATGTAGCGCACACCATTTGCAGGAAAAAATCGTTCGAGATAATGCCCTGTTTGGATGTAGTCGCGCCCAAGACGCGACATGTCCTTCGTAAGTACCATGTTGATTTTGCCCGCTTCGATGTCGGCGATCATGCGCTTGAAGTCGGGGCGGTCGAAACTCGTGCCGCTGTAGCCATCGTCAATGTACTCGCCCGCCACGCTTAGGCGGTGCTTTTGCGCGAACTCTTGCAATAGTCTTCGCTGGTTGGTTACGCTTTCGCTTTCCTTTTCGCTGTCGTCCTCCTTGCTTAATCGAATGTAGAACGCGGTGTTATAGTCCATGGGGTTGCTTATTTTGGCAGAATTAATTAATTCTGTGTGCATAGTTGCACCTCCGAAATAAGCGGCCATTCACTTTCGCTTTGGATAAACACGCTAAAGCTGTCTATCAGGACATCCGAAATGCTTTCGCCAGCATCATCATAATGCCCAGTGACGGTGATTTCCACAGGCGCACCCCCAAACTACTTGTCTGGGCTATGCGTATGTGGGGGTGGGGATGTCCTATACAATTTTATATGATGACAGGCAAAATGTCAAGCGGCATAGCCTAAAAATTTTGTCAAAGAGAGGCTTGTTTTGTTTGGTCAAATGTGGTATAATTAAGGACAATTGTATCATCGCTTAAAATTAATCTTTGGAAAGGACTCCGACAATGGATGCAAACTTTATTGGTATTGATCTTTTTGCCGGAGCGGGCGGCTTGTCGCTTGGCGCGGAAATGGCGGGCGTTGAGGTTGCAATCGCCGTTGAAAAAGACCCGTTTGCGGCTCAGACATATTCCCTTAACCATCCTTTAACAGTGGTTTTGGAGCAAGATATCACCGATTTAACTGAAATTCCGGCTATCGATAATCCCGAAAACAAGCAAACTATATTATTTGGCGGGCCACCTTGCCAAGGGTTTTCCACCTCTAACCGTCGAACATGGAATCGAGACAATCCTAAAAACTGGCTCTATCAAGAATTTATTCGTGGGAGATTTGAGTATGTCGACTGAGCAAATTATGTTTGATCTAAAGAAAAAGTTAGGTACTGTCGTGAGTGGGCTTACTCAAATAGCGGGCGGCCTAGGATTGAATGTGGATGCCGAAACGATAAAGATGGATATAAATCAGTTTTGCTGCTATCTGATGTGTTTTGAACAATCAGAAATGCCCCTAAAAACAGGCTTCTATAATTTCATGTTTGACGAAAACCTAACGCAAGACGCTCTTTTGGGAAGAATTAATAGTAATACAGATTTGCTGGTGAAACGATATGAGGGGATGGAAAACCCGTTTATATCAATGACGATTGCAATCGCCTCAGATCAAATCAAGCGCGGCATATTAAGCGAACTAACTTTTGAATTTATTAGCCAAGTCGGAACAACGCTATTAGCCTGCGGAGATTTTAACAAAAGTGCATTTTTAAAATATTCGGAAATCACTTCAAGAGTAAGAAAATACGCCGAGCAACAGCTTGGAACATTCAGCCTACCCTTGTGCTCTACCCAGTCGATGACCCCACCCAAAACGGAAACAGAGCCACAAGAAAAACCACCCACAACTGATGAACGTCCAAAAGTTTCGCTGGAGGATACACTTGCGAAGCTGGAGGGATTGGTAGGCTTGAATTCCGTGAAGAAAGACGTTAATGGCCTAATTAACTTGCTGAAAATACGAGAAATGCGAAAATCACGCGGATTAAGCAATGATGACATGTCACTTCACCTTGTATTTTCTGGCAACCCTGGCACAGGTAAAACAACTGTTGCACGAATATTGGCTGGAATTTATTGCGAACTTGGCGTGTTATCCCAAGGGCAATTGATTGAGGTTGACCGTGTTGGCTTGGTTGGCGGCTATGTCGGGTAAACCGCAATCAAAGTTAAAGAAGTGGTTGACAAAGCACTTGGTGGGATATTATTCATTGATGAAGCTTATTCTCTTTCCTCGCGCGGTGATACGGATTATGGCATTGAAGCGATTGATACACTGCTGAAAGCCATAGAGGATCACCGGGGCGATTTCATCGTGATTGTTGCGGGCTATCCTGACAAAATGGTTGATTTCCTCAAATCCAACCCCGGCTTGCAATCCCGCTTTAATAAATTCATTCATTTCGAGGACTACGCGCCCGAAGAATTATTTGCGATTTTCAAAGTGCTATGCAAAAAGAGCGGGATTGTCCTGCAAGATACTGCGGCGGAATATATCAATCAATTTTTCGAAAACAGATATATCACGCGCGGCGATAGCTATGCGAATGGGCGGGATGTGCGCAACTTCTTTGAAAAAGCAATGGGGAATCAAGCAAACCGTTTGGCCATGCAAGAGGATATAACAGACGAAGCACTTTCATTGCTGAAGATTGAGGATGTGCAAAAAATTGCGCTTTAAATCTTTTAGTACATAACTAGAGAGGAAATAATAATATGCCTTGTCCAAAATGCAATCAAAACTTGCCCGCTGATTCCGCTTTCTGCAATCACTGCGGCACAAGCCTAAAACCAACGCCTCCACAACAAACAGAGAAAACAGAAAAGAACATCGCCTTTTTATTGATGGGTTGTGTATGGGCACTGCTTGCTACTGTAGGTTTCTTTTTTACCATTACCGATACCGTAAGTATCGCCAATATGCCCGGATCCAATTTGTCTTTTTTTGAGTTGCTAGCACGCAGTTTTTTCCTTGGTGCAATTATTTGCCTATTACCTGGCACAGGCGCATTTTGGCTTATTAGAAAATATCTACGGAAATAAACTCTTTCCCTAGGGTGTACTCTAATGCAACAAAATAAACAGGGGTCTATTGCATGTCAATAGACTCCCTTTTCGACTTTTGACATATTGCAACGCAAAACACAACCCTATTGCAACACTATTCCTCTTGCTCTGCATTTTCCCGCTCCATAGCTTCCGCAATGGCACGGTTGATAAAACCGTTCAAGCTCTCGCCCCGCGCAGTGGCAAAGGCCGCAATGACTTCCTTTTGCCCCTTCGTCACCACAACGTGCACCCGGTCATAGGCTTTTTCGTTATATCTGTTCTTGGCCGCACTCGATGTCTTTCCCATAATTTCACCTCTACTATAGTATAGCACAAACGCGATACTTACACAAGTATCGTATAATAGTAGTAGAGAACGGAAAGAGAGAAACGCCATGAACATAACAAAAATGGGCTTACTGCTCGACTTGCACGATTATTACACATTCCGGCTCACGCAGCACGCCGCCGATTTTCTGCTCACGGCGAGCAAGCGCGGGCACGAGCTGCACTTTGATGAAAACAAGCAAAAACTTGCCATCATCAACGAAATCATTGCGGAAGCGGAGGGCACGGCATGAAAATTGGCTATGTGAGAATTAGCAGCGCGGGGCAGAACACAGCCCGTCAGGAAGTGCTCATGCAGGAATTGGGCGTTGAGCGTGTGTTTGTCGACATCGCCAGCGGCAAGAACGCTGACCGACCACAGCTGCAAGAATTGCTTGAGTTCGTGCGCGAGGGCGATGCGGTGATCGTGAGCGACATTTCGCGCTTTGCACGCAACACGCGCGACCTGCTGGACTTGGTGGAACGGCTCACGGCAAAAGGCGTTGATTTTGTTTCCAAGAAAGAGTGCATCGACACCACCACGCCGACAGGCAAATTTATGTTGACAGTGTTCGGCGCGGTTGCGACATTGGAGCGCGAGAGCATTCTTTCTCGCCAAGCTGAGGGCATTGCCGTGGCCAAAGCGCAAGGCAAATACACGGGGCGCAAGAAAATCGAAAGCGCGGACTTTGGTGCGGTATACGCGCAGTGGGCGGCCAAGCACATCACCGCAACAAAGGCCATGGAACTGCTGAGCATGAAGCCCAACACGTTCTATCGGCGTGTGAGAGAGTTTCAAACTACATAACGGCAAGAGGGGTCAGAACATGACCTCTCTTTTTTCATGCGTGAAAAGCCCCCAATTTACATTTTTAGAGCAAGCGAATTTCAGCAGCGGGAGCGCATATGGTCAGTTTCCATGCCCGGTAAAATTAAAAAAATTTTTAAAATCTGCACTCAAAATCAACAGACTCGTAAAATGACCATTTTACGAGTCATCTCAGGTTCGCATAAATACAACTGTCAGGGCTTAGAAATGGCTATATATAAGGGTTTCAGAGCGTTTTTTCGGTTTATCCTCTTTTGAGCCTATTTTGGGCGTTTTTTGGCTCATTTTTGGACTCGTAAAATGGCTGTTTTACGAGTCTGTCAAAAAAACATACGAAACGACCGCTTAAAAGGGTTTCACCCGCGCACAATCCATCGTTCCGCATCCAATTCATCTTCACGGAATTCTATGTCCGTCACCACACTGCGAATTGAGCTTTTTACGTAAATCTGCTTGCCCGCACCACGCAACAACGCAAGTGCCTGTTGCAAATATCCCGCCCAATCATGATTTTTATCTAAGCCCTTATAATTGTTGAGCTTGCCAATTTTGTAGTGGTCAACGCTGTTGTCTGCGATGGTGCGCTCAATCAGCCGCAACGATTCGGCGGGTTCAAGCGAAGGTTCAAAGCTGGCGAAGGTGCGAATGCCCGCCTCGTGCAGCGTTTTCAGCACGGCAAGGCGTTCTTCGGGCAGAGCAGCAGCGGGCTCCCATTCACGCGATTTTGCTTCATCAAGAAAAGTCAGCGTTGTGCCCACAGCAATGCGCGAACCGAACTCGCGGAACACATCTAGGTCACGCAGCATTTTTTCGCCGCCCTTAGAAAGCACAGCAACGGGAGCTTTATAATAATCCAGCAGCTGCAAAGCCGCGCGGGTCGTTACATTATTGTCGGTTGTTTCACTATACACATCTCCGATGAACGACAGCAGAATTTGCTTGTCATACCGCTTCTTTTGCAGGTCTTGGTCGAGCAATTGCAGCACATTTCGGCGGGGCGCGGGCACACCAAAATAATCATCTGCCCTGCGTTGAAGTGTGTGCGGGGCATAGCAGTATTGACAGCGATGCGAGCAGCCAATGTATAAATTGGCGGCGTATGGGCTGTATTCGCGTGCGGCACCGCTGGGGGTGTAGATGATGGACATGGCTTAACTCCGAACTAAGGAATAACAAAATAACCGTAATGCTTAGTGAATCCTGCTAGGTTTTCATAGTAGTAAATTTCTTTGACACCAAGATTTCCGAGCATATCGTAGAAATAAGTCGCACCATTTAAGTTAAACATTGAAGGCGCGATATTGTACATGTCGCGGATACCAAGCTCATCAAGGCAAGCATTAGGCAGCCGTGTGAATATGCTGGTGATTACCGTGTACAGCACTGTCGTTCCGCTTTTCACTTTTGGGTGTTCAATGATTTTCCTGCAAATTTCAAAGGGGATTGTATAGCTGTCACAATCAATCACATTAAAGTCAGACAAGTCAAGCGAATCCACCACTTGCCTTGCATCAGCGTTCAAGTTTTTGCCTTTGTCGGGCAGCAGTTCAACGCCATAATAACGCGCTTTATCAAAATTATGCCACAATACATTATTTCCTGCAAATAAATCCAGCACGCGCAATTCGTTTAGATGCTCCGTGGCTTTTCGGCGCAAAAACACTTTGTTTGCGATTGACTTGTTGTCAATTTTAGTTACACGTGGCACGCACTTCCACCCCCTCCATGTTTCGCATTGCGGCAATCATGTCAATAATGCGGTCATTCATGTTTACATCAAGGCTGATGAGGTAATGCGCTTTTGTAACAGGAGTAAGTGCCTTTCGCTGCAAATTTTCGAGCGTGGTCATGTATTTGGCTGTATTCAATCCATAATCGCCAAAGTCGTAATCCTTCAACGCTTCCAACTCGGAAAACAAAACAGCATCGTCAAACCCAGTTTCAAGGCAAAGTGCGTTGTGTGCAATCACGTAGGCTCGCTGTTCTTCAGGCTCTAAATGGTCTAGCCGCAAGCAAGGCAATTCGGTCATACCCAACAATTTAGCGGCTTCAACTCTGCCATTGCCCTCTAAGATAGTGTTATTTTCTCCAGCGATTGCAAGCGGGTCATTAAAACCAAATTTGCGAATCGAACTTGCGATATGTTTAATCTGCTTTTTGGTGTGTATTTTACTATTGCGCGAAAAGCTGGTGAGCTGCGTAATGGGAATATAATCAACTTGTAATTTCATTGCAACACCCCCTAATATGCGATTCGCGCTTTTGGCGTGAGCTTGAAGTCGGTTAGGAGCTTTTCGAGCTGCTTGTTGCAGTCGGTTAAAATGGCGTAATGTTCATTTTCTTTCACCACTACCTTTGGCGTAGTGCCGTCCGCACAAAGCCCTGTCACAATGCGAATGTAACGTTCAGGTTTTTTGTTCCATTCTGTCCACGCGCGGTCACGCATGATTTTGATTTGGACATATTGCCGAATGAGTTCGGTGTCTGCCAAGGTTTTGCGGTAGCGTGTGCTCTGCACTAAAATGTCATAAATGTGTTGCCACGCAGTACGTTCTTCTTGGGATAAGTCGTGTGGGGGTTCGATGAGTTTGTTGATGTCGTTGTTAGACATTACTATCACCTTTCAAAAATGGGCTGGGAATTTCTTCCCGCCCTTTTAAGCATAGCATGAATTTTCAGTTTTGTCAAGAAGTTTGAAGTGCTCGTCCCAAAAACGAGAAATAAAAAAGTGAATGACCGCTCTTATTTTTTGTCGCGCTTCGCGGTGTCACTCGCTATTTACAATAGACTCGCAGCTATGTTTCACGCATTGAGAAAAAAGCCCTAGCTGCCCTGCACAAGGGGTTGGTGGGTTAGGGACTCGTTCGCGCTTTTATTCCAAACAAAAAACGAACACCGGGTATGCGCTTGAAGAGTTCGTAACTCGCATAGGTGAGCAAAACACTAAGCGTTAATATCACACCTATTTGTAGCACTACACTATCTATCCACATCAGGGTAAAATACGCAACCGCAACAATCCATGACTGGTGGAAGAGATAAATCGGAAAGGCTGAAACCGACAGATAATCTGTGACTTTGTTGTTGAAATTCAAGTATCGGTTGCCAAGACCAAAGAGCGCAAGGACGGCAAGCCAGCCGTAGAGCATGAAACATAGCTGCATCGCGGTTTGCGGCATCTGCATCATGCCGTGCAGCTGCAGCAACCACGCGCCAACGCACAACACCATGCCGAAAGCCGCCGTTGTCAGCAATACAAATCGATGCCTAGCTAACTGTTGCACAAGGCTTTCGTGGGACAGCACGAGATAACCCAGCATGAAGTATGCAAAATACATTCCAACGCTCATGCCGTCAAAATTGAGAATGGGCATCATCAGCCAAGGCAAAAGCCCCAACAACGGCAGCAGCCACAACGGTGTTCTTTCGAATGACGGCTTTCGCTTTGCCTTTTTTAACACGGCTGCCAACGGGAGCGCAACAAGTGAAATGACAAACAAAAACAAAATGAACCACAGATGCGCTGGCGTGAAGCCGCCACGATAGCCAGTTAAGTCTGTGGGGGCGGTGAAAAATAGAATGTATTGGTAGAAATAGCCGCCTGTGAAGCCGTTGTGAAATCGCTCTGCAAAAAAGGTTTGCGCGGGCACAACCAAAAGCAACCCTGCCAAAAACGGAATCAACAGTTTGCGCACGCGTTCTATTGCATATTCTCTATATGTTCTTTTGTTTAGTGCGTAGGCAGAACTCACCCCCGCGATAACAAACAAAAGTGGCATAAACCACGGGGCAACTGCGACAATAAACCCTGTTGTTGCAACAATATCCTGCCCCTCTACGTAAAAGCCTTCCATGAACGAGTTGTAAATGCGAAACACATGAAACGGAAATAACAAAAGGATGCACAGCCAGCGCAGGTTGTCGATAAAATGCTTTCTCATCAGTCACTCCAGATTATCCATTTTGAACTATCGTCGAACCACCAGCGCTCCTGCTGAACTTTGTTTCGCGTTCGCACTGCTAAAAGTATACCACAGCACGCACAAGCTGTCAATGCAGAATGAAATTACTAGTTGACTAGACATATAAGCTGTGGTATACTGTGTTTAAGCAATTTTACAAAACTGAAAGAAAGTTGATTAATCAATGAAAAAACTACTCTCCATTGTCCTGATTGGCTTGTTGCAGGTTAACTTTGCATTCATGCTAAGAGCCGATGCGGTTGAATGCCCATGCCACAGAGACATCGGTGCCGAACTAGGCTTTATCCATGTTCTTAACACAGGGTGGGAAGATGCCATTGTTCTTGAAAGCGATGGGCATTTCGCTTTAGTTGATGCTGGGATGATAGGTCGTGGTCCGTATATAGTAAACTATTTGCAGCGCAGGGCAGGCAGTGTTGATGTGCACTTAGATTTCATTATCGTCACGCATGCACATATTGACCACATCAGCGGCTTTGAGTACATCATCGGTCATCCTAATGTTACAATTGACCGAGCATACCTCAAGCGGAAAAATGTTGAAACCTACGTTTGTCGTTGTTCTCCGAGCTGGGGATATTGTGCGATGGATCTATATCTTAGCTTTATTGAAAACAGCGAAAACAACGGCATCACGTTGATTTTAGATGACCTGGATAACCGTGTGCTTGAGCTAGGCTATATGAACGTTACGCTTGTTAACGGCGAACCGCTAATCGGCGGCACAACAAACCCTGAATCATTGTGTCAATTGATTGAGGTTGGCGATTTTAGGGCACTGCTTTTGGCCGATGTGACTGGCGAGGCTGCCGAAACGCGCATCTTTAACCAAGTGAATGGCACCGTTGATTTCTTCAAAGTTGGACACCATGGTCTGCGCGGTTCAACTGGTGTGCGCCTCGCGCGCAACTTGCGCCCAGCAGTCGCCGTATACACAAATGGCAGCAGCTGGGAGGTTGATTCGCATGACATCACACTCGGAAGTGATCCAAGAGGCATAGAAGGCTTTAATCATTTGAGACGAGTTGGCACGGTGCAATATGTCGCAGGCGACAATGGCGGAGTGATGGCCGTGTTTGGCGAATACGGCATGGAATATCGCGCGATCAGAGAATTTGTCCGCAGTGGCCCTGTTCTTGATTTTGAATATCGGGAAGATATCGTCCTTCGCCCGATGACACCGCCAACGTTAACTTTCTTCCAAAGAGTTTCTACGTTCTTCGGCGATGTTTGGTATAGCTTTATTGGCATGTTTGGCCGGTAAATAAACAAGTGAATGGACCTTTTTCAGGGGTTCATTCACTTTTTGTATTAGCTGCAGGCATTAAATCGCGACAAATGTTTCGACGTTGAAATATAAATATTAGTTGACTTAGCGCACCAGCTGTGGTATACTATTAGTTGCGAAGAAAATTATCAAAACATTGGTCACGGTTGGTCACACCCGCTAAAGCTCACCCACTCGAAACCCCGCAAACCCTTATACATCAACATGCCGCTGTGGTGGAATTGGCAGACACAAGGGACTTAAAATCCCTCGGTAGCAATACCGTACCGGTTCGACCCCGGTCAGCGGCACCACCTGCGGTGGGGCTCCCTCGCGCATTTGCTTTGATGAATGCGTGAGCGAGCGACCCGCGATGAAATTACATCTTTTTATGCAATACTTAACCTGCGGCGAGCACCCTCGCGCGCAGGCTTTTCATTTCGCCTAACGATGCGGCCCGCGATAGGGTTGCATCTTTTTTGCAATGCTTAACCTGCGATGGGGCACCGCTCACAATTCGCGCTCTTACTTTTGAGCGTGAATTTTTTATTCCCGCGATATTCGTGCATCTTGAACGTCACTGCGACAAAATAAAATGAGATTGCCCTAAAATTTGTGGGCAATCCCTGCTTGTTTCATGATGGCGTTAGCAACATGACGCGATTTTATTTTGCTGTCTACTGGAAAATGTTTGCCAGAGTATGGGCTAAACCAAATGTCGTGGTCGCCCTTGCCGCGCCGCTGAAAATTGCAACCTTTTTTCTTCAGCACATCGCGCACTTTCTTTTCGTATTCAGCCATGCGAAAATCTACCTTTCAAAATGCACAGCGAAGCGACCGAGCCCCGCCGCAGGCGGTCAGCCATGGGCGATTTGCCTTTCTGAATGAATATACAGGCGTGAATAGTTTGGTTTTGCATTCAAGGCCAAAATTTCGGGCACCACAACCTTCACTTTTTCAATGAGAGCATCAAAGGAATTGTGCTCCAACGCAAGCGGAATGGCATCACAAATAGCAATCCAAACGCCGGCTTCGTCATCCCAGCTGAAATTAATGGCGTATTCGTTCATGACGCACCTCCGTGTGAAAATTTGTCTAACTCTATTATATACGATTTTGCACAACATTGCAACAAAAAAATTCGAGGCAAAACGCACCAGTTAACACTCACAACCGCTTGCAACAAACAAGCCTTCATCTTGCGTAATACCAACATATCCATTTTTCGCGAACACTTCGGCAATATAATCAGCAAACCGCGGGATATCCCCTTCTGGTATCATTTCGCTAATGTTGCCCATGCCGCGATAGGACAAAAAGTAGTCGACAAGTGGTTTTAGCTCTGTGATGTGCAAGCTGTTTTCGTAGCGCTTGCACTGAACGCAATCAAAATATTTCGCTAAATAAGCACTGCCGTTTTCTAGGCCAAACACATCGCACAGGTCATTCAACGCAGGCTGAATGCGAGCGTCAAACCCGCCGAAGATATCTTTGACTTCTTTCAAGTTGTCTTTTCCATAAGTCGCTGCAAAAAAGGAGCCCTTGGGTTTGAGCACACGCGATATTTCGCGCAAAGCTTGTTCAACATTGGGCACATGATATAGCATGTAATTCGCAATCACGATGTCAAACGTGTTCTCGTCATAGGGTATGTTTTGCGCGTCAATGACGGCGTACTCTTCAATGAATTTGAGTTTATTGGTGTTGCTTTTTGCGGTGTCAATCATCCCCGGTGAAGCGTCAGACAACGTTAGCCTAACACCTTTCGGCATTTTGGGGGCAACGTGCTTCCAAAACACAGCGCTTCCGCAACCAAGCTCTAATACCCGTTGGTTGGGTTGCAATTGAAAGTTTTGCAACAGAAAATCTGCCCAGCCTAACTTGGTGGTGCTAAACAGTCGTTTTGCTGTGATGCGGCTTTCCAAGTTAGCACTTGAACCATACTGTTCTTTCAATTGCTCGGGACTATTGATGTTTTGCATAGCGAAAGCCTCCATTTCAGAACCAATTAAATATTGTACAACCTGTAGGGGCGGCGATTACGCTGCCCGAAGCAAAGTAAAAAGGAAAACGTTGGTGTTTTTGGAACCCTGCGCGGCGTAATACGCCACGTCTAAAACGCCCACGTTGTGCGTTGATTTCGCTTGCGTTGGGGCGCATTGCGCCAACTCGTTTTAGGCGGCGCGTATCACGCGGCGCAGCACAGAACACACCTTTTTACACTACACCTTCACGCCTGCATGCATCACCACTGCCCAAACCAGATTGAACGCCACCAGCAACAGCGGGTTGAACACGCCATCCAGCTGCCCGGCCAAGGCAATCACGGCCAGCAGCACATTGGCGGCCAGTGCGCTGAGCAACAGCAAAATGCGCAGCCGCTTGCCGCTTTTCACCAGATTCATGCACACGGCAATCGTGCGCAAAAATGCCCGTGTGCCGCCCGCATGGTAAATGCCGCTGTGACCGACTGGTGCTTTGCCGCGCATGATTTTACGATAAGGCGCAGCAAAATTGTTGCGCAGTACAGAAATTGTTCCCTGTTGCAGACCAAAACGAGCTTCAAGCTCCTCGCCGGTGATGCATGGGTCACTGTTGCATAACAGAATTTCCACATCGGCTTCTTCCAGCTGTTGCAGTGGATCTTGCAGTTTTTCGTCTGGTGTGTAGCTAATGACAAAATAGGCCACGGCCTGTTTGTCTACCGCCAGGTAAATCACACGGCGACCATCGCGCTCGCGTTGTTTTTCTTCGTGTTCGCTCACAGGCACGGGCACGCCATGGTTCTCAAGGAGCTTGCGGTTGCCGAAAAACACCGGTTGGTTGTGGATGCGGCAACTGAAGCCCATGCGATCTTCATAGGTGAGGCTACGGATCTCCGGCAGCACAGAGCTGTCGCCGTCAATCACGCCTTCAAACACCGCGCGCAGCGGGCCACCGGCTTTCATCGCAATGCCAACGGTATAGAGCATCAGGTCGTCTTCGCGCATTTGGTTGAGGCTTTGCATGCCGTGAATGCGGCTTTGCGCAGTCACAAACATGCTGCCGCTGCTGAGCACCGCTGCTGCGGTTTTTGCGGCATCTTCGGCGGCCTGCATGTTCAGCACCACCGCGCCATTGTTTGACGTTGATTTTGTGCTGGTGCGCCAAACTGTGGCTTGTGCCAGCAGCGCAAAACCCGGCAGACACAAGCACATCGCGGCTGCGGCTGCGGCCATGCCCAAGCTTGCGCTCTCTAGAGAAAATTCCCCGGTTTGCACCGTCACCACAATGCCAAGCAATGCGGCAAGCCCCAGCGCAAAGGGCGCATACCAGCGGCACAGGCGGTCGATCGCCGTTTCGCGGTGCGATTGCGCCACGAACTGTTCAGGCATATCCGTGGAAAGCGAAAGCGCGGTTTTGCTGCCGCTGAGGTTTTGTTTGGCGGCACGTTCGGGCGTGGCACCTTTGCCGTCCAGATGCATGGCGTGCAGGTGTTTCGCGGCCGTAAACGTGCAAAAGCGGAAGTTGTCGCAACGTTGCCTGGCCTGCATGAACTTGGCCATGGCATGCCCTGCCGCACCAACCAGAAACAACGGCACCATATGGCTGCCGCGCAGGATTTCCTCTTCCACAGGCAAAAATAGCAGCACAACCTGTGCGGTGCAAAGCAGCGCAGCTAGTAATAATAATGTATCAGCATTCGGGCGGGCTTTAATCAGCCCCAGCAGCCCGCGGCCTAAATCTGCGGCGCACACGGCAAGGCCCATCACAAAGAAAAACGCCATCGGCCCCAAGTATTGTGGGGTGTCGGTACCCAGCCACAAGCCGCCCACTTGCAGCAAAATCGCAAGCAGCGCTGCAGCAATCATCGCAAGCATAGCCGTGGTGCGCTTGGCGCGCGTGCGCAGCAATGCAGAAAATACATCATTGCGCATGTAGGCATTTTTATATTCATAGCGCGGCGTGCCGACATCAAGCTGCGGTTTGTCTTGCTCGGTCTGCAGGTCTTGCGGCAATTTAGGCAGCTGCGTTGTTTTGCTTTTTTTCGGCAGGGGTTTCATCTTGAACTGGTTGGTGATAACCTGCCGGTTTTGCGCCACTTGGTCGTCGGCTTCGTCTTGCGCAAACTGGCGCGGCGGCTCGGGCGAAAAATTCGGCAGTCGCTGCTGCCCCTCAGGGATATCCTCGTCTACCTCTTCAACCGGCACGCGCTGGCGTTGCAATAAATCGGTTGCTGGCAGCAAGCGCGGCACTGGCGAAAGGTCCTGCGTGGCTTGCATGCCATCACGCTGCACAAGCATGCCATGTTTTTCCACCGGCTCAAGCACACGCGTGTAGGCATCGCGCGAGCCTTTAGGCGGCAGATTTAAGCGAAAGCCCTCCATGGCCTCAAACATTTCCTGTGCGCCAATGGGCACAATGTCTTGCGGGCTAATTTCCTGCGGGTCAACCGATCCGGTTGCTTGCAGTGTGAGCTCCTCGGGGGCTTGCATGCCCGTCATGATTTCTTCCGGCGTAATTTCCGCTGTGGCAAATTCATCTCGCGAAAAATCCAGTAACGTTGTGAATTCCAATGGTGGTGTTTGGGGCGGCGCAGCCACTTCTTCAACCGGGGTCAGCACAGGCTTGGGCACGGCAACAGGCTCTGGCGCAGCAACAGGTTTAGGCGGCTCGGGCACCACCACGCGCTTAATGCGCGGCGGCACCGCTGGCGGAATCACCGGCAGTGCAATGGGTTGTGGGGGTTCTTCTGCTTTGTTTTGACGCGGCACCTGCGGCGTTGAAGGAGCTGCCAAGGGCTCTCTCACGGGAGGCACTGGCGGCGGCGCGGGCGCTTGTTTTGGTTTGGCGGATGTTTCCACACCCAGTTCACCCAGCAGCGAATCAAAGTCATCTAGATTCCAGCGACGCTGGACAGTTTGTGCTTGCTGCGCCGTTTGGTCCATGCGGTCACGCAAGGGCGGCGGCAAGTTTCGATTATCGTTCATCTATCGCAACCTCCACCTCATGATTTCATATAGTAAAATTCCCGCCGCAACCGATGCATTGAGCGAGTCAATCTTGCCTCGCATCGGCAGGCTCAGCAGCGCGTCGCAGCGTTCTTTCACCAGCCGCCCAAGGCCGCGGCCTTCTGAGCCAACCACCAGCGCAATTGCGCCTTCGAGTTTGGCTTGGGTGTAACATTCGCCTTGCATGTCCGCGCCATAAATCCACAATCCACGCTGTTTTAGCTCCTGCAGCGTTTGCGGGATATTGGCCACGCGCGCCACAGGCAGGTGGGCAATTGCCCCTGCGGACGCACGCGCGACAACCTGACTCAACGGTGCGCTGCGGCGTTTGGGTACAATCACACCATGCGCTCCCGCAGCCTCCGCCGTGCGAATGATTGCACCGAGATTGTGGGGGTCTTCAATTTCGTCGCAAAGCACAAAGAACGGTGCTTCGTTTCGCTGCGCTGCGCATGCGAAGAGGTCTTCTATGTCCGCATAGGCTTGTGCCGCCAAGGTGAGCACTACGCCTTGGTGCTGCGCGTGACCGCACAGCTGCGCGAGTTTTTCGCGCTTGGTGTCTTTAACTGCGAGGCCCTGCGCTTTGGCCAGGGCAATGATTTCGCCCAAGCCTTTGGTTTCGCCCTGGGCAACGAACAATGCGTCGCAGGGGCGGCCGCTTTTTAGCGTTTCGGCCACCGCATTGCGCCCGGCAATGCATTCATGCTCGTGCATACAAACCTCTTCTCTTGCCATGCTATATTCTTCTCTATTATAACATATTGCTGCGGCAAAAGAAAGGGGTTTTTGCAATTTTTTTCGGAAAAAAATACTAATTATAGGGGTTGGGCTCGAACAAATGCACAACATATGGCGTCAGAGGAGCTTTCTTTGCAATATTCGGCTAATTTTGTCGCAACTCTCTTTGTCGGCGGGGCTATGTTTTGATTGACTTTTTGAGGAAAATAATGTATAATGATACGGCATACGAAAAAGTTTGGCTATTTTAGATTTTTGTATTGATATGCCAACCCCTCAGTCACGCCTTACGGCGTGCCAGCTCCCCTACAGGGGAGCCCTTGGCAAAGCCGAAAGGTTGAGTTTCGCCAGAGTCTCCCCTCCGGGGTCCCCGCAAATGCTTGCATTTGTGGGGTGGGATTAGGGGAGATGCCGCGCAGCGGCAGAGGGGTTTTTATGAAAAAACACATCAATACAATTATCTAATAAGCGCCAAAAGTTTAATCAACCGAAAGGAAAGAAATCATGAAAAGAAGCATATCCATCATTCTTGCACTGGTGCTAGCCGTTGCAGCTGCGGCACTCGCAACTTCGTGCACGAGAACGCCCGAAGCACCACCAACCGACCAAGCGCGGCAAACGCTGCCGATGAACAACATGGCTTTCGCCCTCGCAGATTCTTCCGACGTTGAGATTCACGAATTTCAACTGGGCGATGCAGGCGTGACCAACAACGTTGGCAACCCTGTTCCCTCTCCGTTAGGCGGCATCATCGCTGTTCCGCCGGGCGACGGCGAGCACCCCCTCGTTGTTATCCTGCACGGTGTGCAGTGGGCAGCAACTGCGATAGAAAGCGTTGCGCTGCGCACCTATTCAGGCTTTGATTATCTGGTGCAGCAATTGGCGGCCCAAGGTTTTGTTGCGATGTCCATTAACGTCGGTGCCAACTATACCTTTGATTTTGGTGAGTCGATTGACAATGAATGGGCCTACGACATTTTTGCGCGCCATATGGAACTCCTTACGCAAGCCAACGAAGGCGAAGATGTCGGCCACGGCGTTGACTTAAGCGGAAGAATTGACTTGGAGCAAGTTCACCTCATCGGCCATTCGCGCGGGGGCGAAGTAGCAAGTTCAATCTATCACCACGACAGCAACGCAGGCAACAACCGCGTGCGTTCAATCCTCCGTGTTGCAACAACAGCCACCGATGACGTTGCGCCTGATATCCCGATCGGCATCATCATTTCGGAATTGGACGGCGATGTTTTCGTACATGATGGCCAGTTGGTTTTTGATCAAATTCTGATGGAAAACACGAATCAGTCGTTTGCCAATTTGGTGTATCTTCGCGGCGCAAACCACAACTTTTTCAATCGCATGACACCCAACGATGACAGAGAAAGAGAATTCGCCCACCCAGACAGAGTGCCGCAATCGCAATGGTTAACACGCGAACAGCATGAAGGTTTTCTCAAGCATTATGCATCGGCGTTTCTTGCGGTGGTAACCGGGCAAACGGAAGCATTTGGGGCGTTTAGTTCCTCACGAGCGCAGCCCGCAACCATGTTTGAGCGCGCAATGATCAGCTCAACCTATTTCCCCATGCAGCGTGTGATCGCGGTGCCATCTGAAGAATCCAGCCAAACTGTGGCTGCAACGGGTTCGGCAACGGTGTCGTTCTTTCTGCAATCGTGGGAAGCGGCGGAAGGCTTTTTCTGGCATCCCGCTGTGCAAGGTCGATATGAGCCCGAACTGCCGCTATATGCCCTTGCGTGGGACGGCGGCAATGGCGCGGCGCAATTTAATCTCACAGCAGGCGATTTTTCTGCACATGACGCGATATCCTTGTACGTAGCCATTGATTCGTCCAATGCACTCAACGCCGAGGGCGAAGCGCAAGCGTTTACCGTTACATTGACGGACGGCGATGGCACACAACGCAGTGTGCTCATTCCCGCTGGAACAAGTGCGTTAAGCTGGCACGGCGGCTACACATGGTATGACGAGTGGATGGAAGCCGATGCATGGGCAGGCGTGATGCCCTTGAGCGATTTGCGCATTCCGCTTGCGTATTTCGACGGCGTTGACTTGCGCAATGTAACCGAGCTAACCATCACATTTGACCAAACGGCATCAGGCAGCGTCATGTTGTCGGGAATCTATCTAAAATAAGGCGCTTCTTTTAGATGAAACCCCTCTGGCGAAACTCAAGCTTTCGGCTGTTGCCAAGGGCTCCTCTGTAGAGTATGTCCTCAAATCGACGCATTGCGCAAATTTGAAGAAAATCACCACCTGTAGGGGCGGATGTGAATCCGCCCGGGCTATAACATTATAGTAACATTAAGCTTTCGGGCGGATTCACATCCGCCCCTACATGCTGACTATTTGAAGACGCTCCCTAGGGGAGTTGGCACGCCGCAAGGCGTGGCTGAGGGGTTGATATATCAATGCAAAAGTCTAATAACAGGCCAAAATAATATCATTTAAAGGTCTGCGCTGAGCGTGGACCTTTTCAATATCCAAAAGAACTTGTTGACATTTCGCTCATATTATGGTACTATTATACAAGGAAATGTTGAAGAAGGGTGTGCAGAGCATGAAGAAGAAAATATATCGGCTGCTATCGCTGTTGTTGGCAGCGGCATTGGTGTTTGGCAGCAGCGTTCATGCATCGGTTGGCATCGCACCGCAAGCCGAAACCACATTGGCTTGCCACGACGAGTTTGCGCTTGCTGCGCTCACCAGCACCTTGCAAGAGCCATTGGGCATGCAAGGTTTTGAGGGCGACTACGCACTCAATGAACCCCACGACATGGTTGAAATCGTCGTTGAGTTCGTCACGCCTTCTGCGGTGGCGCTGCGATTGATGCAAGAGAAGAACATTGTGCATGGTTTGCGCTTTGCCCGCAGTGCGGTTTCGGTTGAGCAGCAGGCGCAAACGGCGCACGCGACCTTTGCGCAACAACTGGGGCAAATTACACCCGCGGGCATCGCCAGAGCCAGCAGCACAACTGCGCCCGAAATCTTCAGTGCGCACTATTGGCTGTTCAACGGGTTATATATGCGGGTTCCCGCGCACATGGTTGAGCAAATTGCCGTGCTGCCCGAAGTCTATGCCGTGTTTCCGCATGTGTTGCCGTCCACCCTCGAGCCCGAGCAAATCTCAGGCAACCTGCCGGCAGAGCCTTCTAGCGTCGCAGCAATTGAGTCTCCCTTTTTCGTCAACCCTGATTTTATGCGCCCAACGCGTGACGCAATGGACATTGACTACATACACCGCGAGCTGGGCTTCACTGGTGAGGGCGTGCGCGTGGCCGTGCTTGACACCGGCATTTATCACAACCATCCAGAGTTCGCCAGGTTTTTAGATGAAAATGGCAGGGTACCCGGAAGAGGCCACCCAGATAACCCCGAAGGGAATGCCCACACAGGCAACCATGGCACCGTCGTTTCGGGTGCCGCCATCGCCATGGCACCCAACATGGAGCTTTGGCACTACAGAATAACATTGGTTGCTGCGCCCGGCGGTCTAACACCGATTGGTGCCATTGAAGCCGCGCATCGAGATGCTGAGGATGACGGCATGCCATTGGTAATGAACTTAAGTTTTGGGCGCAATATTATTCACCCTTTCACCGATTTTGCTAGACCCATTAACAATGCCATTTTAGATGGCGTTGTTGTTGTGGTCGCCGCAGGCAATTCGGGTGAGGCAGGGGTCGGCGACCCCGCTACGCTTCCTCTTGCCATTGCAGTGGGCAACGCCGTGCAAACCGAAGGGCAAGATTGGATTGCCCCAAGCTCTTCCCGCGGCCCAATTGAGCAAACATTTCACATCAAACCGGATATTGTTGCACACGGCACGGATGTGTATACAACGAACATTGGCGGCGGTTATATTCCTGTTACGGGCACATCGCTTTCCGCACCGGTGATTTCAGGCATTGCAGCTTTGCTCATGGAAGCTTTCCCAGATGATTCCCCGGCACAAATCAAGGCCCGAATGATGAATACTGCTAGGCCGCTTACGGATAATTCCAATGGTGTTTTTGTGGTTGGGGCAGGGTTTGTGCAGCCCCTAGTGGCCTTGCGCAGCAGCACGCTGGTGACGGTTCGGCACCCAGTGCCCATGACCGAAAATGCCAACACCCCTTTTGTGGACCAAACCATGGCCTCGCTTAGTTTTGGCTCAACCAATTCACCAGCACATCACAACAAAACTGGCACCATTTCTGCTTATATTCACAACACCAGCGCTTACTCACGCAGCTATACCTTCACGCATCAGTTCACCAATAATCCCGGTGGACAGGGGCAGTTGATCTTCAGCCAACAAACCGTGACGGTTCCTGCCGGTGAAACCGGAACTTTTGCTGTTACCTTAAACGCAAATTCCCAACAATACGGCTTTTATGAAGGCTATGTTTATGTGCTATATGAGGACGACAGCGTTGCGGCTAGGCTGCCCTTTGGCTACCTGTCTGTCAGTGATCATGCGGTTTCGATCATCCCTTCCACATCTTTGGTCAGTAGTTCCCCGAGCACGTTTACGGTGCGTAACGTGGGCACCGAGGCAACCGGCACATTGCGGGTTGAGCTTTCGGGCGCAAACCCAGAGGTCTTTCAGCTGAATAATAATGCCATCGGCCGCAACAACATCTGGCTGGAAAGCATTCCGGCCGGCAGCACTGCCACGCGCGAGTTCACGTTGCAAATGCGCAGAACGATTACATCAAGTGCTGTTTTCAGCGCAACCATTCGGGTGATTAATGAAACCAATGGCATTTCGCAAACGTTGCACGTGCAGGGGCAGGATACTTCCGTGCTTATTTCAGTAAGGATTGTTGGGGGCACTAGCTTGGGTGGCAGTAGTGGGTCTACTTTTTCAGGCTCATCAGCAACCTTAGACCTACGCCCCACTGTGCCGCCTGGCCAACAATTTTTGCGCTGGGCGTTTTGCTCGCCGGTCACTTTCCTCGATGATTACAATGCATATACATCTCATATACGAGTTCGGGTGTATAGATCCACTACTATCACGGCCATTTTTGAAAATTCCGTGGGCTACAACACACTCACCGTCAACGGCGGTGCGGGCAATGGCAGCTTTGCAGCAGGCGAAAACGTCACCATCACATCCGATGTGCCTTCAGAGCTGGGTTTTGTGCGCTGGGCGTTTAGCACCCCAGTTACGTTCACTGATGGCGATGAAACAACCAGCACGGCCAGTTTTATGATGCCTGCTGAGCCTGTAACTGCCACTGCCGTTCTTGTTGATAGCCCAGAGGACATCGCCGCTGCACGCGCCGCCAGAATTTCCGCCATCTTCGCAGTAATCGAAGATCTTCACAACATAGCCCTCTACACCAACGCAAGTCGGAATGCGCTGGAAAACGCTATTCACAATGCCATTGCACGGGTGAATGCCGCTGCCACGATAAGTGCCATTAACGCCGTTGCGTTGCCCACAACAGATGGTCTGAGACGCGCGTTATTCGAACTTTTCGTCAATGGCGTGTACCATGATAGATTCCCGGCGGGTCATCATGTTTCACTCACACCGGGATTTGTTGAGATGCATCACTTTTTGGGTTGGGAGTTTTGCTCGCCAGTCACATTCATCACCGGCAACGCGAGCGCAAGAATCATAACTATCGTTATGCCTGCACATGATTTAACCGCCACAGCCATATTTGAGCCGATTCCAACGTTCACGCTCACCGTCCATGGCGGCACAGGTTCAGGGGCGTTCATCGCAGACTTGGGTGTTCGGCTTGCGCCCATTGTGCCTGAAGGGCAGCGCTTTGTGCGTTGGGAATTTAGCGCGCCGGTCACGTTCCTCAGCGGCAACGCGAACACAATGAATGCGCAAATTATTATGCCGGCGCATGACTTAACCGCCACGGCCGTGATTGAGCCGATTCCAACCACCACTGTGCCAACGACAACGACCACTACTACCACTGTGCCCACAACGACAACAGCATCAACCACCACCACGACTTCTACAGCCACCACGACGACAACTTCAACTACTCAGCCAACCACCACCACGACCACTACACGTCCTACAACAACCACAACTACAACAACGCGGCCCGCGACAACCACGACCACAACAACGCGGCCTGCGACTACGACTACCACAACAACGCGGCCTACGACAACCACGACTACAACAACGCGGCCTACGACGACCACGACTACAACGACGCGGCCTACGACGACCACGACCACAACAACGCGGCCAACGACTACTACAACCACAACAACGCGGCCAACGACAACTACGACCACAACAACGCGGCCTACGACTACGACGACCACAACAACGCGGCCTACGACAACCACTGCGCCAACACCCGCCAGCGTGACAATCGCGGGTGCTGCAACACGTAACCTCATCGTTGGGCAAACACTGCAACTTAGCGCAACGGTAGCGCCCGCCAATGCAGCTAACCGCAACGTCACGTGGCGCAGCAGCAACACGGCCGTGGCAACCGTCAACGCAAGCGGCCTGATTACCGCAAGGGCCGCCGGCGCGGTGACCATCACCGTAACAACCCAAGCGGGCAATCGCAGTGCTTCCGTCACCGTGAATGTAACCACACCGGCACCCACCAGCGTCACAATCCCCGGTGCGGCCACACGCGATTTAATTATCGGCGATGTGCTGCAACTCAGCGCGAACGTTGCACCGGCTGCTGCAAACCAAAGCGTAAGTTGGACTTCCAGCAACACTGCTGTGGCAACAGTCAATGCAAACGGTCAAGTGACAGCAACGGGAACCGGCACGGCAACCATCACAGCGGCTGCCGGCAACCGCAGCACACAAATCACTGTGCATGTGACCAGTGGTCGCACGTATATCTTCAGCACCCGCTGGGTATCGAATTTCCTCAACTGGCTGCTGTTCTTCCTCGGTTTCGGCTGGATTTGGATGTGGTTTTTCTAGGTTCAGTTTTTTTGCAAATGTGATAACAAAGCCCGCTATGCACCAAGTGTAGCGGGTTTGGTGTGGTCGATCAATAGCATTTTTTCTTGACATTTTGCGTGAGCGTGATATAATGATAATAAGAAACGCAAGGAGGTCATCATGAAAAAGCTACTTAGTTTGCTATTGATCGTTACTCTGTTACTTAGTTTTGCAGTGCTTGCAGCAGCTGTTGACCCCAAAACACAACCATCGCTGCAAGCACAGGGTGAGGCCTTGTTGCGTGAAACACTTGATATCTTCGCTAACGAGGAATTTACATTGCACGGCGCGGGGTTTATGCTCACACAAAGCGGGGAACGCATAGCAATTGAAGAACCCGTGTCTTCATGGCTGCGTTGGCGTACGGGTCGCCGCGTACATATTCGCGAAAACGGGAATATCTACGTAGCTTTTCCTGACAGGAGAATCTCTTTCGACATGACGACCATGCCCTTTGCAGATAGACCCTTATTCGCTCTTATAGATAGCACCATGCCTACACACGTCGATGTCACACTGCATGATAATACTTTGCGAGTGGCCTGCACACAGCGGATTTTTTTCTTCCGCGATGCCCAATTGCAAGGCGCAATAGTGACCTACAACAACGCAAGGCATCATTTTACCGTATACAGCCTTGTGCCAACCGCCGATCATAGTCTGCTGCAAGCAACCCCTTTTCCACGCTGGGTGTCTTATGCGACAATATTTTCGATTGCTGGTGTCGCCATTCTCATCGGCATCAGTGTAATTGCGCTGATTATCTGGTTAATTTCATCTTAAAAAAGGAGTGTCCAAGGAATAAAGGAGATAAGTAGTATGACCCCCATCCGCATCATCTCCTGCTTAAACTTGACATTTTTGTTCTAACGGTGTATACTATGATTGAGGTGATGAATAATGAAACCCAAACTGTTAACAGCTGATGATTTGGAAGAATTGCGTCTGCAATTTTTGCTAGAACAAGCGCAGCAAGAAGCCGAGCAAGGTGTTTGGCTGAGCCACGATGATGTGTTTGCGCAGCTGCGCGCGCGTCTAAACACAACCAGCAATCATCAAAAAAGCGAGGATGCTTCTCGTGCAGTATGAATTAAAATATTTGCCTAGTTTCATCGAAGATTACTGGGAGACGTTGCATTACATTTCGAATGTATTGCACGCACCACAGGCAGCAAATAAATTGCTTGACGATGCTGACCGAGCGATTGCCGCGTTGGCATACGACCCGAAGTTGGGTCGTGAGTACATAAAGCTTGATGGAACGAACACGCCTTATCGTCGTCTTTTGGTAAAAAATCATGTGGTGTTTTATCGTGTTGACGATGAAAATCACAAAATTTATATTTATCGCATTGTATACGGTAGAAGAAACCTAGAACACATTATCGGTAAGCTGCCAGACGAAGAATAGATTGGAGAGCCCCATGACCCCCATCCGCATCATCCCTTGCTTGGACGTAAAAGACGGCCGCGTGGTGAAAGGCGTTGAATTCATGAACCTGCGCGACGCTGGTGACATCATCGAATGCGCAAAAGCCTACCAAGCCGCAGGTGCCGACGAACTTGTGCTGCTAGACATCGCCGCCACGCTCGAAGGCCGCAAGACTTTCCTCGAAACGGTCAAGCGCGTGGTACAGGCAATTGATATCCCCCTTGCGGTGGGCGGCGGCATTGGCTCGGCCGAAGATTTTGCCGCGCTCATTGATGCAGGCGTGAGTAAAGTGGGCATTAACTCCGCTGCGCTGAAGAACCCTGCGCTGATTGACAAAGTGGTAGCAAAATTCGGCGGCGCAAGCGTGGTAGTCGCCATTGATGCTAAGCGAAATGGCGACAATTGGGGCGTAGTTACCCATGGTGGCACGCGCTTTAGCGACATTGATGCCATTGCTTGGGCAAAAGAAGTGGCTGCTCGCGGTGCGGGTGAGATTCTGCTGACCAGCTTTGACTGCGACGGCGTGAAGAACGGCTATGATCTGCCGCTGACACGTGCCGTGGCTGAAGCGTCGGGTATTCCCGTGATTGCAAGCGGCGGCGCGGGCTGCCTGGAGCATTTCTACGAAGCTGTTGTGGAGGGCAAGGCCAGTGCAGTGCTTGCGGCGAGTTTGTTCCACTTTGGCGAGCTGACTGTTGGGCAAGTGAAGGATTATTTGCGCAGCAAGGGCGTGGCGGTAAATTAAAATAGGTTTTCGAACGGCGCAAGCGTGCACAGCGAAGCGACCGCAGGCGACAAAATCCGAGCTTGACATTTTCGCCAAAATAGTGTATAATACATCTAGGCATAACATAAACACTCAAAAATGGAGGGCTTAAACACATGACAAAACGTATTCTCGCGATTTTTCTGGCGATCTTCATGCTGGCCAGCGTGTTCGCCGTGGCTGTTAGCGCAACTGAAACCGATCATAACACCGGAACCGGCGGCATTGTGTTTGCACCAGACACCAACGCAAGCATGGCGCGTGTGCCCAACAGCATCATGAACCGCGCTGCTCGCTACGATGCGATTGCAACAAGCAGCACCAACGCAGAAGTGCGGGACACAATCTTTGCCATCGTTAACCCCAGCGAAACCACAACCATTGCATCGCAATGGCAGCTGAACCGCCACCTGAACGCACAAAACCAAGCCGTGGCCAACGTGCTGCGTGCAAACAACGAACTCAGTTGGTTCAATGCATTGGGCAGCTGGATCCTGGGTAACTTCTGGTGGCTGTGGGTGCCGATCATCGGCTTGCCCCTGCTGTCGGCAGTTGGTGCGTTTTTCGCGCTGCTGTAAACTTGAACAATCACAAACACCCCGTTACAGTTTGTAGCGGGGTGTTGTTTATTTTATTTCCGCACGCCCTCAATGCGCAGGGCACGCGCAGCCTCATACACATAACTGCTCAGCGGGCGGTCGATGGAATCGTAGCTGTGGGCAGCAATTAGCACATTTTCGGGTGAAACCGGGTCGCCGACGGATAGCACAAAAAGCGAGTGCGAAAATTGCGGCTTGTGCGAAAACTTCAGCTGAATGATATCGCCGGGCTGCACATCGTCCAGCGGAATTGTACAGCCATAAGGCCCTACGCCGGTGTTTTGCACCAAAAAAGTGTACATATACGGCACACCTGTCCACGAGGGCGAGTGGTCGTTGAGGCTGCGGAAATACCAGCCGTTGTGCGGTGCGTGGTTCATGCTTGCGCCGCCGGCGACGAGGATCTGCGACATAAAGGCGGTGCAGTCGCCGCCGAGGTCTTCAAAATCGGCGTAGTTGGGATTGCGTGCTAAGGCCCATTGGCGGGCGTAATCAAGCGCGGCTTGGGTGTTGAATGGCTTAGTGATCATTGGTGGACTCCTTGCAAGTGATGTTACTCTATTGTATGGTATAGATGACGTTTTGGAGATCACAGAAAAATTAGTCGATTTCCTGCAAATTGGGTATTGCATTTTGCGCGCAAATGGTGTATACTAAAAAAGCAGGGTAACCTGCGAAGAGCGGGGGCAGAGCCGCCACCGCCTAAAATTAATAGCTCAATGCGACGAATGGGGGCAGAGCTGCCGCCAACCAAACAAATAGCTCAACCAGAAGAAAAGCTCCGCTTCGTGCGGAGCTTTTTCGAAAAACATCATGAGGAAACACATGCAACTAAGATTTTTGAGCGATGAATTCTTCGCCGACTATGCACATTGCAGCGAAATGGAGCAAAAAGCCCTGCGTCCCTACGGCGTGCTGCTTATTTCGACTATCGGGCTCGACTTCGCCATCCCCTTTCGCTCAAACATCAAGCATGATTTTGTGTTTTGGACTGATCGCGAAAACGGCTGCGGGCTGGACTATTCCAAAGCCGTGGTTATTGACCTGCAGCGGCATATTCGCTACGATCGTAAGCCCGTGATTCGCAAGGTGGAGTTTAAGGCTTTGCTCAGACAAGATACAAAAATTGAGGCAGGGCTGTTGCGCTACATCAATACATACAAAAAAGCACTGCGGGCACCCAATAATCCGCGTAGTCAAAACATCCTCGCGTTCAGCACGTTGAAATATTTTCATCAAGAACTTCGTATAGAAACGGAAGAACATATCTCATGACCAAACCCAAACTCACCCGTGCGGCGGGCAAAACCCTCGCCGTTGATGCACTATACATCATTGCCGGCAACATCATCTGCGCGCTGGCGCTGGTGATATTTATCGTGCCCAATCAAATTCCGCTGGGTGGCTTTTCGGGCATCGCGGTCATTATCAATCACTTGCTGCCCATGGTGCCTTTTGGCGTGGCCAACCTAGCGCTTAACCTGCCGCTGCTGGTGATTTCCTTCGTCGTGCTGGGCTGGAAGTTCGTGAGCAAAACGGTGTTCGCGGTCATCGGCTTTTCGTTGTTTAGCGACCTGTTTGCCGCACTCATCACCTTTACCTACACCGATGATCTGCTGCTTGCCACCTTGTTTGGCGGGCTAACGATGGGCTTTGGCGCGGCGTTGGTGCTGTCACGCGGGGCAACCGGCGGCGGAACCGAAGCGCTAGGCTGGCTCATTCGTCGCCGCTGGCCGCATTATTCACTGGGCAGGGTGATTTTCGTGTTCTCGTGCCTTGTGATTGCAGGCGGCGCGCTTTCGTTTGGCGACATCAACGCGGCGCTATATGCTGCTATCATGCTGTTTGTGCACACCCGCGTGGTGGATGCCGTGCTATATGGCGTGAACAACGGCAAGGTGCTTTACATCTTCTCGTCGCAAGCTGAGATCATTGCCAAAGCAGTGATTGAGCAACTCGGGCGCAGCGCTTCAATTTTGCCGGCTAAAGGGGCCTTCACTGGTGATCAGCAAAGCATGCTGATGTGCGTGGTACGCCGCAACGAAGTGGGCAATCTGCGACGCATCATCAAAGAGCACGACCCCAAGAGCTTCATGGTCATCGCCGAAGCGCAAGAGGTGTATGGCTATGGTTGGAAGAAGGAGTAAAGCCGCTTCGCTGTGCTCTCTTATTGTTCCCCTTAAAAAACACACAAAGGAGAATCACCATGGGCATTTTAGCATTCTTTAACGGCATCTTTCTGCGGCTGGTTGGGCTGTTTTTGGCGGGCGTCTTGGCCTTCAGCGGCCTGCGCATGCCCTGCCCTTGCACCTCGCTTGAAGCAATTGAACCCGACAACCTGCGCCTGAATGTCAGCGTGTTTGCCGATGTGCACATGCAGGGCTTTTTCTTCAGCAGCTTTAGCCTGCCCATGCGCAATTTCCGCACATTGCGCCGATCGCTCAACGACCTTGAACGTGCCGCGCAACCCGTGGATGCCCTTGTGCTGCTGGGCGACAACACACAAAACGGTCAATGGCTGGAATATGTTTGGCTGTTTGGCATGCTGCAGCGATATAATCCCGCGCGCGAGACCTTTGTTGTGCTGGGCAACCACGACCTCAACCTCAACGGCATGAGTGCCCGCCGAGGCATTGGCCGCCACAATTTCTTCTGGCGATCCTACGACCGCAACATGCGCGGCACCGAAGCGTTCTATCGCCGCGAGATCAACGGCTTCCCGTTTATTTCTATTGCGGGCGAGGGCCCCAAGTGCGAGCGTTATATCTCCGATGCGCAGCTGGCTTGGCTGGATTACACCATCGCAAACACGCCTGCAAACAAGCCGGTGTTCGTGTTTGTGCACCAGCATGTGCATGAATATCTGCACGAAGATGTGCCATTCCCCCGCGCCGAGTTCTTCCTTCGTGCGGCAGAAGTGCGCGCCATATTGGAGCAGCGCGAGAACGTGTTTGTCTTCAACGGCCACTGGCACACCATTCCGCTTAGCTTGAGCGTGGAAAACGGCGTGAATTATATCAACATCCCCGGCATGCACAGCCATGTGCCTAACGGCGATGCATATGACGGCGAAGGCCTGCAAATTGAGGTCTATGATGACCGTGTGGTGATGCGTGGGCGCAACTTTGTGCGTGGCGAATGGCTTGAGGAATATTTTGTGGTTGATTTGGTGTGATGACCTGCTCTCGCAAAAATAACCCCCTGTGAATGTACAGGGGGGTTGTTTTTTTATCGTTGATTAACTTGAAAATAGTCTTGTGCACGGGCGGCAGGTTGCCGCCCCTACACAAGGGCTTGTTCTCAAATTAACTAACTATACCTGTGCGCAGCTGCGGGCGAAGATGTAAACTACAATGTTGTTGTCGCTCCGCGAGCCTTCCTCACCCCTCGCGACTCGGGGAGCTCCTTCCAGAGGAAGGAGCTAGGGCTTGTTGCTTAAGGTTTTGAGCGGTTTATCCTTAAACCTTAGCTCCCTTCCTCTGGAAGGAGCTGGCGCACCTCGGGTGCGTCTGAGGAAGGCTCGCGGAGCGATAAGCTCGTTTCCGCAGAACTCTTTTCAAGCTAATTCACTATATATCCCGGGCGGATTTACATCCGCCCCTACATGTCGCGGCATGCAGAAAACAATGAGAAGATATCCACCTGTAGGGGCGGCAGTGATGCCGCCCGAAGTCACAAAACCCATCAATACGATCAGCTAAAAGAGAGCCAAATATAAACGTTGCAATTCTATCGCGGGAAATAAAATTCACGCTTCCACGAAAGTGAAAGCGCGAACTGTTCGCGGGCACTGCCCGCTGGAGCTTCTAACCGGATTCGAACCGGTGACCTCATCCTTACCAAGGATGCGCTCTGCCACCTGAGCTATAGAAGCATGCCAACCACGTTATTATATCACACTGCGCAGCAAATTGCAAGCATTTTTTGAAAAATTTCGCACAAACACACAAAAAGCCCCTCTCTTTGTGCGGAGAGGGAGCCTTGTGGGATTGATAGCTTCTGCATTCGCCACCCTCAGCCCACCCCTGCATGCTGATTATCGTTATGTTGACTGTCCGCGCGCGGCTCGCATGTTTTTCTGCGCGTTTGCATAGGGTAACTAAAAGGAGGGTTTGCCCATGTTTGCATGCCTGCAATTGCACCAAAGCCACACAAGAAGTAAGCGTAAGATATCGCCGCCGCAGTTGGTGCGCGCGGAAGTGCCCGGCGGCGCGCCGTTTTTTCAGCTAACCACAACCGTGCACCGCGGGGAGATCGACTGGCCTGCGGTGGAACAAGCCGCTGGGCGCATGCGCACGAAAATGCTCTTCCCTGCGGGCGTTGAGCCACCGGTCGCAGAGCCTGCCTTTGGGCTTCGCGCACAACTGGAACCCGGCCTTCGCAGCTTTGCCGCGCGTCGCCTGCCGCTGCTGCTGAGCCTGCGCATGGCACAACAAGTGCTGCGCAATTGCAATCGCCCAGCGCGTGAGCTCAGCGTCACCTTTGTTGACCCACGCGGGCAGCTTTGCCGTGCGCTTGAGCCCTTCGTGCAGCTGGCAGGCAGCCTGCGCGTGTGCACACCCGAACCCGCGCACTATCGTCAAACGGCGCAACAGCTGCTCTCACGTTATGGCGTGGTGCTGGTGGTGAGCAACTCGCCGGCATGCTTTGCGCAAAGCGATGTGGTCGTTGCTGAAGACCTGAGCTTGTTCACCGGGCGCGAGCGCGGCCTGATTTTCACGCCAGATACCACGCCGCTGCCCGGTTGTCGTGTGGTGCGCAGCAGCGAGCCTGTGTTGCCGTCTGCTTATGAAGCGCTGCGACCAGAAGGGATTGACCCCATGGCATTTGCGGCTGCGCTGTTTGAGCTGTGCGGGGTGAAGGAAATGGAGCGCCTAAGCTTTGCGCGCCATGGTTTTGATGGCGTGGGGCAAAGCTATGCGCTGAAGGATTTGGCGGGGGTGATGGATGAGGGGGCGCGAGTGCGGGTGTGAGGTGCGGCGCGGGAAAGAACAAGTAAGAAATTCATGCGCGGTTTTTTACGGAGGAGTGACGGGGGTGCTCCTCCTAATGCTTATAACGTAGTATTTGAACTGCGTGTATCCTTTTCTCTAAAAAATCATTTCTTTTTCCAATCTGTTCCGTACTTTTCTTGTGCGTCATGGTACTTGAAAAGAATATCCATCAGCCCTCTGTCGATTGTATCCCAACTGTGGCGAGGAAAACATGGGCATAGGTTATAATCTTTGCCGTCATGTGTAACATTGATGGCAAAGATTTTGTTTTTTCCGCCTTTGGTGCAGCCAAGACAGCTGTTGCAGGTTCTACAGATATTTATAAAATGCTCTTGTAAATCCTTGTCAAGATTATCAAAGTCATCTAACATGGCTTTTTCGCCAATGCCATTGATTGTACCAAAATAAAACGGCTGATACTTTCGCGGATTGTATCCAATTAAAAAGCCGCCTATTGCATTTTTGAAAGAAATATTGAAATCAATACTCGTTGCGGTCATGCTACACACGCAGGATTGCGTGTATCCTTTATCCAATGACTCTCTTTGCAGATCAAAAAGCAAGCCGTTCAAGCCGTTTACTTTATCAGCCCTCTGCAATAAATAGCTAAAATCGTTCGCAAACGAGCAACAGGCGAAGTTTGCAAGCACATAAGGAGTCCATTTGTTGATATTAACAGGCACATTCTCGGCAAGCAGTTTAAGGCTTTGAAGAAACTCGCTTTCGGCGGTGATTGAAATATCCGTCTTGCTTTTTTCAACTTCTATTCCGAGTTCGTTCAGCAGCGTTTTGTACAGTGGTTTATAAGTGGCTTTGTTTTCCTTCAAGGTCGCGTTGCTGATTGCCAAGTGCTTCCCGCTTACTTCACCGTGGAGGGTAGAAATATACAGAAATTTATAAAACTCAAACAGAGCCTTGAAGATAGACTGGTATACTTTATCCAACTCCGGCTTCATATTGTTTACTTCGTATGATTGATACGCTTCGTCTTTGTGGCCTGTAAGATTTAGCAGCTCCGGGCGTTCATACAGCTTATCAATCAACATCCCCATCAGTTCATGGAGCTTTCTTTGGCTCTGCTCACTTGTGTTTTTTGACAGGGTAGACGCAAAATCAGAATAAATCAAGTTCAGGCCGTGTACAACGCGCTGTGAGATAGAGCCGAAAGCTGTTATTGGTTTGATAGTCACTTATACCCCTCCATACTGCATTATATAAATTTTCTTCCGTTTCAGTATACCACACCCCACCCCAAAATGCAAGGAGAAAACCATGCCCGCCGAAATAAAATTCCCACACGGCCGCTGAAGGATTTGACAGGACTGATGCATGAATACACCGCCGTGCTGCGGGCATAATAACGAAAATAACAAAAGGAGCTTTCGTTATGTCAAACCAAAAATACAACCCCAACATCACCTGCAATGTAGCAGATTGCCGCTATAACCACAACTCGAGTTCGTGTTGCACGCTCAACCAAATTTGCGTGAACTGCGAGCAAAAACGCGTAACCAGCGAACACGGCACCTGTTGCCACTCGTTTGAGTGCAAGCAGTAGCATGTGCGAAAAACAAGCCCCTTCAAACGAGGGGCTGTTTGCTATTGTGGGGGCGGCTTGCGAGTTGCGCGGAAATCTTATGGCGCGCGGAAAATGCGCAATCGCTCCGCGAGCCTTCCTCTACTTTTGCCACGCTAAGGCGCGCAAAAGTCACGCCCGAGTCGTGCCAGCTCCTTCCAAAGGAAGGAGCTAAGGCTTAGACGGTTAACGACAGCAAAAAACATAAGCAACAAGCCCCAGCTCCTCTCCCTTGGAGGGAGCTCCCCGCGTCGCGCGGGGTGAGGGAGGCATCTGCGGTGTGTCAGTGTTGCATCAAATCAACACCGACACTCACAGGTTAATAAAAAGGCCAGTCGCTCGGCGCTAGTGGAAAAAACAACCTATAAATCCAACCTATAATTCCCCACATCCAGCCGCCCAAAAACAAGCGCACAACCCACTGCCAAAGGCTATTCAGCTGCCATGCGTTGCGGCCAGAAATCTCTGCATCATCGGCAATATAGATGCGCCCAACCACCCAAAGGTTTCCTTCAAGCCAAAGCGTTGCCCCCGGCCATACATAGAGATTTCCTGAAATAAAAACAGTATCGCCTCTTGGAATATAGGTAATACCTGGAGAAGTGTGAAAATCACCTCTCAGCATCTCGCTATCATGTTGAGTGATTCCAATGGAAGCATTTGCAGGAATAATCGCCACCGATATCAGCAAACAAAGTATCAATAACAAAGAACCAAAACGTTTCATAAAATAACCTCCTTCAAAAATTAGGTGCATCAAATGTCCAACGATTACCTGTCGCGTATGCTTTTATCACGCGTTCTATGTCTAGATCTGAAGCAGTACTATGTCCAGCATGCCCGAAAACCACCCCGCCCTTGCGAGGGCACCCCTCCACACCCACCCCAAAAATGCAAGCATTTCCGGGGACCCCGGCGGAGGGGAATTGAGGCTTAAGAGGAAACCGACTGCTAACTTTCGGCTGCAAGCCCCAGCTCCTCTCCCTTGGAGGGAGCTCCCCGCGCCGCGCGGGGTGAGGGAGGCTCGCGGAGCGACGTGACTGGTCGTTTGTAACGGCTGCGCACAATCGATCACTCCGCCAATTTTTCGAGGAACTTCTTCACCGCACGCCTGCCTTTGAGGTGAAACACCTGCTTGGGCGGCTCAATTTCCGCAAGCCGTGCCAAGATTTGCGTTTTGCGGCGTTTGAGCGTTCGTCGCGCCAACAACGCGCTGAGAAACTGCCAAGATATCTGCTCAACAGTGCCTTCGGGTTTGCATGGCCGTGCTTTGCTGCCATAGCTCACCCGGCGTTTCAGTGCGCGACACAGGCAAACCATAACATTGATGTCAAGAAAAATCATCGTGTCGGCACGCTCAAGCCGATACTCAAATGCACACGAGCGATACTCGCCTTCAATCACCCAAGCGGGTTGCGCAGCCGCAGCATAAAACGCTTGCTCAACTTCATCCTTTGAGATTGGCACCCAGCCAGCTTGATAACCTAGCACATCTCCGTGTACCACAGGCAAGCTGAGACACTCGCCCAGTTTTCGCGCCATCGTGCTTTTTCCTGCGCCGCCGCTGTTGCCCATGACCATGATGCGTTGACCTAAGTTCATGATAATATCCTTTCTCGTCGCTCCGCGAGCCTTCCTCAGTCACGCCCGAGGCGTGCCAGCTCCTTCCCGAGGAAGGAGCTAAGGCTAGACGGTTAACGACAGCCAAAACATAAGCAACAAGCCCCAGCTCCTCTCCCTTGGAGGGAGCTCCCCGCGCCGCGCGGGGTGAGGGAGGTTCGCGGAGCGGCGTGATTGGTCGTTTGTAACGGCTGCGCACAATCGATCACTCCTCCAACCCTGCCAAAAACCGCTTCACCGCACACCTGCCCTTGAGATGAAACACCTGCTTGTGCGGCGGGATTTCCGCAAGCCAAGTGAGCACGCCAGGTCGCTTGCGCGGAAAATGCACCCACACAAACTTGAGGAACGCAAGGTCGATTTTCTCGGGGCAGCCTTCGGTGAGGTCAGGGCGAGTTTTGCCGTGGAACATCACACGCCGTTTTAGCACACGACAAAGGCATGTGAAACGGTTAAAGTCCAGAAAAATCACGGTGTCGGCGCGTTGCATGCGCTCGTCGCGGGTGCTGCTGTAGTTGCCGTCGAACACCCAAGCGGGTTCGGCAATCGCGGCGGCGTGCATGGCATAGACTTCGTCACGCGGGCGACTCACCCAGCCAGGCTCCCACCAAATGGTATCCATGTGCACAACGGGCAGGCCTGTGGCTTCGCCGATGCGGCGTGCCATGGTGCTTTTGCCGCTGCCCGACGAACCAAAAACCATGATGCGTTGGCCGAGGTTCATTGTGTGGCTCCTTTCTCGGTTCGCGTGTAGGGGCGGCTATTAGCCGCCCGCTCCTCTTATTATTTTCATCATTAAAACAAGGGCGGCAGGTTGCCGCCCCGACACGCGGGTGGTTTTCACAGCATTACACCCACGCGCAAAACAGGCAACCTGCCAAGCGCATGAGCAAAAATGGCGACAACGCCAGCAACACTGCCCCAAGCAATCCCAGAATTACACCAATCACCCAAACAATGGTTCCTACTGGATATTCCATAACAAGTCCTCCTGTGTGAAATTAGAATGCGGGCGGCAATCATGCCGCCCGGAATCTTTATAAATTACGCAGTCGCAATCGCCACTGCACATGCAACGGTTGCGCCAACCATGGGGTTGTTGCCCATGCCGATGAGCCCCATCATTTCCACATGGGCAGGCACGCTGGACGAACCCGCGAATTGTGCGTCACCGTGCACGCGTCCAAGGCTGTCGGTGAAGCCATAGCTTGCGGGGCCTGCGCCCATGTTGTCGGGGTGCAGGGTGCGGCCGGTGCCGCCGCCGCTGGCTACGCTGAAGTAGGGTTTGCTGTTTTCGTTTGCCCATTTTTTATAGGTACCCGCAACCAAGTGCTGGAAGCGCGTGGGGTTGGTGCTGTTGCCGGTGATGCTGACATCCACGCCAGCATGCTGCATAATCGCCACGCCTTCAAGCACATCGTTTGCGCCGTAGACTTTCACCAGTGCGCGTTCGCCGTCGCTGTAGGCGGTTTCTTTCACCACGCTTAGGCTGTCTTCTTCAAAGCAGTAGTCAGTTTCCACGTAGGTGAAACCGTTGATGCGGCTGATGATCATCGCAGCATCTTTGCCCAAGCCGTTGAGGATAACCCGCAGGGGTTCTTTGCGCACTTTGTTGGCTGTTTTTGCAATGCCGATTGCGCCTTCAGCGGCGGCAAAGCTCTCGTGGCCAGCGAGGAAAGCGAAGCACTGAGTTTCGTCTTGCAGCAGCATGGCGGCCAGGTTGCCGTGACCGAGGCCCACTTTGCGTTGTTCGGCCACCGAGCCTGGCACGGTGAAGGCTTGAATGCCTTTGCCGATGGCTGCCGCTGCTGGAGATGCATCTTTGATGCCTTCTTTGATGGCGATGGCCACGCCGAGGGTATAGGCCCAGACGGCGTTTTCGAACGAAATGGGTTGCACACCCATCACGATATCGCGCACATTGATGCCTTTGCTCAGGCACAGTTCGTTTGCGGCCTCAAGGCTTTCGAGACCATACTCTTTCAGTGCCGCCTCGATTTTCTTAATGCGGCGGTCTTTGCCTTCGAATGTCATGTTATTTGCCATGTATATTCTCCTTAGTTGATGATGTTGATAGTGCAAAATTGCTACGCCGTCTTCTCCACAAAATTAATCCTGTATTCTTTGCCTTTGCCCTTTTTAAAGGCAAAGTAGACGGCATCGGTCAAACGGATGCGAAGCAGACAAGTGTTAGGGTCGTTTTCGTTCACGTCGCCATCAGTATACCAGCTGCCAAAGGCTTTGCGCAGCTTTTTCATCATGGCGGCATTTTCCTCGGCGAGAACATGTCCCAAGTTTTCGCCAACACCATGGCCGTTCAGGTATAACTCCCACAACTGCCCGCACGAAAGCGCGACGTTGGGGTGTTGCGCAATCTGCTGCATTTTTTCCGAGGTTGCAGAGGTGACCACATAAAACGCGCCATCGGCATAATACGAATTAACAGCACGAACGCACACGCGAGTTCCATCCGTTGTTGCCAGCGAAAGGTGTGTGTCTTGGCTGAATTTTTCAGCCAGCGTTTGCAGTGCTTCGTTGTATTGGTTTGCCATGTGAGTTACTCCTTAGGTTAGATTTATAGCAGGGGTAAACTCCTCGCTCCGCGAACCTTCCTCAGTCCGACCCGAGGTCGGCCAGCTCCTTCCCAAGGAAGGAGCTAAGGCTTGAGAGGAAGCCGTCAGCGTCTATTGTTCGCGGGGATCAATGTACTTCGCGGCGTCAGCAAAGCGGCCATAGCTGCCGGTGGCTTTCTTCAGCGATTCAGCTGGGTCTTTACCTGCGCGAATGTCATCCAAAAAGCTGCCAAGCTTGATGAACTCATAGCCTGTGACTTGGTCGTCTTTATCGAGGGCCATGCGGGTAACATAACCTTCAGCCATTTCCATGTAGCGCACACCTTTGTCAAGCGTAGAGTACATCGTGCCGATTTGCGAGCGCAAGCCACGACCGAGATCTTCCAAGCCAGCGCCGATGGGCAAGCCGCCTTCGCTAAACGCGCTTTGCGTGCGACCATAGGCCATTTGCAGGAACAGCTCGCGTGCTGCCACGTTGATGGCGTCGCACACCAAGTCGGTGTTCAGCACTTCAAGCAGGGTTTTGCCGGGCAGGATTTCCGCAGCCATGGCAGCGGAGTGCGTCATGCCCGAGCAGCCGACAGTTTCGACCAGTGACTCTTGCACAATGCCGTCTTTGATGTTCAGCGTGAGTTTGCAGCAACCTTGTTGCGGTGCGCACCAGCCAACGCCGTGCGAAAGCCCCGAAATGTCTTTGATTTCGTAGGCGCGAACCCATTTGCCTTCCTCTGGAATGGGTGCGGGGCCGTGCTGCCGCCCTTGGGCGACTTTGCACATCTGTTCAACTTCGTGGGTGTAGTTCATGCGGTGTTTCTCCTTTGTTTGGTTTGCTTAAAAATTTTACGGCAACTGTAACAAGCCGTTGACGATATTAGCACATGCGCCTTGAAAATCCTCTATCTTATCACGATAATAAGGCGTATTCATTTCATGTTTTTTCAAATGAAATTCTTTGATGCCGTGCACTGGGATATTTTCTTTATCCGATATAACACTTAGTTGATTATAATCGGGAATGCTGGCAATACGAAAAGGTATTTCGTTTGGGAACAATTTGTAAAATTCAGTTGCACTTAAGGCCATTCGAAAACCGTTTAGGTCCTCAGCAAGCTTCACGGCTCTTTCGTTTAATTCTTTCATACTTTCTTCAAATCGCTTGGCAGACTTTGTGCCATCTTCATCCTTCCTTGAGTAAGGACGATAGTTCAAACAAACGATACCAAGCATTTTAGGCAGTTGTTTATAAAATTCAAAACTGGATAAATTCCTATTCCAGCCCCTAAAAATTTCGCCTAAATTATCCAGTGCCTGTTTGCTGAAAACACTGGGGCTAACTGGCACAATAAAATAATCAGAAAGCATTAAAAACAGCTGATTTGTTGCAGAGAGTGCAGGCGATAAATCAATAATAATCCAATCTTGGCTCTCACCCAACATCTTAAGCGCAGAATAAACTGCATCCGGAACGTCTCTTAACGCACGAATACCTGCAAGTGAAAGGGCTAGCGTTTCTTCAAGTTCAGCAAGTTTTAGTGCACCTGGCAATAAACTTAATCGTTCCCTTTTCTCAAACATTTTTACTTGAGGAATATCACGGTTAATGCTCGGATGAACATATTGAGAAAGAAACGTGTAGATGTTGTTTTTAACAAAAAATTCTGGATTATAAGTATCAGGAAAAAGGCTTAATTGACCATCTTCAGGATCCAATCTGCGCTTGTCGCCTACGGCGATTTCTGTTAAGTTGCACTGGGCGTCGGCATCAATCATCAGCACGCGTTGCCCGGCGCAGCTTAGGCCCCAAGCAACATTATAGGCCAGCGTTGTTTTGCCCACACCACCTTTATGGTTGAAAAACGTAAGCACTTTTGCCATGCCCAATCACTCCTTTGTTGTTTTGTCTTACTTAATTATAACATAGACTGCACAGGGTTGCAAGATAAAATTATTTTGTAAAATATGCTTGACATATGGACGCTTATATGATACAATGTGTCACGGGAGGTGATTGAATGGGAAAAAACTTGCGGCTCAAGTCCGCGCGGGCAGCCATGGACTTATCACAAAACGACTTGGCTGTGCTTGTGCAGGTGTCGCGTCAAACCATCAACGCGATTGAAAAAGGGGAATACAACCCCACCATCCGTCTGTGTACGGCCATTTGCCGAGCGCTTGGCAAAACTTTAGACGAACTATTTTGGGAGGAACAGCATGAAAATTCTTAATCTTGAGCAGCTGGACGAGCGCGAACTGCACGTACGCAACCAAATCCTAGTGCGCGGATTCATGATTTTAAGCGGCCTGCTGCTTGCAGATGAGTTCGCTGCGTTTTTCTTGCGTCAACAACTGCCGCAAGGGGCGCGTGGCGTGCTGAGCGGCATCGTTTGTGTTGCAATTGTTTTTGCCATTGTGGGCGTGGAGCTAGCCATTCGCAATGTGCAGTTTGGTCGCAGACCAAGCCCGCGGATGAAGTTGATGATTACCCTGACGTTTGCGGCGATTATGACCGGTTCTTTCATCTTTCATCTCGTGTGGGAAAGCGGCGAATCTTTCTTCGACTACGGGCAATTGAGCGCACGCGGCAGCGCCATTATCGCGTCATCGTTGTTCGCGGCTGCGGCATTGAGCATGGCAGCGCGGGAAATCTACAACATGCGCAAGCAAAAACAAATAACTCAGGAGGAAACAACATGAAAACAAAACAACTTGAGCGTTTCGACGAGCGCGAAATCAACATTCGCAACCGCGTGATGGTACGCGGGCTTTACGTCTTGGCTGGCTTGCTGGCGATTGACTACCTCCTCAAAGCCTTTTCAGTGCACTGGGCGCATGGGCCGTGGAATAACATCATCTACGTTGCACTGGCTGGGTCTGTTATTATGGTTGAGTTCATTTTGCGCGGCGTTTATTTTGGGCATCGCGACACACCCAAAACTCGCTTAATGCTCATGCTGTTTGTAACAGCTATTTGGGGCTTCAACATCTTCATGAATCTCCGATTGTTTTCATTCGCAGAATATGGACAGCTTACAATGGACGGCGCGACGCTCATCGCGTTTGTGCTGATAACGCTCACCTTCGCTTGCGGCACCGTGCGTGCGGCGCATGACCTGCGCAAGGGCAAACAAGCAAAAGAATAGCAACGCAAAAGCGGGGAGTAATACTCCCCGCCTGATGTTATGTTATTGCTTTATCGCCTGTTCAATCAGTTGCAACGTTTCGTCTGGATTTTCTACGCCAATCACTAGGGTATGGAAATCACCGTCTTTCAGCGAAATCACCAGTGCTTCTTCACGCTTTTTGAGATCATAAAACACTCTGTCGCCATCTTGGCGAAAATAGCCGCCATAATAAAACATGTCTGCGTTTGTGCCTGCGATTTTATCGAGGACGTTGGGCATGTCTTTCCATTTCAAGCCGGTTTCCACAGATTCCACGTTTTCCAAGGGCACGGCAATTTCGCTCTTTAGCGCAAAAAATTTTCTCGCACCTTGCATGGTGATGACCAGTTGGTTGTTTTCAATTTTAATACGTGACATTCTATTTCTCCTTTGTGTTTTTTTGATTGCCCTCATTATATCATCATTACTCCGCGTTTGTCAAGGCGTTAGCGCGAAGCTTTACAGTAAGTTTGCGGCGGTGTCATGGATAATCTTTAACTGTGAATAAATCAAGGTGATGCGCCCGCGTGCTTCCTCGCTCCGTTTTTTGCGCGTTCACATAAATTTTGCTTGAACGCGTGCCCAGTCTGTGCTATAATAACAGTACAACTTATATTGTATAGGAGGCTATCATGGCACACTTCAAATTTTCGGCTTTCGCAGACGAAGCCTGCAATACTCTGGACGGACAAATCGCGGCATGCAAGGCAAACGGCTTGGCGGCAATCGAGCTGCGCGGCATTGACGGCGACAACATCAGCGACATCACTGTGGACGAGGCAAAAGCCATCAAGAAAAAACTCAATGCCGCGGGCATTGGCGTGGCCAGCCTTGGCAGCAAGTATGGCAAATGCGGCTTTGATTTCAACGACTTCAAACAAACCGTTGAGGTTGCAAAGGTGCTTGAAGCCGAATATATCCGCATGTTCAGCTTTTATGATATGCCCAAAGAGCAAGTTTTCGCCGATGTGAAAACCATGGCTGACTACGCACAAAAACATGATATTTTATGCTGCCATGAAAACGAAAAGGGCATCTTTGGCGATATTCCAGAACGTTGCAAAGAGCTGCTTGACCACTGCGAAGGCACACTGGGCTGCGTGTTTGATTTCGCTAACTTCATGGAATGCGGCGTTGACCCCATGGCGGCCTACCAGATGCTCAAGCCCTATATTACTTATTTCCACATCAAAGACCACGACGGCAGCCATGTGGTTGCCGCTGGCGAAGGCAAAGGCAAAATCGCCGAAATTCTTGCAGACTTTGACAGCACGACATTTAAGTCCGTTTGGCTCAGCGCAGAACCTCACCTGAAAACCTTCGACGGTCTGAGCGACTTTGACAAAGAAAGCGAAGAAAAACTGCAAGGCCGCAAATTATATGCCAGCAATGAAGAAAGCTTTGCAGCAGCATGCACCGCCATGCACCAAGTGGCGCAAACCGTGCAACCGGTGCGGCTGGGTATCATCGGCTTTGGCAACATGGGTGCCACGCACGCGCGCTGTTGGCTTAACGGCGAATGGAAACACACACGCCTCACCGCTGTGGCAGACATTGATTCTGACCGCCTTGATGTGGCAAAAGATTTCCTTCCCGGTGTGGCGGTGTTTGATAGCGCAGAAGCACTGCTGGCAAGCGGCACCTGCAATGCCGTGCTCATTGCCACTCCGCACTACGACCACCCGCCCATTGCCATTGCAGCATTGCAAGCCGGGCTGCATGTGCTGACGGAAAAACCCGCAGGGGTGTATACCAAGCAAGTGCGTGAGATGAACGAAGCAGCAGCCCAAAGCGACAAAATCTTTGCCATCATGTATAACCAGCGCAGCAAACCGCTGCACCAAACCATGCACGACATTGTGCAAAGCGGCAAATATGGCGAGCTCAAACGCTTCATCTGGATCATCAACAACTGGTATCGCACACAGGCCTATTATAACAGCGGCGGCTGGCGTGCCACTTGGGCAGGCGAAGGCGGCGGTGTGCTCATCAACCAATGCCCGCATCAACTTGACCTTTGGCAATGGATCACCGGCATGCCCTGCAACATTCGTGCAAGCTGCCACGAAGGTAAATGGCACGACATTGAAGTGGAAGACGATGCCACCATCTATGCCGACTACCCCAACGGTGCCACAGGTGTATTCATCACCACCACCGGTGATGCCGCAGGCACCAATCGCCTAGAAATTAGTCTGGACAAAGCCAAACTGGTGCTGGAGCACAATGTGCTGACGGTTACCGAGTTCGAAGACAGCACGAAGGAGCACATCAACACTTGCCCGGCTGCGTTTGGCAGCCTCAAAAACACTTCGCACACCATTGAAAACACAGACACCGAAGTCGGCGAACACAGCATGGTGTTCAACGGCTTTGCGGCGGCGATTGTCACTGGCGACCGAAGCCATCTGCTTGCCCGCGGCGAAGAGGGCATCAATGGGCTGAGTATTTCGAATGCTGCACATTTGTCGCATTGGCTGGGGCGCGATATTGCCCTGCCGATTGACGAGGACTTATTCTATGCCGAGCTGCAAAAGAAAATCGCGGGCAGCCAGGCCAAGAAAGAAGTGACCAAAAGCGTGGTGACTGATATGAGCGGGAGTTATACTTGACCGTGTTTGTGCGTGAGCTATAGTGCGGAGCGCTTTTTGAGAGATGCGGTGCGTAATACGCCCCGCCTTTAAGGAATGTGCCGAAGGGTACGCGTAATACGCGCACGATATTATGGGAGGTCTTGCATGCAATATGGTGTATATTTTATCACGTTTTGCGTGAAGGATAGACATCCCGTGCTGGGCCAAATCCAGCAAAGCGGCGCATACGTCAGCGCAATTACCAACGCAAAATATTATCAAGCGGTAAGACAGTATGTGCATGAAAACCCTGTGCGTTGGCAAGAAGATGAATTTTATGCGTGATCGCACACGTAATACGTGTGCCCTACGGCACAAAATTATAGGCGGGGCGTATTACGCACCGCCTCTCTACCAACCGCCATAAAAATCCCGGGACAATGCGATGAATGTGCATAGCACAAATTTGAAGAAGATCACAACCTGTAGGGGCGGCTACCAGCCGCCCGCGCACATCTTGCACCTGCCATAAAGAAACCCCGGGCGGCAAAATTGCCGCCCCTACACGCACCGCATCTCTACCAACCGCCCGCGCATCTTGCACCCGCCATAAAGAATCCCGGGCGGCAGATTGCCGCCCCTACACGCGAGGGTGGCTGCACCCCAACACCCCAAAACACAAATCACAGGAGGGCAAGCCATGCGTAAAATCATCACTTGGGTGAGCGTTGTTGCGCTGCTTGCCTCATGTTTTTTATTGCTCACCGGCTGCCGCCATGACGACGGCACCGGCAAAACCTTTTTGTTTCCGCTAGACACAGCACCGCAGCGGCTTGACCCCGCCGTGGCGCAAACGCCCGACGAATTGCTGGTGGTCAACAACATTTTTGAAGGCTTAGTTCGTGTGAACGCCGAAGGCGAAATCATTCCTGGCGCGGCCTATGTGTGGAATGTGTTGCCCGACGGATTGACCTATATCTTTCATTTGCGGCAAGACACGCACTGGTTTTTGGGCACACAGGCGCGCAATGTGCTGGGCCTGAATGCTGACGACGAGTGGGACACCCAGGTAACGGCGCATGATTTCGTGTTCGGTCTCACGCGTGCACTAAATCCCGCAACCCGCGCCCCGCAAGCCGACCTATTGGCTGGCATTGCCGATCTTGCTGTGCCGAACCGCCATACCTTGCGCATCACTCTGCACGAGCCCGATGAGGACTTTTTGCATGCCCTCGCTAGCAGCGCAGCCATGCCCGTGAACCAGGAATTCTTTGAGGCCACGCGCGGGCGGTTTGGTCTCGGGCTGCGCTATGTGCTGAGCAATGGGCCGTTTTATTTGAGCCTGTGGGAGAACAATCGCCTGCGGTTGGTGCAACATGCGGGTTATGTCGGGCATGAACTTGTTGCGCCCGCCACGGTGAATCTGCTGGTGCAAGCAAACCCAAACAACCGCGTGAATAACCTAGGCAGCGAAGGCGGCTGGGATGCTGCGTTTGTGTCGGCTGCATGGGAAACGCGTGTGCCGGATAGTGCGCAAGTTATTCGCCTGCACAATGCCACGCAAGTGTTGCAATTGAATATCGAAAATGTTTATTTGCGGCAAGCACTTGCCGCTGTGCTGGCAGAGCAAAATGTTGGTAGCGCAACGAGCTTGCTGCCGCAGAGCTTATCTGCTGAGTCTGGGCCGCAAATCACTCATCAACCCGCACAAGAATACTTCGCCCAAGCCAATGCGAACCGCGAACAGCTGCGTTTTCTGGTCACTGCTGCGCAAGAAACAGCAGCCCGCAGCATGGTGCAGGCTTGGCAAATCGCTTTTGGCTTAGATGTTGTGGTGACCATTGAGGTGCTTGAGGACGAAGACCTGCAAACACGCATGGCACGCGGGCAATTTAACTTGGCGTTCGTCACGCTGTATGCCGCTGAGAATTCGGCGCATCGCGTGCTGCAACATTGGGCTTCGTTGCTTTATGACGGCGAATTGTACATCGAGAACACCCCGCAAAGCTTGTATGACGCGCAAGCGCATTTGCTCACGCAAGCTGTGGTTTATCCCATGCAGCCGCAGCACAGCTTGCTGCTGGTTGCCGAGGGTGTGTCGGGTTTTTCGGCCAGTGCTGTGGGAGATAATGTGTGGTTTGCCGGGATGCGCAAGTAACGTGTTTGATCTTACGGAGCGGGCGGATTTGCATCCGCCCCTACAGCCCGATAATACTCACAACGTCAGATTAAACCACAACCTGTAGGGGCGGATGCAAATCCGCCCGGACTATAAAATTTACGCAACCGTAAAGGAGCATAACCATGCAAAACATCACATTTGACCAAACCCGCCCGCTCGATCTCGTTTTACTCGGCCGCGCTGCCATCGACTTCAACCCTGTTGACTACTTCCAGCCGCTGACAGAGTGCACCACCTTCAAGAAATATCTTGGGGGCAGCCCCGCCAACATCGCCGTGGGATTGTCTCGTCTGGGCAAGCAATGCGGCTTCTTCTGCCGCGTGAGTGACGACCAGTTCGGCGATTTCGTCACGGAGGAGTTTGCCCGCGAAGGCGTAGACACCAGCCGCATTGTACGCTGCACCAACGGCGAGAAAACCGGCCTAACCTTCACCGAAATCCTCAGCCGCGACGACAGCAGCATTTTGATGTATCGCAACCAGGCGGCCGATTTAAGCCTGTGCCCGGCGGACATTGACGCCGACTACATCGCCAGCGCAAAAGCCTTGCTCATCAGCGGCACGGCACTGGCGCAAAGCCCCAGCCGCGAGGCCGCACTGAAAGCCGTTGACCTTGCCCAAGCCACTAACACACCCATCATCTTTGACATTGACTATCGCCCTTACAACTGGGTGAGTGCCGATGAGATTGCCGTGTATTATGCTCGCGTGGCGGAGAAGTCGGCGGTGATTCTCGGCAGCCGCGAGGAGTTTGACTTGACGGAGGCATTGCTTAGCTTGCCCGGCACCGACGAAGCCACGGCAGCCTATTGGCAACGCAAGGCAGCGCAAATCGTGGTCATCAAGCATGGCAAACAGGGCTCAACAGCATGGGTAGGCGAAAAATCCTATAGCATCAAGCCCTTCCCCGTGCAGGCACTCAAAAGCTTCGGCGGCGGCGATGGTTATGCCAGCGCATTTCTGTTTGGCCTGCTGGAAGGCTGGAGCATCGACGATGCCCTTGAACTTGGTAGCGCAAGCGCAAGCATGCTGGTGAGCGCGCACGGTTGCAGCTCGTTCATGCCCACGCTAGCGGAAGTGCAGGCATTCATCGCGCAGGCCAAAGCCGAACACGGCGACATGGTTGCGCGGGGGTAGATCGGTAAAAACTATCTCTCAACTAGGGGCGTGTCTTCAAATAGTCAACCTGCCTAGCGTCAGCATGTAGGGGCGGCAATTTTGCCGCCCGGGGGTTCAAAAACATCAATGCTGGTTTGTTATGCTTCGGGCGGCAAAATTGCCGCCCCTACAGGTGGTGATTTTCTTTAAATTTGTGCAATGCGCCGATTTGAAGGTACGCCATAGGACACTTGTGAGAAAAACTTGCGAAATTTTTAAAAATCCCCTGGCGTAACCCATTGCTTATGACGTGACGTGATGGGGTATAATAAAGCAATAGCAAGCACAAAAACATGGTCGCAACCCAAGGTTGCGCAATTGAACGCCAAAATTGGTGGTGAAAACCGGGGGATTGTGCTATGCTTAATATAACCAATATGAAGAGGAGGAATGGAATGAAAAAATTACTGACATGGGGACTGGTCGTTGCGATGCTGATGCTGGTGGCGATTCCGGCAGTGGGAGTGCTTGATACGTCAACCGCGTACGACGAGCCCATTGGCATTGAGCAGATCAACGCTGAACTGTCCGCGGATGAGGTCGAGGCCGAAAATGAGGAGGACGCCCCACAAGCCGTGAGCGGAACACTGGCAGGACATACCCCAACGGGAATCCCGCTATCTGAAATCGGCTATCGCATTGAGGAGCTCGTTGAGCAGTATATGGATGAGTTCACGCCGGGGCTTGCTGTTGCGATTGTGTATGACGGCGAGATTGTGTTCTCGCAGGGCTATGGTCACACTGACTTAAGCCGGCAAACGCCCGTGGATTCCGCAGTCACCGTCTTCGAGCATGGTTCAATCAACAAGCTGTTCATCTGGACATCGGTGATGCAATTGGTGGAGCGGGGCTTGATTGACCTAGACAATGACGTGAGCGAGTATCTGCCCGCAGACATCATGCGGGAGTTTAATTTCCGCTATAGCTTCACCGTGCGCCAGCTGCTCAACCACTCGGCAGGCTTCGGTGAATACGCATTTGACCTGTGGCGTAATGCCGACCTCACAGACAGACCGATGTACACATTGCGTGAGGGCTTGCTGCTTGGCCAGGCACCGCAAATTTATGTGCCCGGCACAGCTGCGTCGTACTCAAATTTCGGTTCTGCTTTAATGGCGTACATCGTGGTAAATGTCAGCGGCATGGAATTCGCGAACTATGAACGCGCGAACATCTTCGCCCCACTAGGCATGACCAACACCCGCAACCAACCGCATTGGCTGGGCGACAGCGCGTTTATCGCAAACAAAGCCAGAGGACACGTTCCCGCTCGCGATGGATTGGCTGAAGCGACTTGGGGTTATGTCCCCATGTACCCAGCAGGCGCATCACGGGGCACCGCTGAAGATTTAGCACAGTTTGCCATCGCATTGATGCCTGCGCCGGGCGAGCAAAGCCCGCTGTTTGATGATCGCGCAACTTTGGATATTATGCTTAGCCCGACCACTGGTCACCCAGAAATCGCATGGGCTGTTTCGCACGGCTTCTTAACCTACGATGGCGTGCTGCCCGGCATCGGCCATGGCGGCGGAACCATGGGCTTCAACACAGATTTCATTATGATTCCCGAGGAACGATTCGCCGTGGTTGCGTTCAGCAATGCCAATGGCGGTGCAATGTTCATTGGAAAAGTGATGGATCTGATTCTGGGCAACAGCCGAGATGCCGTGCCGCCTTCGCCTGCAGGTTTGCCCGATGCGCGAAATCTCGCGGGAGAATTTGTTGCGCTTCGCCGCACGCATGGTGACGCGCTGGAGTCGATGAACGCGCTCATTCTCGGCACCAATATGATGATCACCGCGGTTGACGAAAACACAATTGAAGTTGTTGCGCAGGGGCAAACGCTCACCTATCGGCAAGTCGCACCGTATGCATTTAGGGTTGTTGGTGCCGAAGGTGCCATGGCCGCATTCATGGCGCGCATGGTGTACGAACTATATTTCGTGATGGAAGACGGACAGCCAGTTAGACTATTGACACCCAACGGCTTCGATGCAACACGTGCAACATTTGGGCAAAGCATGGTGGGCAGTTTGTTGTATATGGCAGTGTGGTATATCATCATTTTGTTCTTCATTGTCATGTCAATTATCCTGCTGATTAGAGCAATTCGCCGCAAGCGAGTGCCAAATGCCTTCACTCGCTTGCACGCAGGGTTAATCCTTTGTGGCCTAGCGTTTGCACTCAATGACATTGCATTCTTCGTTCGCCTGCTTGGGGTTATGCCATTTTTAAATGCCAGCTTAGCGACGCAGCATATTTGGGTCAACTGGATTATTCTGGTTGCATCGGCGGTGCTGTTTGTGTTGTCGCTGGTTGCGATGAAAAAATGTGAAGTTTCGACAAAGAGCAAGGTCTTCCACTTCATCGTTGCCGCGCTGCTGGCGGTGCTGGTTGCGCTGATGTGGAGCGGGAATGTTTTGTAATAATCTGAAGCTGAAGTAAAAAAATAAACGTCCGAAGGCTCTTGCTTTCGGGCGTTTTGCATGCCTAAATTTTAAATGTAAAGCATGCACTCTACGCGGGAATAAAAATTCACGCTCCCATAAAAATGAGAGCGCGAACTGTGAGCGGCGATTGCCGCTGGTCGGAATGGTGATACAGAATTTTTCGACAAACCCAATAGAATCAATGGTTTAGAGGTAGTCGGCAAACTATATCATATCAAAATCCGTATCCATCCGCTCCGAAAACTAAGCCTATTATACCACAAACCTAATTGCAGGTCAAGAAAAATCGGGCTTGCTATTTTCTTGCCAAATTGACATGCACACAACCCAATAACCCGACACCCATTTCGCTGATTGCGAGGTGGGTGTTTTTTCATATCCAAAATTAGAAAGTATCGGAGGAAAAGAAAGATGAGCACCCCTGTTGAGCGGTATATCGACCACATTAACGAAAAGATTTTGCCGCACATTGATTACGAAAAACTGCAAGCGTCATACGGAACAGATATGGTGTACGCCAAGGAAATTCTCAATCGCCTGCATGAAGCAATGGTGGATATTTACGGCAGCGCACGGCTTACGGCACAGCATGGCGATGAAGGCTTTGTGGTTCCGGGCATGGTGCGCGGACGGGAAAGTGGAGAAATGTGCGTGGCTTTGCTTGACCTCGACCTGTCATCATCGGGCGAGCATTGGGGCACGACATTTCTGTGTGAACATGGAGTGGTCGGGCAAGGCGATTTAGACAACCCCATTATCAAGGCTGTGTGCGAACAATTTGTGCCCTATGATTACGCCTATACCGCCGAAATCCCTGGCGACATTCACGTTGACCAAGCAAGGTTGCCGGCGCAATTAAAAACTGTGCTGCAAGACTTTCACAATGGCAGAAAATCCACCATAAACATCACACCGATGAGCGATTGGTGCATGTCCAAAGACTACAACGGTGCGGAGCGGTTTCACGATGGTAGCCGCCCGCTGATGGCTGAAACGAAGTTTGCGGACATCATCATTGGCGGCATTGTTGGCGAAAAGCATAAGGTTTTGCTGTCGGTAAGCCCGTATGAAGAATGTATGCATTTTGCTCACTGTGAGCTGCCATCGAAAGAAACAGCGATTAAACTTGCCACGGCATTAGGCAATTTTATCAACACGCAGAATGAAAATCAGTTTGGTGACGGCAGATTTTTGGCACAGTTTGAGAAGTTACTCGCGCCATACAAAGAAAAAACATTATTGCGCCATTCGCTGGAAGAAGCGACTGCCAAAAGTAAAGCTCTAGCTGCTGAACTAGGCACAGCACCACCCCAAAAATCCGACCCCGCGCTATAAATAAAGAAAAGAGGTATTCCCATGCAAACACAATCTCAAATCCAACATTTCACCCACCCTGATTTCGGCAGTTTGGAAGTCATCACCTTGTGCGGCAAACCATACTTCCCCGCCACGGAATGCGCCGCATTGCTCGGCTATCGCAACGCAAACGATGCAGTTCGCCGACACTGCAAGGGGGTCGTGAAACACGACCTCCCCTCAACAAGCGGCATTCAGTCGTACAACTTCATCCCCGAGGGCGACCTGTATCGCCTCATCATCCGCTCGAAATTACCAGCCGCCGTTCGCTTTGAGGCTTGGGTGTGCGACGAAGTCCTGCCCTCGCTGCGTCAACACGGATTTTACGTCACGCAGGAACTGCTGAACAAAGCGCAGTATTACGATGCCATTTTGCAGGCCGAACACGTGCTGCCGGTGAGCATCATCGCCAAGGATTACGGCATGTCGGCGGTGGCGTTCAACAAAATGTTGCATGCACTTGGGGTGCAATATCGCATGGGCGAAACGTGGCTGCTGTACGGTAAATATGCCGCCCACGGCTACACCGTGACCAAAACCTATGTGTTCGGCGAGCACATCTGCATCCATACCTACTGGACGCAGAAAGGTCGTGCGTTTTTGTATGAATTGCTGGCATGGTATGGTATAGGGGTCCCCGCAAATGCTTGCATTTGTGGGGAAGAGGAGACGCAAACGGATTGGAGCGAATATCCGCCGACAAGGCGGATGTAGCGGAAAGGAGTTTGGGGCGACGATATGACCGACCAAGACCAAATCAACGAGAAAAATTGCTGCCTAATCATTCGCGGCGGCACATTGACTAGCAGAACACTCGCACGCGCAATGCAATCGTTTTTGCATGCACCAAAGTCATCTGCCAAGCTCGGCAAGCAGTCCATTCGGCAACTGGCGAAAAGCGGCGCAAAGCTCGAAAACATCCCCGTTGGCAGCGATAACATCAAGGACTTCGAGCGTGTGGCACGGAAATACAGCATCAGTTTTGCAGTACGGCGGGATATATCAGAAGACCCACTAAGGCACTTGGTATTCTTCAAATCGCGCGATGCAGACAGCATGACAGCAGCCTTTCGGGAGTTCTCAGCAGGGCAGCTGGGGTGTGAAAAAGAACGGCTATCGCTCAGACAAGCCCTGCAACAAGCGCTGGAAAAAGTGCAAGCTCAAGTGCTCACCAAAACCCGCACAAAGGAGCACGAGCGATGAAGATAGTAAAACAGCTTGTTTTGTACGGCATTATCGGTTGTATTGTTGCAATCACAAGTGCGCAAGTGCCGCAAGTTCCATGGCATCCGGCGCTGGTGGGGCTCGCAGCGGCGATTTTATTGCGCGGCATCGTGTTCGTCAAAGGCAAAAACGCGAAGAAATACCGCAAAAATGCGGAGTACGGCTCGGCTCGCTGGGGCACTCCCCGCGACATCAAACCCTACGTTGACCCTGTGCGCGAAAACAACATCATCCTCACCGCCAGCGAAAGTCTCACGATGAATAGCCGACCCAAGCAAGTGAAGCATGCACGCAACAAAAATGTGCTGGTGATTGGCGGTTCGGGCAGTGGCAAAACTCGCTTTTTCGTGACCCCAAATCTCATGCAATGCCAGTCAAAAGATTATCCCACAAGCTTTGTTTGTACCGACCCCAAAGGCCAACTGCTCACTGAAACTGGCCAATTGCTAGAGCGCAACGACTACCGCATCAAAGTGCTCAATACCATCGATTTCAGCAAAAGCATGCGCTACAATCCGTTCCAATATATCCGCTCGGAGAAGGACATTTTGAAGTTTGTGACGGCGCTTATTGCCAACACGCAGGGCGATGGCAAGTCATCAGACCCGTTTTGGTTGAAAGCTGAAACCCTGTTATATCAAGCGCTTATCGGCTATATTATCGCCGAATGCGCGCCAGATGAGCAGAACATGACCTCCCTCGTTGAGATGATTAACACCATGGAAGTGCGCGAAAACCAAGAGGATTTTCGCAACCCGGTGGACTTTTTGTTTGAAACCCTAGAGGAACGTGAGCCAGAGCATTTTGCGGTGCGGCAGTATAAAAAGTACAAGCTTGCGGCAGGAAAAACAGCCAAAAGCATACTCATCAGCTGCGGTGCTAGATTATCTCCATTCGACATCGGCGAAGTGCGGGAGCTGATGCAAGTTGATGAGCTTGACTTGGGCAGCCTTGGTGAAGAAAAAACAGCGCTATTTGTCATCGTGAGCGACACAGACGACAGCATGAACTTCATCCCCGCGATTATGTACAGCCAATTGTTCAACCTGCTGTGCGACAAAGCAGACAACGACCACGGCGGCAGGCTGCCGGTACACGTGCGATTTTTGCTTGACGAGTTCCCCAACCTCGGCAAAATCCCGAAGTTTGAGAAGCTGATTGCAACAATACGCAGCCGTGAAATCTCCGCTTGCGTGATTCTGCAAACGCAAAGCCAGCTCAAAAGTCTGTACAAAGATGACATGGAAACCATCACAGGTAATATGGACAGCATTTTGTTCCTCGGCGGCAAGGAGAAGTCTACGCTTGAGGAAATCTCAAAAATGCTGGGCCGCGAAACGATTGACCAATGCAACACCTCACGCACACGCGGCGGACAGGAATCGCATGGGCAGTCGTATCAAAAACTTGGCCGCGAACTGATGACCGTGGATGAACTTGCGGTGATGGATGGCGCGCAGTGCATCCTGCAAATTCGTGGGGAAAGACCGTTTAAGTCGCGCAAGTATGACTTGACCAAGCACCCGAATTACAAGTATATTGCGGACTTTGACCCAAACAACCGCTTTGACGTGGAGCACCATTTATCCACGGAACTAGACCTGAAAGGAGGTGAAGTATATGAATTTTTTGACGATTCTGAGCCTAATTATCAGTAGCATCATCGACATTCTCAATCAAATTTTGAATTAGATTGCTGAAGTCAACAGCGTTTTGTGATGTAATGACAGGCTTACCAGTTTGGGCTTCAACGGCTTCACGGGCAATTCCAGCAGCGCCGCCGCCACGTTTGGCAACAGCTTTGCTTTCATCAAATGTTTGCGGTTGCTCGGCTTTGGAAATCTCGGTGGTCGTGGCCTCGGCGAGCATGTTGAGCACCAGTTCGAGGTCGGTCATGTTATCGCGCAGATTCTCTTTTTTGAGGCCTTTGTGGTTTTTGTACTGCCTTGTGGTCATGCCCGACCAAGCCTTGGAAATCTCATCAGTGAGAATGGCGTATTCGATGCCGCGAGTTACGCCACGCTTATCCCACTCGTTGGTTAAATCATTGCGCACACGAATTGCGAGGAGGCGTTGATGAATCCAGTTTTCATCATAGCCTTTTTTTAAGTATGTTTGCAGTGCGCGGTCGATAGCCAATTCGGGGTCGATAGTTTCGTCAATGCGTTCGCGACCCACAGCAGCCAGCCACAGCTTGAACGGCTCGGCTTTTTTTGATGGCACGGATTGGATAATGCGCAAAATTTGCTCGGTGGTGGCAGCATCCGTGGCATATTTTTTGCCATCGGCAGATGCCATTTTCAGTTGTACGAAATTTTCGTACAACTGACTACCTTCGACTTTTAACTTGCGTTTGAGGTCACTCCAATAACGGCGCGGATTGTCCGAATCCGTCAACGCACCAACCACATCAACCACCGAAAATAGCCATTCTTCGCTCTGCTCATCCCAAGCAGTGCGGATTTTTTTGTTCTCAAACAGCTGCAAACCGTTGTCCATCTTGGCACACCCCCGCAAAATCTCTCGTTCAATTATATCACAAAGCGAACAAAATTACAAGAAGAAATTTAGGAGGAACTTAACACATGGAATTTTTCAATTCAGCCATTGGCGTGCTGCAAACGCTAGTTATCGCGCTGGGCGCTGGCCTTGCAGTGTGGGGTGTCGTGAACCTGCTGGAGGGCTACGGCAGCGACAACCCCGGCGCGAAATCGCAGGGCATTAAGCAGCTGATGGCAGGCGGCGGCATCGCGCTGATTGGCGTGTTGCTGGTGCCGCAACTGTCGGGGCTTTTCTGACAGTGAATAGTGCGTAGTGATTAGTGAATAGTTGATGTGGCCGCCTGCGGGCGGCTTTTTCAATTGTTCGCGCAGCGAACGACCACAACTATACACTATTCACTAACAACTAATCACTAAAAACAACCGACGAAAGGAGGGAGGCTTTTGACTTGGCTCATCGATTCCATCGACAGTTGGCTGCGAGAAATGCTGCTGGATGCAGCGATGAACAGCTTTACAAACATGCTGCACAACGTCAATGCTTCGGTGCAGGACGTTGCCTACCAAGTTGGGCAAACACCGCAGGGCTGGAACGCGGGTATTTTCACCATGGTGCGCAATCTGTCCGAAACGGTGATTTTGCCCATCGCGGGTATTATTCTCACGTTTGTGCTCTGCTATGAACTGATTCAGCTCATCATCGAAAAGAACAACATGCACGACTTCGACACCTTCAATATCTTCAAATGGATTGGCAAAAGCTTTGTTGCGGTGCTCATTTTGACGAATACTTGGAACATCGTCATGGGCATTTTCGACTTGGCACAGGGCGTGGTGAATCAGAGCGCGGGGTTAATCACAAGCGACCTCACACTCGGCAGCCCCGACATGCTATTGGCCATCGCCACGCAACTTGAAGCACTCGGCACCGGCGAATTGCTGGTGCTGTTTTTGCAAGTGCAGGTAGTGGGGTTGCTGATGGAAATTATGGCGATCGTTATCACGATTATCGTGTGGGGCAGGATGATTGAGATTTATTTAGTGTCCTCAATCGCGCCCATTCCCCTAGCCACGATGGTCAACCGTGAATGGGGGCAGATGGGCAACAATTACCTGAAAAGCTTGTTGGCACTGGGTTTCCAAGGCTTTCTTATCATGATTTGCCTGGCGATTTACGCCGTGCTGGTAGCGAACTTCGTACTCGTTGGCAGCATGACCACCACCATTTGGAGCATTGTGGCGTATACGGCGCTGCTGTGTTTTATGTTACTGAAAAGTGGTGGGATTGCAAAATCAATCTTTTCAGCCCATTAAAGGAGGTGCAAACTGCAAAAATATAGCGTAATTTACGCCGACCCGCCGTGGGCATATCGTGTTTGGAGCAAAAAAGGCATGGGCCGCAGCGCCGAACACCACTACCCCACCATGACAACCGAAGAAATCTGCGCGCTATCTGTGGCCGACATCGCCGCGAAAGATAGCGTGCTTTTTCTTTGGGCGACCTACCCAAACTTGCGCGATGCCTTCGCCGTGATTGACGCTTGGGGCTTCACCTACAAAACCGTGGCATTTACGTGGGTGAAACGCAACAAAAAATCGCCCGGCTGGTTTGTGGGTATGGGTCACTGGACACGCGCCAACGCGGAAATCTGCTTGCTGGCGACCAAAGGTAAGCCGCAACGTGTATCAAAAAGTGTGCGGCAGATTATCGACACGCCGATTGAACGGCACAGCAAAAAGCCCGATGTAGTACGCGAACGCATTGTGGAATTGATGGGCGATGTGCCGCGCATTGAGCTGTTCGCACGT
>WQWM01000008.1 GCA_009785335.1 Oscillospiraceae bacterium
TCAAATGTCGAGAGACGCCCCAGGGTAGAACAGGCTTCGTCGGATTAAGGCGGTGCTTAACACAACTGTTTTGGTTCATCCAAATCTACGTCTTTTAGTGCTAAAACTCATACGAGGGGTTGGCTGTGCAAAGCATTGGCTTTGTGCTAGGTTATTGTGATATAACGACCCCTTCTTGGGGGTCGTTTTCTTGGTTAATGAGCTTTCATGCACCGCCCCCTACAGGGGGCCTTTGGCAACACCTGAAAATCCGAGTTTCGCCAGAGTCTCCCCTGTAGGGGAGATGTCGCGGAGCGACAGAGGGGTTTGCGTAAAATATGCATTTTTCAAGTTAATCAACTATAATTTACAAAAGGTGGTGAGCATATGGATCCCGACGGTAGTAAGCGATGCACGAACAAAATAAATCAACAGGAGGATAACTATGCTTACCCAAACCATTGCAACATTCGTTGCAAACAAAGACCTTGACGGGCTGAAAAAACTGCTCGCAGGCCTAGAGGATGTTGAACTGCAATTTGCATTCAACGACCTATCTGATGAAGAACAGGTCATTACATTCCGGCTGCTTTCCAAAGCCGCAGCACTCACCCTGTTTGACCAACTGGACACCGAACACCAAGAAAACCTGCTTGGCTCATTCACCAATGAAAAAGCCATTGAGTTTGTGAATGAACTGGCACCAGACGACCGCGTGCGTCTGCTGGACGAACTGCCGGCCGGCGTGGCACAGCAGCTCATTGCCAATCTTTCGCCCGAGGAGCGCAAAATCACAAACCTGCTGTTGGGCTATGAAGACGAAACCGCCGGGCGCATCATGACCACGGAGTTCATTGCGCTACGCCGCAAAATGACGGTAGCACAAGCACTCGACCGCGTGCGCGAACAAGCGCGCGACAAAGAAACCATCTACACGCTGTATGTAACCGACAGCGTGAAAAGACTCAAGGGTGTTATCTCGCTCAAAGAGCTCATTTTGGCACAACCAAGTGATGTCATCGAAAGCATCATGACCAAAAACGCCATCAGCGTGCTCACAAGCACCGACCAGGAAGAAGTTGCCCGCACGCTGCAGGAAATGGACCTCCTCGCCATTCCCGTGGTGGACAAAGAAGAACGCCTAGTGGGTATCGTTACCATTGATGACGCCATTGACATTCTAGAAGAAGAAGCCACCGAGGACATCCTCGACCACGCGGGTATTACCGGCAACGAAAGCGACCGCAGTGATTTGCTCGTCAACGGCAGCTTGTGGCGCATTTGGAAGGTTCGCCTGCCCATTTTGATTGTTACCTTGGCGTTTGCCTTCATCGCTGGCTTTATTGTGGATGGCTTTGAAGAAGCCCTAGAGTCCATCGCTGCCGTGGCGATTTTTATCCCGCTGATCATGGGCATGAGCGGCAACGTGGGCACGCAGTCTTCCACCGTGTTTGCACGCGGCGTGGTGCTGGGGCAAATCGACATGAAAAAATTCGCCAAACCCTTCATCAAAGAAATTTTTGTGGGGCTAAGCATCGGTTTGATGCTGGGCGTGCTCACTGGCGTGATTGCTGGTGTGTGGCACAACCCCATGCTGGGGCTAGCCGTGGGGCTTGCGTTGATTGTAGCCATCACGGTCGCATCGCTGCTTGGCTTTTTGGTGCCATTTTTGCTCATCAAGCTCAACCTCGACCAAGCTGCAGGCAGTGCGCCTATCATCACCTCCATCAAAGACATTGTAGCACTATTGATTTACTTCCTGTTTGTGTATGTTTTCATTGGTGTGACCTATGGCTAAACGGATGATTGGTCTGTTGCTGGCAGTCACCATGCTCACAGCCTGTGCCACCGCAACAACCGCTGCCGCTGCGCAAACCATCACCGCCCAGCAAGCATACAATATGATGCAAGATGGCAACGCATTCATGCTGATTGATGTGCGCACCTTCGCCGAATTTCAAGCACAGCACATTGCAAGTGCGGTGAATATCTCCTATGATGAAATTGCGTTTCGCTCAACCGCTGAGCTACCCAAGCAGCATGCGCGCATTTTGCTATATTGCCAAACCGGGCGGCGCAGCGCCATTGCCGCGCAAGCACTGGCCGAGCTGGGCTACACGCAAGTCTACGACTTCGGCGGCATCATCAGCTGGCCGTTTGGCACGGTTTCGAGCCTAGAACCATATGCCGCATAATTTAGTGAATTTGCACATTGCGCATGTTCAAATTATGTGGTATAATAGACGCAGAACACTGCGGCTTGATGTGACGCGATTAACGCACAGCGAAGCGACAGAGCTCACCGCAGGTGTGGTATAATAGACACTTATGGAGATAACAAAAATTTAGGAGGGGATTTCATGAAAAAAGCAGTTAGTATTGTTTTAGCATTAGTTATACTATTGGGCGTGTTTAGTGTCAGTACGATTGCAAATAGCAGCACGGATACTTATGCTCCGCCACCAAACCTGCATGAGTTAAGCCTTGCAGAGCAATTAGATTATTTTAACTTAGTTGTTAACCGCGTGCGCAACGAACAACCAGGATTTGTTGTGCGGCAATATTATCCCCAGCAGATGCACTTTGGAGCACTACGTGTCATGGGAGATCGAGGCACAACTTGGTATTACAAAACATTTGAAGAGGGACAAGATAATATCAGCTGGTTCTTGTCAGACAACGCGAATGCGTCTGACTTACAACCCGAAGATATTATCAGCATTGCTTCAAGCCAACAAGGTGGAAATTGGGTGATTGAAGTGCATGTGAAAAACACTCTTAATCCCGTGCGAGGTCCCTATAGTCCCGTGGCACGTATCGCCTCTATCGTTACACGCGAATGGATGGCTGAGACCCTTGTGACCGCAGCTATTGCACCTGATGATATTACGATGTATTACTACGACATTGTTGCACGCGCCACGATAAACCAACATGGTCAGGTGATTTTTAGCGAAAACAGCTATCGTGCACATGCGCAATTCTATCAAGGACAACAGACATCAATTGCAACAAGTATTTCGTTTTACTTAGCCTATGAGCACGCTTATTTTAGCTGGTATGATGCGGTTTCTTTCCAAAATCCGTGGTGGTATGCACTACCCGCATGGATGCAATGGGTCTTGCGCAATCTCTTTTGGGGTTTCTTATGGATGCAACTTCGGTGAGCATAAATCCAGCAACAAAGAAAGGCCACCATGTCACGTGAACTAACCCCCGCGCAAATTGCGCAGCGCAGCATTCAAAAAAAATACGTTAAGCAGTTGTGGAACCCCTTCATCACCGCCGTTAAGCAATATCAACTCATTCAGGCAGGCGACCACATTGCGGCATGCATCAGCGGCGGCAAGGATAGCTTCCTGACCGCCACGCTGCTGCATATGCTGCACAAACATAGCGACGTGCCCTTCGACCTGACCTTTTTGTGCATGGACCCCGGCTATCGTCCCGAAGTGCGGCAACTGATTCTCAGCAACGCCGCACGGCTTGAACTGCCCGTGGAGGTTTTCGACACGAACATCTTCAGCTATGTGGTTAAGCAGCAGGGCTCGCCATGCTACCTGTGTGCACGCATGCGCAGGGGACACCTATACGCCGAAGCGCAGGCACGCGGCTGCAACAAAATCGCGCTGGGGCACCATTTTAATGATGTCATCGAAACCACGCTGATGAGCACGCTTTACGGCGCGCAAGTGCAAAGCATGCCACCCAAGTTGCGCAGCACAAATTTTGAGGGCATGCAGCTGATTCGTCCGTTGTATCAAGTGCACGAGGCCGATATCATCGCCTGGCAGCACTACAACAACCTCGAATTCATTCGCTGTGCATGCCCGTTTGAGTATGATCCCGACACGGCTAAAACCAGCAAACGCCGCGAGGTGAAGAACCTCATCGCCACGCTCAAACAAACGCACCCCAATGTGGATAAATGCATCTTTCAGTCCATCCACAACGTAAGGCTTGATACCATGGTGGCATGGACGCACAAGGGCGTGGAGCATGATTTTTTGCAACTTTTTTGAAAAAAAGTTGCGCAAAAAACTTTCGCCGCTTCGCGTGGATATTTATAGGGTTATTCAGAGGATGCCGCGAAGCGAGGGGCCCCACCGCAGGTGGTTTTTGCAAAAAAAGAACACAATCAACACGGCCGCCAGTAATACATCGACATGAACACATCTGCCCACCACGTCACATACCACGGACGGTAGCGCACATATTTCTCTGTGTATGTCGCCACCGCAAGATAACAACACAACAGCCGCCAGCGAATTGTTTCGTCGGCGGTTGCGTGTTTGGGCAAGCCGCTCAACACATAATCACCCAGCCAATCACCCCAGTGGCATCGCTCGGGGTCAATAAGAGTAGCTTTGCCGTTGTGCCAAAACAGATTGCCCGCATGCAGGTCGCTGTGCACCAGCGTTGGCTGCACCGACTCAAGAATTTCACGATGCTTATCAATCATCGCAAGCAATTTTTCGCCCTTTTTGCATGGCTTGCCAAAGGCCGCGCAGTCATCCAAAAATGACTGCACCATGCTGCGAAAACCCAAATACCAGTTCGGCTCAAGCCCCAGTTGTTCATAACCAAAGCCCGTGCCTTCAATGCTGCGAAACGTGTCTTTCAGCTGCTGCACGTGCTCGGCTTTGTTGTCGCGTAATTTGTGGTGCAGCTTTTCCATAATAAAGTAGTGGCAGGGGAGGAGCGTGCGCGTTAAATCGCTGTGATAAATCTGCGGCAGTGCGATGCCGTTTTCGCGCAATAAATCGTAGAAGCGCAGCTCTTGTGCAAGCATATTATGCTCTTGCAGCAGCACGCGCACGTTTGACGGCGGCGCAATTTTGATCACATATTCACCGGTGGTTGTGGTCACATCCACTACAGTGTTGAACCAGCCGTTGGTCATGTGGCGGTAGCGTTGCAACTCCCCTAATCCAGCTGCGCCGAATATTTTGCGAAGTTCGTCTTCGCTCACCGGGTATTTCGTTCTGCTTTTCATGCTGCACTCCCTGCTATATTGAACAGCTCCTTCTCGTATGAATACGGCGGAAACGTGCCATCGTCCATCATGCGCCGAATTTCCTCGGCCGTGGCGAGCTTTGCCTGCACCGTTTCGCCAGGCTGCGGCACAAAATCCGCCGGGTCAATGTCTTGGCGGAACAACCATACATCTACAAAATCGCCGCCATATTCATTGTGCGGGTTGCCTTCTCGTCGATATGAAATCACGCACTCGCCTGCTTCGGGCTGCAAGGCAATGCCCGTTTCTTCTAAAAACTCACGCAGTGCTGCTGTTAGGCTATCGTCACCCACTAGCGCCGAGCCGCCGCAGGTCTCCCACACATTTGGCAACCAGTCTTTTTCTGGCGCGCGCAAATCGATGAAAAACTCGCCGCGGCTGTTCACCACCCACACATGCACCACCAGATGATAATCTCCCGGCTGCATGGGCTCGCCGCGCGTGTGCGTGCGGCCGGTCAACTCCCGATCAGCGTTGTAGACATCCCAAAGTTCCATGTGATTCTCCTATTGGATAAATAGCCACAACGAAAGCGAAAAAGTCAGTTCGCGTCGCTCCGCGAGCCTTCCTCACCCGCTGCGGCGGGAGCTCCTTCCCAAGGAAGGAGCCGAAGCTTGTTTTTTCATGTTTCGCTGTCGTTATCCTCTAAAACCTTGCTCCTTCCTTGGGAAGGAGCTGGCCGACCTCGGGTCGGTCTGAGGAAGGTTCGCGGAGCGAATGAGGCTTAAGGTCAGCACCTTCGCCACAGCTTATTATTTCTTATTTCTCTCCAAGCTGTCCCAAATGCCCCACATATACATAATTCCCAGCGCACGGTCATACAAACCATAGCCCGGGCGGCATTGCTCACCCCAAATGTGGCGGCCATGGTCAGGGCGAATCACACCCGTGAACCCGCATTCGTGGTACGCCGTCATGATGTCGAGAATACCGCTGTGGCCATCGCAATCGCGGTGCGACACCTCGGAAAAATCGCCGTTGGGATAGTGCCGCACATTGCGCACATGCCCAAACGCAATGCGATCGCTATAGCGGCGCACCATGTCCGCCACGTTATTTTCGGGGTTCGCACTAAAACTGCCCGAACACAGCGACAAGCAGTTGTGCGGATCATCCACCATGGTCAGCAGGCGTTTGATGGCCGGTTCGTCCACAATCAAGCGCGGCAGACCAAAAATATCCCACGGCGGATCATCGGGATGAATCGCCATCACCACGCCGCACTCGCGGCAAACAGGCATGAGCGCCTCAAGAAAATACTTCAGGTTATCCCACAGATGTTCTTTCGTCACGCCTTGATAGGCCGCGAACAGCTCGTCCAGCCTTGCCATGCGCTCAGGTTCCCAGCCGGGGAAGGTGTTGCCTTCTTGCTGCTTGCTGAGGATGTACTCAGCCATTTCCGTTGGGTCATCTTGAATTTTATCTTTTTCATAATACAATGCGGTCGAACCATCTTCCAGCGGGAAAAATAACTCGGTGCGCGTCCAGTCAAAAATCGGCATGAAGTTATAGCAAATCACCTTCACGCCAAATTCGTTGAGATTGCGAATCGTTTGCTTATAGGCCGCAATGTGCGCGTCGCGGCTGGGCAGGCCAATCTTGATATCGTCGTGAATATTCACCGATTCCACCACTTCCATCGTGAAGCCATACGCCTTAATTTCCTGCGCCACTTGCGCAATTTCGTGTGTTTCCCAAACCTCGCCGGGCATTTTGTTGTGCAGTGCCCAAACAATGCTGGTCACCCCCGGAATCTGCTTGATGTCCGCCAGAGTGATGTTATCATTGCCGCTGCCGAACCAACGAAAACCCATTTGCATGCTGTGTATCCTCAAACTTTCTTGAATAATAAAATCATTATAACACATCACATAGCCCACGTCAACATGCGAGTTCGCTATCGCTATCCTCGCTCCTTTCTTGGGAAAGAGCTCCCCGAGTCGTGAGGGGTGAGAAAGGCTCATGGAGCAACGCAGCCCCTAGCGTTTTTACGCAAACCATAATAGAACACAGCGAAGCGACCGAGCCCCACCGCAGGTGGTCAAAACAACCTCAACTGCCCATCGTCATAGCCCTTTTGATAGGCCTTTGTGATGTCGCACATTTTGCTCAGCAAACCCAACCGCGAACACTCCACATTGAAAGCATGCCACAGCTTTTTTGCATGCGGTGACGGCAAGCTGTAGCTATTACCAAACTGCCGGGCATATTTTTGCCTAAGCCCCGGGAATTCCTGATCAAGCTTCGCCAAAAAATACTCTCGGTTTCCATCGCGCAGCGTGCTGCCCATGGTGGCAAACACATAGCGCGCGCCGGCTTCTTTGGCCATGCGCAACACGCCCACAATATTGTCCACGTCGTCATTGATATACGGCAGAATGGGCATCATAAACACCCCGCAAAAGATACCTGCATCAGCCAACTTGGCCATGGCCTCAAAACGTTTTGATGTCGGCGCAACGTGCTGCTCCAGCGTAAGACTCAAGTCATCATCTTCGCAGGTCACGCTCATGTGCACGATAACAGGGGAGTGCTTTTTGATGGCGCACAGCACGTCAATATCACGGGTAATCAAGTGCGATTTAGTGCACAAGCTTGTGCCAAAGCGATAGGTATCCATCAGCTCCAAGCTGTGGCGCGTGAGCTTTAGCTTGGCCTCAATGGGATTATACGGATCGGTCATGGCACCGCTGGCCACCACGCCGGGTTTGGTGAATCGCCGCAGCTCGTTGCGCATAATTTGCTTGGCATTTTCTTTCACACGCACGGTGTCAAAATCATCAATGCGATAGCAATCCGCGCGGCTGTCGCAATAGATGCAGCCATGCGAGCAACCCCTGTAGATATTCATGTTATACGCCGCACCAAACCAGTTGAAATCATCTTGCAGCTTGTGGATGATGCCCTTGGCGGGCTCGGTAGGAATATTTCTCATGAACTTATTATAACATGCGAAGATATGTTTGTCAAGCGTTTGTGCGGTAAAAAATCAACTCTTGCAAGTTCATATACAGCTGAATATCTTGAGAATAGTTCAAGGTTAAGGTTTCGGGCGGATTCACATCCGCCCCTACAGGTAGATATCTTCTTATTGTTTTCTGCGTGCCGCAACATGTAGGGGCGGCAATCTTGCCGCCCGGGTAAAAATACTGACTTAAGATGTTGTCCCGGGTTGCCAAGAACTCTCTTGTAGGGCGCGTCTTCAAATAGTCAACATACCTGTAGGGGCGGCAGTGATGCCGCCCGAAAGCTTAATGTTGCTATAATGTTATAGCCCGGGCGGATTTACATCCGCCCCTACAGGTGGATATCTTCTTATTGTTTTCTGTATGCCGCGACATGTAGGGGCGGATGTAAATCCGCCCGGGGTTTAAATTAACGAACAATTTTCAAGTTTTTTGACTATATTATTCTTGCAACTCACGGTCAAGCTCTTCATTCAAAAATAATGCTTGACAAGCTCTGTCCTTTTGTGTTATACTAGCCATGTTCCAATTGGGGAGTAGCTAATCTCTCTGCCGTCGTCATCACGCCGCCATGCGGCCGGGGGCAGAGGCACAATGTGCAAGCAAGACCTTTTGGCAACATATAGCACTGCTTTTTTGCTTTGCTATATGTTGCTAAGAGGTCTTTTTTGTATTTGCTGTTTTAGATTGAAGATAACCGCAACCTGTAGGGGCGGCAATCTTGCCGCCCGGGTTATAAAAACATGGCACCATGAGAGGTTCAACAACAATACAAAAAGCATTGTATTTTAAATGTAGTGAAGGAGAACACCATGCCAAGCAAAATCCGCATTCGCAACACCGAGGACTTTGGCCTGCAACGCAAAATTGTGGCCAACATGACCACCGAATCCTGGACAACCATTCCCCACGCCAGCGTGGTGTATGAACCTGATGTCACTGCATTTTGGCGCGAATGGCAGCAGTGCAAAACGCTGCCCGAATGGCAAGGCATCACCATCAACACACTGCTGATGTATGCCTGCGCCAAGGGTTTTCTTGCAGCACCCGACATGAATGCGCACATCAACTTCAACCGCAAGCTAGTGACCGGCACGATCACGCAGTATGAAGAAGTGAATATCTCCATGCCTGCAGCCATGAGCGACGGCAAAATGATGACCCTTAACGTGCGCAACTGCGAAAGCAAAACCCTGCGCGAGCTCAGCGACTACATCGCCGACCTCTACCGCCGCATGGAAAAAACCGTGCTAGACGAAGCGATGTACGAAGTTTCGCTGGAAAACACGCTCAACCTGCTCAAGCGGCTGAAATTCTTCACGATATTGGGGCGTTTTGCGGGGCTCATTCCCTCACGGCACGAAATCAATCGTCTCAAAGGTCAAGCGAAAAAAGACTACGACGCCATGCCCGCCACCGAGCGCCTGACCAAACATGACATTGAACAAGGCACGATTCTCATCTCGAACCTGGGCTCCATTTACCGCGGCTCGGTTTGCAGGCCTGCGCTACTTGATGTCATCCCACCCATGGTGGCGGCATTGGGAATCGGTAGTTTTTTTGATCGAGATGACCGCAAGTTTTTGCCCATTAACATCAGCTTTGACCACCGCGCACTGGACTTCGACGGTGTGGTGCCGTTCATGAAGTGCCTCGACAACATCTTCGCCAATCCCGCGCAGATGAGAGAATGGCTATCAAGTGCACCAAGATAAGGCTAGGGTTTCGGGCGGATTCACCAAGTGGATACCTTCTTATTGCTTTCTGCGTGCCGCAACCTGTAGGGGCGGCAATCTTGCCGCCCGCGATGACCACTTTAAGCCGCTATTTTTGCTCGGGCTGGCACGCCGTAAGGCGTGGCTGAGGGGTTGGAAACAACGCGAAAGCAAAAAAGAGCCAAAAAAATCCACCGCCGGGGTTTATCCTCGGCGGTGTGTTGCGTAACTATTTGCTTTTGCTGTTGCTTGCGCTAGATTTCTTGGCATTGCTGCCGCTGGCGAGGGTTTTTGCCGCTTTGCTTTTGGTTGCAGCCGAGGTGCTGTTGCTGGCAAGGTTTTTGGCTGCTGCACTTTTGCTCATGCTGCTGCTGTTGCTTGCACTGGATTTCTTCGCATTGCTGGCGTTTTTGTTGCCGGCTGCCAAGTTCTTTGCGGCTTTGCTGCGTTGGGCAGCGGTGCTGCTGTTGCTGGCCATGGTTTTGGCCGCTGCGGATTTGCTTTGCTTGCTGTTACTGCTACTAGGCATCGTGATTCACTCCTATTGTTTTTGTTGTTACTTCGATTTGATGAAGCATTCATAGTGTGAACCGTTAACAAAAAATAATCACTGAAAAATAATGCCATCGCCAGCCGCAAAACTTTTACATTGACAATATGCGAAAAATGGGGTATAATGGTAGGCATGGAAAGGGGAGTGTTTTCTCTGCAATTCGTCAAACATGTGCCCAACGCGTTGTCTATTCTGCGCATTGTGCTTGCGCCCACGCTGCCGCTGGTGGCCTGGCGCAGCAACGCCTATGCCTTTGTGGCGTTGTATGCATTCATTGCCCTCACAGATTTAGCGGACGGACAAATTGCACGGCGATTTAATGCAACCAGCATGCTTGGCTCAAAGTTAGACACCACTGGTGATGCCTTATTCATGTTTTTTGCTGTCGTCAGCATGTTCGTGGCCGGGTTAGAATTTTACCCATTCCCGATTCGCTGGTTCATCATTTTGCTCATTCCCAATATCATCTACAAATTGGCAAACTTGTTTGTGGTGCGTGCACGGTTTGGTCATTACAACGCCATGCACACGCTGCTTAACCGCATCATGGGCGGGGTATTTGTGTTTTTGCCACCCCTCTTCATTTTGCTGGGTAATGTTAACTTTTGGATTGTGGTGGTGGTTAGTGTAACGATGTTCTTGTTTAGCGTTGAAGAAACCATAACCATTTTGCGCATGGAAGAATATAACCCCGATCATTACGGCGTGGTTGGTTCGCGCCTGCGCAAAAACAAAACACGCTAGGGCATGTCTTCAAATAGTCAGCATGTCTATCGTCAGCATGTAGGGGGTGGCTTGCAAGCCACCCGGGCAAAAATACTGGTTTTAAGTGGTTATCTCGGGCTGCAAAATTCCCAACGAATTAAGAGGAGTAAGTATGAAATTCATCAAATATGTCCCCAATACGCTGTCTGTGCTGCGCGTTTTGTTGGCAGCGCTCATGTGTGTGCTGGCTTGGCGCGGCCACACCTGGTGGTTCATTGCCGTGTTCTTCATGGTTGGCGCAACAGACTTCTGGGATGGCATTATCGCCCGCAAGTTTAATGTGGAAACCAAGCTTGGCTCGCAGCTAGATTTAATTGGCGACTTTGCCATGCTCATCGGCGGCGTGGTCAGCGTTTTGCTGGCGTGGGTCAACGGCCATCTTGTGCTTTCGCACAATTGGACCTGGTTTGTCATCGCCATTGCCCTCACCGCTGCCAGCTGTGCTGTGCCTGTGTGTGTGTGCCGTGCCCGCTTTGGCATGTGGAACAAACTGCACCTGCTGTTTTATCGCTTCATTGGCCTGCCGCTGTTTTTGCTCGCACCACTGTTCATTTGGCTTGGGCAGGTGAATTTTTGGCTTGTGCTGGCATTTTGCATCCTCATTGTGCTTGGGCAGGTGGAGGAAGTGGCTACACTGCTAACCATGAAGGAATTCCATGCCAACCATAACGGTATTATCGGCAAGCGCGTTGCACGCAAAGAAATCAGAGGGCATTAATTGGGAAACTTTTCAAATTAGATGAGGAATTTATTGCTGAGCTGCGACTAATTTGCAGCTCAGTCATTTTTTGGAGGAATTTGTATGAAAAAATTATTGTGTGTGTTGTTGATATTCACCGTAATGGTAGCATTGACCATACCTGCCGCAGCACTCACCCCACAGCAAGCTTTCAACGCGGTTAACCGCAGTCCATTGGGCGGCGACGGCTTTTCCATCGCCGACTCCTATGCCGGGGGGAACTTTCTGGGCGGCTATTGGGTGTGGCAAAATGGCCGAGTCGTGCAGTATGAATATCGCCGTGGTTATTGCATCGACACACCGCACCAGTTTTGGTCGGGCACCAAGCCCATGCTTTCGGTGCTCACAGGCATTGCCATCCACCATGGCTACATCGAAAGCGTGGAGCAATATGCCATCGACTTTTTCCCGGATGCCGTGATTCGGCGCGGGCAAGAGCGCAAGCGTGACATCACCGTGTTTCATTTGCTCACCCTGCGCAGCGGCCTGCCCTCCATGCTGCATGACCGTGGCGCATTGCGGCCGTTGTTCGTGCGTTATGATGCCGGATTAGCGGCCTTTATGGCACCGCAAATCAACAGACCAGGTACATTTCGATATTGTCAGGGCGGTCCCGCCACCCAAGCTTTGGTTGGCGTGATTGAACGCGCAACCGGGCAAAACCTCTATGATTTCGCCCGGCAATATCTATTTAACCCACTTAACATGAACTCCATCAGCTGGACACGCACGCAAAGCGGCAGTCCCGTTGGCGGCTTTGGTCTTTACATTAGCCCGCGTGATTTGTTCGCCTTTGGGCAACTGCACCTGCAAGATGGCGTGTGGAACGGCAGGCGATTACTTCCGCGCGGCTGGGTGGAAGCACTCACCCCTGCCAGCGAGCAAGTTGAACGCTATAGTTCAAACGGCAGGCACCGGCTTTATTTTGTCAGCGACACAGATGCTGGCTGGCAAATCCGCGCTTCGGGCATGGGCGGCAACCATCTCAACATTCTCATTGAGCACAACACCATGGTCGTGCGCATTGGTCACAAGTTGGGCTACCAAAGCGTGATAGACTGGGCATTTAGCAATTCGGGATTGATGCGGCAGCGCTGTTGGTTGTATTTGCGGTAACTATGCCTATCTGTAGTCCGAGCGGATTTTGCATCCGCCCGAAGCTTTTTCAATACCGCCTAGAGCATTTAAACGCACTGTGCAGCGCCCTACACCCCCTTCAGCACATCCTCCAACAACCGCACATGCACTTCTTCATCAGCAATCACGCGGTTGAGCACTGCAACCACAAAAGGGTCGCCAATGCGCGCAGCTTGAGCTGCATATTTGCGTATGGCGGCCTTTTCTTCAGCAATCAGCTTTTGCAGCAAATCCTGCGTAGAGCGGTATGTATAATCCACATAGCTCGGCGACCAATAGGCCTTGCGGTTGCCGCAGCATTGCCAAAAGCGCGGCTCTTCGCCCAGCAGTTTGGCCAAGCGTGCGAAATCATCCAAGTGCTGCATTTCCACCACACTGAGCTCATGTGCCAGCTGTGCCAGGTCACCGTCGCAGTCCACATGCACATAACGATAATGCGCCACAGCAGATAGTTCAGAATTTGCGCTGCCGATATTGCTGAGCATCAACGCGGCATATTGACGGTTTTTGCCCTGCACCTGCACAGGCGGGTAGGGGCCGGGGGCGCGAACGTGGTCTAAGTTCATGGGGTCACTCCTCTTCAGTTTGCGAAAAATTTTCTTGACATTTCCCTGCATCAATGGTAGTATATATATATGAGAATTTGTGGAGGTGCATGATGGATTTTTTAATCAATAACATGTGGGTTGTTTGGCTGGTGTTGTTTATTGCCAGCATCATTTTAGAGGCCGTTTCGTTCCAGCTATTCAGCATTTGGTTTGCATTGGGTGCGGTGGCTGCATTGGTGGCCAGTTTGTTTGACATCCACGTTGCGTGGCAAATTGCGATTTTCATCGTGGTTTCGGGCGCAGCACTGGGCGCGACGCGTCCACTGGTACGCAAAATGCAGCGCAAACAAGAACCCACCAACGCCGACCGTTATGTTGACCAACCGGGCGTTGTGTTGGAGGAAATCGACAACATCAAAGGCACCGGGCAAGTGAAAGTGCTTGGCCAAGTGTGGACTGCCCGCACCAAAGACGGCACAGAAATCCCCAAGGACGCCAGCGTGCGCACCGTGGCCATTGAAGGCGTGAAGCTTTACGTAGAAATCGTGGAGTAAACTATCCCATTGATCAAGTAGGGGCGGCGATTACGCCGCCCGAAGCATAAAATATCATCTTCTTTTAGTCCCGGGCGGCGTAATCGCCGCCCCTACAGGCTGTGCTATTTTTCTAATTTACCTATACAAACTAAACTATAACATACACACAAAGGAGAACTACTTATGGGACCCGGAGCAATTGCAGTCACCATCATTCTGTCCATCGTGGCATTCGTCCTGCTCGTTGAAGTCGCGCGCAGCATCCGCAGCGTGCGCCAAGGCACCGCCGTCATCATCGAACGCATGGGGCGCTTCCACACCATCTGGCAAAGCGGCCTGCACATGAAATGCCCGTTTATCGACAAAGTCGCACGCACCGTCAGCATGATGGAGCAAGTGGGCGACTTCCCGCCGCACCCCGTGATCACCAAAGATAACGTCACCATGCAAATCGACACCATCGTCTTCTTCCAAGTCACCGATCCCAAGCTCTTCGCCTATGGCGTGGAGCGTCCGCTGCTGGCCATCGAAAAACTCACCGCCACCACCCTGCGCAACATCGTTGGCGAAATGGAGCTGGACAACACGCTCACCTCGCGTGACTACATCAACATCAAAATCCGCAATATCATCGACGAAGCCACCGATCCCTGGGGCATCAAAGTCAACCGCGTTGAGCTCAAAAGCATCACCCCGCCGCGCGCCATTCAAGAGGCCATGGAAAAACAAATGCGTGCCGAGCGTGAACGCCGCGAGCTGATTCTGCGTGCCGAAGGCGAAAAAGCCAGTAAGATCCTCATTGCTGAAGGTGAAAAAGAGCGCCAAATCACCGAAGCACAAGGTATTAAGCAATCCATGATTTTGCGCGCCGAAGCCGACAAAGAAGCCCAAATCCGCAAAGCGGAAGGTGAAGCCGAGGCCATTCGCCAAGTGCAAGAAGCCCGCGCCGAAGCCGTGGAGATGATCAACAAAGCCAACCCCGGTCAGGCTTATTTGGCCATCGAAGCCCTCAACGCCTTCATCGCTGCAGCCGACGGCAAAGCCACAAAAATCATCATTCCCAGCGAAATTCAAGGTCTTGCCGGGCTTGCAAAAGGCTTGACTGAAGTAATCGCGAATGATTAATAGCATAAATTAACTTGAGATTTGTTCTGCTTGCTAACGGCAATTTGCCAAACCCCTCTGCCTTTCAGCTGTTGCCAAGGGCCCCCTGTAGGGGGGCGGTGCCGTCGTAGGCGGCGCGGGGGGTTACTTCACGCGCCCACTATCCTAGCACAATCTAGAGTAAGGTTTTGTTTCATGTCCTGTTTCAGTCATCTGTGGCATGAGTCCCCCGAATTCAATAGCATTCTCAAGAACATCCATGGGCACAGGCTGCCCATGGGTGTTTTGGGGCTTTCGCCGGTGCACAAAGCGCATGTGATTGCCGCGCTGTGCGAGTCCTTGCCGCGCCGCGCCATTGTCGTCACGCCAGACGAAGCCGCCGCCACGCGCCTGCGTGATGACCTGCAAGCCTTCGGCGCAAACGCAGTGTTCTACCCCGCGCGTGACTTATCCCTGCGTCCGAGCGAAAGCCGCTCACGCGAGTTCGAGCACGCACGTCTAGCCGCTCTTGATGCTATGCTGGAAGGGCGTTGCGATATCTTGACGTGTAGTGTTGAGGCGGCCATGCAGCTCACCGTGCCACCCGATACCCTGCAAAAAAACAGCTTCACCCTCACCGCAAGCGATGAAATCTCCGTCGAAACCCTTGTAGCACAACTGCTGGGGGCAGGCTTCACCCGCGCCGCTCAAGTGGATGGCCCCGGGCAGTTCGCCCAACGCGGCGGCATCGTAGATGTCTTCCCGCCGCAGCAAACACAGCCCGTGCGTGTAGAGTTCTGGGGCGAAACCATTGACACCATCGCGCCGTTTGACCCCGAAACCCAGCGCCGCGGCGATAGCATCGACCACTTGCGCATCATCCCCGCCAACGAAATCGTGCCCGAAAGTGCCGCGCAACTGCTCGCACTGGTGCAGGATTTCCTCGCAACGGTCAAAGGCAAGGGCGCGGTGAAGATGAAACAATCGCTGCAAGGCGACATCGCACTGCTCGAAAGCGGCATTCTGCCTACTTCAATTGACCGCTATCTGCCGTTGATCTACCCCACCGCCTGCACTGTGCTAAACTATCTCGAACCCGGCGGCTTGGTATTGTTTGCCGAAAGTTTTAACGTGGCGCAGCGTGCTCAAGCCGCCGATAAACTCGCACTAGAAGATTTGCGTGGCTTGGTAGACGAAGGCACCCTCACCGCCGACCTAGATAAATTCGCGCTGCGCTGGCCCGAGTTGCTTGAGCTCGCACATAGCCGTGGGCTGATCTACATGGATAACCTGCCACGCGGCAGCTTTGATACGCCTGTGAAAGACCTCGTCAGCTTCACTGCACGGCAAACCGGCACCTGGAACGGCCTGCTCGACCAACTCACCGAAGACGTGGCGCACCTGAAAAGTGACTACGCTTGCGTGGTGTTTGCAAGCACCGAAAAAGCCGCAAAAACCCTCGCCGGTGACCTCCAAGCCGAGGGCCACAGCGCGCTATATTGTCCCGTGCCGCCCGCTACCATGCCGCGCGGCATCATCACCTGCATGCCGGGTTCGCTTTCCGCAGGGGCAGAGTACCCCCACGAAAAAGCGCTGCTCATCACCTTCAATCAATCGCGCCGCCAAGCCACTGCCCGAAAGGTCACCAAAGCCAAAGCGAAGAACGCCTTCAACAGCCTCGGCGAACTGCGCCAAGGCGACTATGTCGTGCACCGCACCCACGGCGTTGGCCTGTTCGAGGGCATCAACACCGTGGCGGCCGGTGGCGTAGACAAAGATTACATCCAGATTCGCTACAACAAAGGCGACATGCTTTATCTCCCCGTCACCCAGCTCGATCAAGTCACGCGTTACGTCGGCCCCAGGCAAGACGGCGTGGTCAAGCTCAACCGGCTTGGTGGTGCCGAGTGGAAGAAATCCACCAGCCGCGCCAGTGCCGCCGTGAAGGACTTGGCCAAAGAACTCACCGCGCTTTACGCCGAACGCATGCGCGTGAAAGGCCATGCATTCGGTGCAGACATCGACATGCAAAATGACTTCGAACGCCGCTTTGCCTTTGACGAAACGGCCGACCAACTGCGTTGCATCGACGAAATCAAAGCAGACATGCAGCGCCCCATCCCCATGGATAGACTGCTGTGCGGCGATGTGGGCTTCGGCAAAACAGAAGTTGCCCTGCGTGCGGCATTCAAATGCGCCGCCGAGGGCAAGCAATGCGCGATACTCGTACCCACCACCATTTTGGCCTATCAACACATGCAAACCATCCAGCGCAGATTCGAAGGTTTTCCGCTTGAGTGCGCCATGCTCAGCCGCTTTGTTAGCGCAAACGACACCAAACGCATTCTTGCCGGGCTCAAGCGCGGCAGCATTGATATCGTCGTCGGCACGCACCGCCTGCTGAACAAACAGCTCGAATTCCGCGACCTCGGGCTGATTATCGTGGACGAAGAGCAACGCTTTGGCGTAGCACAAAAAGAAAAACTCAAAGAGAGATATCCTACGGTAGATGTACTTACATTGACCGCAACACCCATTCCGCGCACGCTCAACATGGCACTCAGTGATATCCGCGACATGAGCGTGCTGGAACAAGCCCCGCAAGACCGCACACCCGTGCAAACCTATGTGATGGAACACGACATGGCTTTGCTGGCTCAGGCCATGCAGCGCGAGCTAAGAAGAAGCGGTCAGGTCTACTACCTGCACAACCGCGTAGAATCCATCGAAAAACGAGCAGCGCAAATCAAAGAGCACCTGCCCGAAGCCCGCGTGGAAATCGCCCACGGGCAGATGGACGAAGAACAGCTCAGCGACATTTGGCGTCGTCAGCTCGAGGGCGAAATCGACATTCTAGTGTGCACCACCATCATCGAAACCGGCATTGACGTGCCAAACGTGAACACATTGATCATCGAAAACGCCGACCGCATGGGTCTTGCCCAGCTGCACCAAATTCGGGGCAGGGTAGGCCGCAGCACGCGGCGCGCCAGTGCCTATCTCACCTTCCAGCCCGGCCGCGAACTGACGGAAATCGCACAAAGCCGCCTGCAAGCCATCCGAGAATACACCGAGTTCGGCGCAGGTTTTCAAATCGCCATGCGAGATTTAGAGCTGCGCGGCGCTGGCAGCCTGCTGGGCGCCCAGCAAAGCGGCCACATGGAAGCCATCGGCTATGACCTCTTCATGGAAATGCTAGCCGAAGCTGTAGCACAAGAGAAATCTGCGGGCGGCGAGCCAATTGATGCACCGCCATCAAGCATGAAAGACACGAAGATCGACCTGCCCATCGACGCCCACATCCCCGAAAGCTATATCCACGAGCTGCGTCATCGCCTAGGCATTTATCGCCGCATCGCAGAGATTCGCTCACCTGATGACGCTGACGACGTGGTCGATGAGCTCATCGACCGCTTTGGCGAGCCGCCCGCACCCGTGCTGGGGTTGATAGACATTGCCCTTGTGCGTGCCGCAGCCGCCAAGTGCGGCATCTACGAAGTGGGCACCAGCGGCGAGCGCGCCACGCTATATATCGAGCAGCTGAACATGCAGCACATTCACGCCATGAGCGAGGTCATGCCCGGTCGCGTGGCCGTTAACGCAGGTTCAGGCAAACCATTCATTGCCATCAAGCTGGCCAAGAATGAGAGTTTGCTGCGCACGCTGCGAAAAGCACTTGACGCAGCAGGTGATTTTGTGGTATAATAGACACAGAACACTGCGGCTTGATGTGACGCGATTAACGCACAGCGAAGCGACAGAGCTCACCGCAGGTGTGGTATAATAGACGTATATACTGTCTTGAGGAGGTCGCGCAATGGAACAGGTGAAAGGTACGCCGCGCAAAGTCATGCGCATCAGGTCACGTTTGCCGCAAAAACATGATCATATGCCCCAGCTGCTGGCCGACTTGGAAAGCGGAAAAATCACAACCGAGGAATTTTTCTGGCACAAGCGCGTGTGTGAAGAGCTGGACAAAACTTGGGCTGAGTCACAAAAACTAGGCTACAAATGGTTGACGTTAGAAGAATTCTGGGAAGGATTTGATGACGTTTGAATTACCATGTAATTGTTGACCCCGGCGCAAAGCAAGACTTGAGCAAAATCAAACGCTACCTATCAAAATTCTATCCCGGCACACCCAAGCGTTTTCAAGCTGCATTGAACCATGAGCTAAAGCTGCTCACCTTTTGCCCCGGTGGAGTGCGCTACGAACAAAAGCCACACTACCGCAAATGCGTTTTCTACAACAACTACGTCATGTTTTACACCGTGAATGAACGCGCCAAAACCATATGCATTCAACGCATCTTCCATGGCAGCCAAGATATAACAAACATAATTTAACCGTGAAGGAGAGATTTTTATGGGACTGATTAGACAAGCGGTGGGTTCACTGCGCTCAAGCGCCGCAGGCGTGCGCGACGAAATGTTTCGCGAGTTTTTCTATGCCGATGCCCTGCCGGTTGACGTGCTGATGATTCGTGGGCAAAAACGCAACACCGAGCGCGGCCGCAACCAAGGCAGCGACAACGTCATCACCAACGGCTCAATTGTAGCCGTTGCCGACGGCCAATGCATGATCATCACCGACCAAGGCCGCGTCACCGAACTGTGCGCCGAACCCGGTGAGTTCATCTACGACAGCGGCACCGAGGCCAGCATCATGTATGGCGGGCTGGGCAAGGGCATTGTCAGCAGCTTCAAGCAAATTGGCCGCCGCTTCACCTTTGGCGGCGAAATCCCCAAAGAACAACGTGTGTATTACATCAACACGCGTGAGATTGCCGGCAACAAATACGGCACCGTCAATCCCGTGCCGTTTCGCGTGGTAGACCAAAACATCGGCCTAGATATCGACATTTCTATCCGCACCAACGGCGAGTTCAGCTACCGCATCGTAGATCCCATTATTTTCTACACCAACGTGGCCGGCAATGTCACCACGCAATATAACCGCAACGAAATCGACAGCATGCTGCGCACCGAGCTGCTCACCGCCCTGCAACCAGCCTTTGCGCGCATTTCGGCCATGGGTATCCGCTATAGCGCCTTGCCCGGCCACACCACCGAAATCACGCAAGCCCTCAACGAAATCCTCAGCGACAAATGGACGCAAAAACGCGGTTTTGCTGTGTTTTCCTTTGGCATGAACTCCGTTTCAGCACCACCCGAAGACGAAGAGATGATAAAACAACTGCAGCGCAAAGCCGTGATGCGTGATCCCAGCATGGCGGCCGCTGCACTCACCATGGCGCAAGCCGATGCCATGCGCGGTGCCGCAGCCAACGAAGGCGGCGCAATGATGGGCTTCATGGGCCTCGGCATGGCGCAGCAAGCTGGTGGTGTCAACGCCCAGCAGCTGTTCCAAATGCAGCAGCAACAAGCACAACAACCGCCTATGGCACCGCCGCCCGCAGCTCCACCGCAGGTGGATGGCTGGGCATGCAACTGCGGCGTAACCAGTTATGGTCGTTTTTGCCATGAATGCGGCAGTGGCAAGCCAGTGGCTGCACCCCCGCAAGCCACCACCCAAGACGGTAACGGCTGGGCATGCGCCTGCGGCGAAAACAACCAAGGCAGATTCTGCCACGAATGCGGCAACCCACGCCCCGCACCCGCACAATGCAGCGGCTGCAGCTGGCAACCCGCCGATGGCGTAGCACCGCGCTTCTGTCCCGAATGCGGGCAGGCGTTTGGGTAAGTAACTGTAACGCGAAGTATGTTACTTTTTTTGCAAAAAAAGTAACCAAAAAAACCTAGCCGCTTCGCGGTGGATATTTATGATAAGTCGAAGAAACAAGCCCCAGCTCCTCTCCTCTGGAGGGAGCTCCCCGAGTCGCGAGGGGTGAGGGAGGGGTGCGGAGCACAAAAACCTAGCCGCTTCACGGTGGATATTTATGATAAGTCGAAGAAACAAGCCCCAGCTCCTCTCCTCTGGAGGGAGCTCCCCGAGTCGCGAGGGGTGAGGGAGGGGTGCGGAGCGATTGCATTTCACGCAACCTAGGGCGTATCTTCAAATTTATGAAGTGCCTAAAATCAGCATGTAGGGGCGGATGCGAATCCGCCCGAAAGCTTGATAGGGAGCTCCCGACCCCGGGGAGGGTGAGGGAGGGGTGCGGAGCACAAAATAAAGTAAAATTCCCCCACAAAGAAGGATTTTTCCCCACTCGCACGACAAAGAAGATAAAGGGAGGTATGGTATGAAAAAGAAAGTACTTGGGCTATTCATTGCCCTGATGATGCTGGCAGCCATGGGCTACACTTATTCTGCGTCGGCCCTGCTGGACGCAGATGATGAAGTGCCCGGTGGTGACTATAATCAAGTGATTGTGCACGAAACCACCACTGTGCCCATCCCCACATTCGACCCAGGCAATCAATATACCACACAAGAGTGGACAGTTACCGACGCAGACGGCAACCTCACGCCGCCGCCTGCCACCACAGCACCGCCGCGTTTCACCAACCGGCCGGCACGCACCCACCCAAATATTCCCTGGACCCCACCGCTGAATTTCTTTCACTATGAAGGCGGTGACGTGATTGGCCGCGACTGGGTGTGCTATGCATGCGCGGGCTTGGATTTCTGTATCCACTGGATGGAGTATATGGGGCACGACGTTGCGGCCTTTAACCCCGACGATGAAGGCTTTGAAGATGAAGAACCCGAGATGTATTTCGTGCAGTTAGGCTATGCATATGAGAATATCTCCCATGCAACGCCGTTTGCCTTCAACTGGTTGCTCATTGGTGCTGGCGGTGGCGTGCTATTGCTTGCCATTGTGGTTGTTGTGCTGCTGTTGTTGCGCGGCAAACGTGAAACCGTCGCTGCACAAACGGTATTGCTGGGGCAAGATGACAACTTTGTGGACGACAACGTGGTAGAAAACAACCCGGCGGAGCAAAACCCTCCCGCCGAAGATTTGCCCCACGAAGATGAAATCAACCACGACGAAACAGCCACAGACTTGCCAGACGAAGAAATGACCTTTAGCGACACCCCCGGCGACGAAGAATAAAGCTATGTAGGGGCGGATGCAAAATCCGCCCGTTTTTATTCCACATGTGCGTGATAATACACTTCGCCCGGCTGCAGCACCATGCCCCGCTGGGCAAACAATTCGCTCACGGTCACCATCTGCCAGCCCTGCGCATGCAATTGTTCAATCAAACGCAACGCAGCCTGCTGTGTAAAGCCAAAAATGTCATGCATCAGAATAATATCACCATCGCGCAAGTTCGCAAGCACGTTATCAACCATTTTTTCAACCTCGCGCATGCACTGCTGTTCACCGCGCGCAGGGCAAAGCTCATCGCAGTGCTTCCAGTCTTGCGTGTCCACGCTCCAGTGAATGATGGGCAAGCCAGCATGCAAGCGCAAGCGCGTGTTTATCGATCCATATGGCGGCCGCAATAGGCTAGGCGGTCGGCCGCTATATTGCTCAATGGCCTGTGCAGTGCGCTGCAAATCATCGCACAGGTTTGCGGCGCCGAGTTGAGTCAACCGCGCGTGCCCCCATGAGTGTCCGCCGATTTCATGCCCGCGTCTCACCATTCGGCGCAGAATCTTTGGATAATCTTCACAGCGGTTGCCCAGCACAAAAAAAGTGCCGCGCCCATCAACATTTTCCAGTGCATCCAAAATATGCGTGGTCACCTTGCTGGGGCCGTCGTCAAAAGTCAGGGCAACGCTGCCCTGCGCCGCCGCTGGAATAGAAAACACAGCCAGCAACGCAATCGTCAATAGTAGTTTTCGCATGTTGCGCCCCCTTTCTTGCCTTAGTATGGGCGCATGGAAGTTGACACACACGTGGGAATGTGTTACAATGGGGTGGAAAAATAATGAAAGGGCGATGCAGATGAGGAAGATAGTGACGGCTTTACTTGCGCTTTTGTTGCTGACAGGCTGCGGATCCGCAACCGTGGCGAACAACAATAACTATACCAGCGAAACAACCACAACGATCTACGACACAACCGCGCAAACAACCAAGCCACCCACTACCACCACACAGCCAACAACAATAACCGAAGCCTTCAACACCGCACTGGTGCTGGGCATGTGGGTGCCCTGGCCAGGTTTACCCGCACCAGAGCTCCCCGATGACCACTTCATCGTTGTGCACGAAATGACCTTTCCGCACATAGCCCGCTACAACGTTGAGCTTATTTCAGCGCAGCGCAGCGGCAATCGCACTGTGCTCAACGTCAGCTTCGCGCAAGAGGGCGGCGGGCTCACCGCATTAATGAACGGCGCGATCTTCGTGGCCCTGTGCAACACGCTTTACGGTCACGAAATCATCATCAACCCCACCCAAATTCGAGGATAATCCCCCCAAAAAACAACACCCACACCACTTACGGTGCGGGTGATTTTTATGCACTTATCTCACGCTATTTTTTTCGGAAAATTTAAAAAAAACACAATTTTCCACGGACTTTTCGTAAAATCGCCATTTTCGCGCAAAAAAGTGCGCAGAAAAGCGGGTTTTGTTGGATTATATGGAGGGGTAAATTGCAAGCAGGCCACTGTTGGCGTGAAAAAACGCTCTTCGAGATGGTTTTTCATGCCCACAAGCTACACTGCGCGCAACCACGGCAAGAGCTCTGCCGAACACCCTAACATGTACCTTGACAATTGAATAATTTCGCGTCAACATGTAGGGGCGGCAACCTGCCGCCCGTGAACTTTATGGCAACATTAAGAGGATCGGGCGGATACTATCCGCCCCTACACGAGCAAAAATTACGCTCGTTTTCCTCTTAAGCCTCAGCTCCCTCTTGTAGAGGGAGCTCCCCGAGCCGCGAGGGGTGAGGGAGGGGTGCGGAGCACGACTACACTCGTCCGAGAAATCCTCGCTCCGCGAACCTTCCTCACCCTCCCCGAGTTAACCACCCCACAAATGCAAGCATTTCCGGGGACCCCGGGGTCGGGAGCTCCTTCCAGGGGAAGGAGCTAAGGCTTTCTTTTTCGACTTACATAAATAATCCCCCGCGAAGCGTCTAGGTTTTTGGGTACTTTTTTTCAAAAAACCACCTGCGGTGGGGCTCCTCGCTTCGCGGCAACACCTACAACATCCATAAATAATCCCCCGCGAAGCGTCTAGGTTTTTTGGTTCTTTTTTTCAAAAAACCACCTGCGGTGGGGCTCCTCGCTTCGCGGCAACACCTACAACATCCATAAAAATCCCCCGCGAAGCGGCATAGGTTTTTTTGGTTCTTTTTTTGCAAAAAAAGAACACTTCGCGCTACCGCAAAAAGCCAATATGCAGCGGTTCCAGCAGGCTGGCCAGCCGGCGCACAGAATCAGCCATGAGTTTACCCATGGTTTCGTTGGGCAGCATGGTGCTGAGCATGGGCGCAGCATAGCCCGACATATGGTCTAAGCTCGGCGAACTGCGTGGCACCATGCGCACGCGCTTGCCGCTGAATACAAACACCATGCGGCGTTCACTCACCGAGTTCAACGGCCGAATGCGCACATGCAGTTTGTCAGCACCTTCCCACGCCGCCGTGCAGCTCACGATAAACTCAATGCCGCCCAGCGTAATCTTACATTTGCGGGCACGGCCGTCCAATCCGCACAGCACCGTGTTGCGCTCTTTGCCCTCGCTCCAGCTGAACTTCACCGCATCGTGCTCAAACTGAAACCGCACCTTGTCAATGCCGCCCGCTTTGTCTGCGCTCATGAAGAACACGGCCAGCGGCATTACGCTCAGCGGAAAACCCGCAGCCTTGATGGTTTGCTGCATCAGCGCAGGGAAGAAAATCGTGCGCCCGTCCAGCTTTTCTTCCAAGCTTGGGCAGCGTGCGCTTTGGTGCAGGGGAGGATAGGCCCGCAACTGCGGAATCGCCACAGGGTCGCTGTCAGTTTCGGTGAATAACGCAGGCAAATACTCAAACAGTGCATCCAGCATTTTTTTGCTGTAGATTTCACCGCCAGTTGTGATCACACAGGCATCATATTCAGGAAAAATCAGCGCGAACTGCGAAAACATGCCATCCATGCGATAGCAACCAGGCACCGCGCTATGCCACACGCAATAGCCATAGCCGTTCACGTCATGCTGCGAATCAGCGGGCGGGGTGTCGATGTGCACTGCGCTCAGTTGCTGCACCCACTCCGCGGGAATAATCTGGCGATTCGCGAACATGCCATTTTGGGTGTAGCATAGGGCAATTTTCGCAAAACTTTCAGTGGTCAGATAAATTCCCCAGCCGCCGGCCTCGGCACCACAGCCATCGTTTTCCCAAAACGGGCGCGGAATACCCAGCGGCGCAAACAGCCGCGGGGTCAGATAATCCACCATGCATTGGCCGCTCACCCGCTGCACCAGCACACTAAGGATATAGGTATTTTCGTTGTTATAGGAAAATTCTTCGCCCGGCGCGGCCTTCCATTTATATTCAGCGAAATCGCGCAGCCATTGCTTGCGGGTTTTGTCGGCCAATATGTTCACTTCTTTGCCCGAACTCATGCTGAGCAAATGGTGCACGGTGAGCTTGTTGAGCATGGCGTTGTCGGCTTCATGCTCATGCAACTCAGGCAAGTGCTCGGCCACGCGATCGGTCACCTTCAGCAGCCCTTCATCCACACAAAAACCCACGGCCGTTGCAGTAATCGACTTGCTCACCGAAAACATCACGTGCGGTATCCACGGCTGATAGGGCGCACGAAATTGTTCATAGGCCACTTTGCCGCCGCGCAGCACCATGATAGAGTGCATTTCGAGTTTTTCGTTAACGATGCGTTGCATCATTTTGGCCAGCACCGCAGAGGAAACACCGGCTTCTTGCAGGCTTTGCGCCCGGGGAAGTTTTAATTCTTGCATGACACACCTCGATAAAAATATTTTTTTTGCAAAATCACGAAAAAACGTTTGACAAACGTATGAACATGTGATATAATGTAGAGGAAATCAATAAAAATTGGAGGATTTTAGTATGAACCATCGCCCAAAGCTTAACAAAACCCAAGAGAAAATCTATGATTTCCTAGTTGAACGCGTGCAAACCGGCGTGCCGCCTTCAGTTCGCGAAATCGGCGAGCGCGTGGGCCTCAAGTCCACCTCATCCGTGCAGGTTAGCCTGGATTCCTTGGAAGACAAAGGCTACATCATCCGCGACCCCATGGCCAAGCGCTCCATCCGCATTGTGGGGCTGGGCAACCAAGCCATTCAACAGGTGCCGTTGCTGGGCACCGTCACAGCCGGCGAGCCCATTTTGGCCGTGGAACAAATTGAAAGTTATCTGCCCTACACCGGCCCGGTTTCGCGCGATAAAACGTTGTTTGCGCTGCGTGTGCGCGGCGAAAGCATGATCAACGCCGGAATTTTGGACGGCGACATCATCTTTGTGGAAAAAACACCCGTGGCCAGCAATGGTGAAATCGTGGTGGCCATGATTGAAGACGAAGCCACCGTAAAAACATTCTACAAAGAAAATGGCCAGTTCCGCCTGCAGCCCGAAAACGATTACATGGAACCCATCATCGTCAAAGAAGTCGTCATTCTGGGCAAAGTGGTGTCACTGCTGCGCTACTATTAATGCACTGGGCGAAGTGCCGCCCTTTGTGTTCAAAATCTTTGTATACATTATAACTTGCCGCAGCCGGGGAAAGCAAACAGGTTTTGCCCGGCTGTGTGTGGGCGAAAGCTGCCTGCACAGCTTCTTCCATCGTGGCAACACACACAATATTCTGGCTGCTGTCTTCCAGCAGTTTAGCGATAGCATGCCCAGTGTCAGGCATGCAGATAATGTTGCGCACAGTTCGCTGTGCCAACTCACGCGCAAAATCTTGATAATCTAGCCCGCGGTCTAACCCGCCAATCATGAGCGTGTCAACATCTTGCAGGGCATCAATGGCGAACAACACTGCACGGGGGATAGTAGAAATGCAGTCATCCACCCAAGTGATGTCTCCGGCTTCGCTCACCGGGCACATGCGGTGAGGGATGCCGCGAAATTCCGCAACCGCGCGGCGAATGCCATCCTGCGTTGCGCCAACCGCAAGGGCCGCCGTTGCCGCAAAATAGATATCTTGCCGGTTGTGGTCACCACGCAGGCGCGGGTTGCTATTGTCTAGCGAGCGCAAAAATGAGTCACTTTCATCAAGACCGATGTAGACCCGTTGCGCTGGGCAAGGGGTTAGATCAGCCCATTCGTGCAGGGGTTGGTCGGCGTTGAGAATGAATAAATCCTCTGGGCACTGATGGTTGCAAATCTGCGCTTTGGCGGCAGCATAGCCCACAAAACCACCCGTATAGTGGTCAAGGTGCTCCTCATAAAGATTCGTCCACACCGCCACTTGCGGCGATGCCCGCGTAAACTCCAGCTGATGGCTGGAAAGCTCAATCACCGCGATGTACCCATCGATTTCCTCAAAGCAATCCAGCACCGGCACACCCACATTCCCAATGAGCTTGGCCGCCACACCGCTGCTGCAAAGCATATCATAAATTAACACCGAAGTCGTTGTTTTGCCCTTGGTGCCGGTTACGCCGACCTTTTTGCACTGTGCAAAGCGCAAAAACAGATCGGTTTGGCAAGTGATGCGCAAATTTTCAGGAATGGCGTTGTCTTTTAGCGACACGCCTGGCGACTTAATCAGTAAATCGCAACTATACAACACTTCAAGATAATTTTCTCCGCATATCAATTGCGCATTTGGGTCATCGAGTAGCACGAAATTTTGATCCGCGATGATGAGCGGTCGCGTGGGAAAATGACGACGCAAAAAACGATAACTTGACTGCCCTTCACGGCCAAAACCAAGCAATCCAATGCGTCCCGTGCCCAAAAAATCAAGCAACTGTGCTAACATATTCAAGCATCCTTTCAGCGATTAATAGAAATTTTGGGGGAATATTATGCTCGGCGTTCCATTCGCGCAGTAATTCTTGTGCGGCTTCGGGTTTGCCACGCAGCATCGCATCAGCTGCCTTAGCTTCCGCGATTGTACCTACGCATTCAAACGGTTTTTCAGCAGTTTCGCCAAACAAAGCCTGCAATTCTCCCGAAAGTTCTTGCGATTTCAATAAATTTTCACCGAATATTTCCACCATCTGCACCTCAGTAAGAAAGGGTGCAAGCATCAAATACACAAACAGGCATTTCGCGCAGCGGCTGCACCACACGTTTTTCTTGCTGCCTACGTTGCAACTTTTGAACACGTCATGGTAGTGCGTTAATGTGGCGAATTGTTTAGCGATTTGCAACTCATTAAATGGTCGCAGCAAGCTAAAGTAATGAATCGGCAGCGCAAACCGCCGCTGAACATAGGCATTCATGTCGCATTCAAAAGCGTAAGATTTAGAATATTGATGATTCACATCGGTGCCGGGTACACTAGGCTCGTTTGCGCTGGCCTCGTTGGACAATATCAGTTCATCTGCACCGATAAGATACGCACAAAACAAGCCTAAAAATGCAACAATGGCAGAAAAAGGCGTGTGCCCGTTGAGATATCCCTGCGCATTCACTTGCAAAAGCATCGGGTCGATTTCCCGGTGCGTGCGCAGCATTTGCTCAGGTGAATATCCCGCCGCCGCGAACGTTTCTGTGCGGGCAGGTTGGTCATTCACAGTAAAGCCCAGCAAATCTCGCTTCATCTCGCTAAGTAAATGAAGTGTTACGCACGAATCCTTTCCACCGCCAATGGGTACCAAGCCGAGATTTCCGCTGCAAAATTCGCTTGCGGCACGCGGAAGCATAGGCGATTCACAGCGCACATGCACAAAATCAGCAAAATTTACGGTGATTTCGTTGCGATAAAAAAACTCACCCAGGCCGTGGTACCATAACCGTTTCCACCAATCAATTTCGTCGCAATTTAAATGGCCACAGTGAATGACTATCTCAGGCGGACAGGCGCATTTCCAGTAACTCACCAACTCCACTAGCCCCAACGAAAACACCAAATCCTGCGCAAGCGGGGAATCAAGCGCATTGCGCAGCACCAAATTGCGGGTATCAATCGTTGTTGTGGGGCAAAACTCACCCAAGCCATCAACTGAAAAAACAAAACGCAGCAAAATTTGCTCGTCTTGCTGTTCAATCGCATAGCTGTGGTAGTGGAAAATAGGGTGCTGCTGACGCAGCGCATTAAAGCGTGACATTAACATTGCACTTTCTTCTAAGCTTGCGGAATATCATCATCTGCGCTGGTCGAGCGGCTTGGGATGATGAGCGTCAGCAGAATATAGGCCAAAACGCCGGGAAAGCCCACCGAAAAAATCGAAAACAGCACGTAAGCCACACGCACTAGGGTGGGGTCGATGTTGAAATACTCACCAATGCCGCCGCACACGCCGGCCACTTGGCGGTTGCTTGTGGAACGATAGAATTTTTTCATCATTTTCTCCTTTGCAACTTAGCTGCTGCAAGCGTATTTTTCATTAGAACAGAGATCGTCATCGGGCCCACGCCACCGGGCACGGGCGTAATCCAACTGCATTTTGGTGCCACGGCATCGAAATCCACGTCGCCGCGCACTTTGCGCCCCTCCAGACGATTGATGCCCACGTCTACCACAACTGCCCCGTCTTTTACCATGTCGGCGGTCACAAAATGCAGACGCCCCACGGCGGCCACCAGCACATCAGCTTGGCGAGTGATTGCGGACAAATTTTTCGTGCGGCTGTGGCAAATGGTCACGGTAGCATTGCGTTGCAGCGCAAGCATAGCCATGGGTTTGCCCACAATATTGCTGCGACCAATCACCACCACGTGCTTGCCGGCCAAATCAATGCCTGCGTCGTCCAGCAATTCAAGGGCACCGGCGGGCGTGCAGGGCAGTAGCTCCGGCTCGCCTTGCATGAGCTTGCCCACATTTTCGGGGTGAAACACATCTACATCTTTCGCGGGCGAAACAGCACGACATAGCGCTTGTTCGTCGTAGTCAAAACCTTTGGGCAGCGGCAATTGGCACAAAATGCCGTGTACGTTTTTATCTTGATTTAGCGCGTTAACCAGCGCGAGCAGCTTCGCTTGCCCAGCATCTGCGGGCAGCAAATGCTCTTGCGACACAATGCCCACGCGCTCACAGGCTTTCTTTTTGTTGCCCACATAGACTTGCGAAGCGGGGTCATCGCCCACCAAAATCACAGCGAGGGTGGGCGGCTGCGGCATGCCCGCAACCTCTGCCGCCACGCGGTCAAGCACCTTGGCGCTCACCAGTTTTCCATCAAGCAATTGGCTCATCGGGCACCTCCTCGGCTGTTTCTTCATCAACAACTTCTTCTTGTGTGGGCGCATTTGCATCCGCCTCTACAGACACTTCTTCGGGCGTTTCTTCTGCCGCAACCGGGGAACCGGGGAAGAAATCAATGCCCTCAATTGGCTTGGGATTTTTCTTGAATTGTAGCGTAAAATACACAAACGCCGCCGCGCAACCTAGCACCAGCAAACCCGAAAGCAGCTGCGACACCCGCACATTGCTGCTGCCGATAAACAGCGGGTCAAGCCGCAGGCCTTCGATGAAAAAGCGTCCCGCGCCATACCACATGCCATAAAGCAAAATGAGTTGGCCGCTGAAACTGCGCCATTTGCGGCAAAATAGGTACAACAGGCCAAAGCCCAGCAACACCCACAGCGATTCATACAGGAAAGTCGGATGCACATACGCGCGGTCGAGCACCGTGCCCGCCACCGCCTCAATGCCATGCTGCGAAAACATGTCTTGGTTCACCGTGATGTAATTGGCGGTGGCCTGGCTCCACATGCCCCAGGGCAGGGTAGTGTTGCTGCCAAAGGCCTCCTGGTTGGTGAAGTTGCCCCAGCGACCAATGCCTTGCCCAATGAGAAAACTCATGCCAGCTAGGTCCATGAGGTTGAGGAAATTCAGCTTGTTAAAGCGCGTGACGATAAACGCGCCCAACAACCCGCCAATAATCCCGCCATAGATGGCTAAGCCGCCCTCCCAAATGCGGAAAATATCGAAGAAATTGTCCATCGCGCTCAGGTTAAACAGCACATAGTAAAGCCTTGCGCCAACCACGCCGCCAATGGTGCCGCCAATGAGCACGTCCACCATTTTATCCAGGTTCATTTTCCATTTATACGCCATGCGGCCGCCAAACAGCACCGCCAGCAAAAATCCAAACGCAATCAGCACGCCATACCACTGAATCGTGAAATTGCCAATCTCCAATGCCACGCTGTTGATGGTCACGGGGCTGTTGAACATGCGAAAATATACGTCCATGGTTGCTCCTCTCTTTCTCGTTCTTTTTTTGCAAAAAAAGAACCAAAAAAACTTTTTCGTCGCTTCGCTGTAATCCTATTCCAGTCATTGCAAAATTCAGTAATCTAGGTTTTTTTGTGTTACTTTTTTTGCAAAAAAAGTAACAAGCTTCGCGTCCAGAGCTTCGCGCCCGCAGGCGCTAAATCGGCTCTACGATAGACAGAGCATGATAACCCGCACGGAACATTTCGCGGGCTTGCGCTTGCACGTCGGCGAGAGTCATTTCGCGCAGCGCACGCGCACGGGCGAATAAATCGCAGCCGGCGAAATAGCTTTCGGTCATGCGATCGGCGATGGTTTCGATGTCGTTGCACTCCATCACCAGCCTGCCGTAGGCGCGTTTGCGGGCACGCTCAAACTCAATTTCGTCAATTTGTGCGGCAAGCATAGCCTGTGTGATTTGCTCGGCGGCTTGCTGCGGCTTGTGGCTTTCGCCGCTGAACAGAGCAGCGGCGTAGTCATCGCCATGCAAAATTTCGCTGCCAAAATTGGCGTTGATGAGGCCTTCGTTGAGCAATTGCTCATAAAGCGGCGAAGTTTCGCCTGCCAGAATATCCAACACCAGTTTTTGTGCGGCGAGCTCATGCGCGGTCAGGTTAGCAGCCTCGCGCACTTGCTTGAAGCCCAGCGCAAACAGCGGCACGGTCACCGCCATGTTGCGGGTAACAAGCGGCTCAATTGGTGGTGCGGGGTCAGCCATGCGCGGGCGCACAGCAGGGGAGCCATCACAGGGCTTGAGCTGCTCATCGCAGATGGTGGCCACTTCATCAAGCGTAACATTGCCTGCCACGGTGATGACCATGTTGTGCAGATTGTAGAAATGCCGATAGCAATTGTGCAGCAGCTCGGCGGTGATTTCAGCAATGGATTCCTCGGTACCCGCTACTTCGATGCGTACAGGATGAGCAGGAAAGAGCGCTTTCATCAGCCCAAAAAACACGTTGCGGCCGGGGCTATCGTTGCACATGCGAATCTCTTGGCCGATGATGCCTTGCTCTTTTTTCACGGTTTCTTCAGTGAAGTAAGGTGCCTGCACAAAATCCAGCAAAATCTCGAAGTTTTTGCGAAATTCGGTGGCGCAGCTGAACAAATAACAAGTTTGATCAAAGCTGGTGTAGGCGTTGGGGCTGGCACCGGTTTGCGAAAACCGCGTGAAGGCATCCTCGCCGTCGTCGCCCTCAAACAGCTTGTGCTCGAGGAAATGCGCGGTGCCTTCGGGCAGTTCGGTCACCTCATCGCCCTTGACAATCGCGGTGTCAATCGAGCCATATTTCGTGGAAAACATGGCGTAGGCACTGGTGTAGCCGGGCTTGGGGCACACCTGAATTTCGGGCCCGGCCGGGTGCTGGGCGCGATAATAGGTTTCGTCTAAGATTGGGTCAGTGATTTTTTCCCAGGTTAGCATAATTTCCTCCGCAAGTTTTTTGCTGCTGTTTGCCGCGCGCGTCTTCAATCGCTCCGCGAACCTTCCTCAGTCCGACCCGAGGTCGGCCAGCTCCTTCCCAAGGAAGGAGCCAAGGCTTGTTTTTTCAACTTCTCATAAATAATCCCATCGCGAAGCGGCTAGGTTTTTTTGGTTCTTTTTTGGGTAAACCCCCACCTGCACGCCTGCGACGTGCTTTCCTCCCCCAATGCCTACCCCAGCAGAGGGGGCCAGGGGCTTGCTGCTTCGCTTGTATAAATCGCTCCGCGAACCTTCCTCAGACCGACCCGAGGTCGGCCAGCTCCTTCCCAAGGAAGGAGCCAAGGCTTGTTTCTTCAACTTCTCATAAATAATCCCATCGCGAAGCGGCTAGGTTTTTTTGGTTACTTTTTTTGCAAAAAAAGTAACACACTGCGCATTGAACATTACGCGCTCGCCAGCAAATACACGCTGTCCAAAGCAATTCCCTGTGCCGCGGCGATGACTTGCTCACGCGTGACGGCATTGATGTTTGCGCAGGCCTGCTGCGGAGTGACATGCTCGCCGGTGAGCAGCCCCATGGCATACCAAGCGGCGAGGGTTTCGGGCAGGTCGGCGTAGGTGGTGTAGCTGTCGCAGATTGACCGCTGCGAGGTAGCGAGGTCTTCGGCGGAGAAATCGCCCGCCTGCACCTGCGCCAGCATGTCTAAGATTGCTACGCGGGCTTCGTCGAATTTCTCGGTATCAATGCCGGCTCGCACAAACACCGCGCCTTTGTGGCGGTGCAGCTGCGCGCTAACATGATAGCACAGGCTGAGTTTTTCGCGCACGGTGAGGAACAACTTGCTGTGAATGCCGCCGCCGAACAGATCAACCGCGACGCGCAAGGGGAAATCATTTTCGTCCGCTGAATTCACACCAGCACGGAGACCAATCATCAGCTTGGCTTGTTCAATTTGCTGCTCTTCACGGAAATTTCGCAGCTCGCCAGGGGTTGCGATGAACTGCGTCGCAGGCATCACGGGCTCGCGCAATTGTGTGGCGAATCGCGCGCGCAACGCTTGGCAAACGGGCTCGCAGGCAGCATTGCTGACCATTGTCATTTGCATGGGCGCGGTGACTAACATGGCTTGCCAAGCGGCTTGCACATCATCAACCGTGAGTGCAGCCACGGCTTTTTTTTCGCCCAGCGGATTGAGCCCATAGGCCTCCTCGCTGCACATGAGTGCCTCGGCACGCTGCGCGGCGTACTTCCACTTGTCGCCTTCTTCGCTTTCCAGCCGCTCGATGAGCAGGCGTTTTTCCAGCTCCACGGTGGTGTTGTTTATCAGCGGATTGAACAGCAAATCCAGCAGCAGGGCGGCGCATTCTTCGGCGATTTTCTCGCCTTGCAGTGCAAATCGATCGTCCATGGCGGTGAGGCCGATGGACAAAATCTGCGCCTCGCCTTGCTTGTTCACGTTTGCGCTGAGCGCTGCGCCGTAGAGGTCGGCGAGTTTTTGCTCAAGCTTGCGCGGGGTGGGGTAGGCGGCACTGCAACGGTGCAGCAAAAACGGCAGCATGGCGTTTGCAGCCGTTTGCGCGGTATAATTTTCATTCGAGTTGTTCGCGTGTTGCTCATTAGTCTCAAGCAGAGCCTCTGCGCGCGAATTGTCAGCGGCGACTCGCCGCCGCAGCGGCAGTGCCATTTGCAGCACCATGCGCGCGGTTTTGAACTGCCCGGTTTGCACGGCCACGCAGTGCACGGCAGGTGCGATTTGGGTGATGGTGGGGTGTGTCATTCTATAATTATCCTCCAGCTTGATGAATTTTGTTGTTCAGTCAATTGCATTTGACCATTAATCCGCTCGTACCTGCGCAAGCTGCCTACGCCCTCTTCACCAATAACATTGTAGATTCTCGTCATAAGAACAAGCCCACCGCCAAAATTCGTATATCCGTACAATTCTTCACGATGATTGCCGTTTTCATCTGTGTCCACGTGCCAGCGTTCTCTGCTTGCGTGAAAAAGTTCACCATGATTATTCTGTTGAAAAATATCGCGCAGTGTATGCTCGTCGCCTCTGTGTATACGACGAAGAAACACAACAACAAGCTCGCCATCAAGCAGTTGCGACTGTTCAACATACTCCCAGAATCTTGAATCTTCAACCACTTGCCCAGTGCGCGTGCGCTGCACGGTAATCAGCTGGCCATTCACAAGCTCTTGAATTTCTCTGTCAAAATCTCCCGAAAAACGGCTCACGCGGCTGTCTTGTATATAGCGCCGCACAAGCACCATGTTGTTGCCCATTCGTTCATAAAACTCAACTGTTTGTTCCACAGAAGAATCATATTGCGGGCACGCATGAGGTGTAAAGGTGCGTTGCTTGCGCTGAAGCTCCAAATTATTGCCCCTACGTTCAAAATCCTCAATTATCAATTCTTCAGAAGCTCTGCAATCCGTGCACGCAGGAGACGAACGAGTGCGCCTTTCACGCTGAAGGGTTAACACGCCGTCACGATAGTGGTAAGACTGAGAATATCGAGTGTGGTAGCCCATGTCATCAACGACAGATGTGCCTGTCGATAGCAGGCTAGTGTTCCAGTCAAAGCCAAACGGCGCAAATTCACGCAGGGTGTCATTCTCTATAAACTTGCCCGATTGCGGACACCACAACCAAACTCTTGCTCCCGCTACCAACCAAAAATCAAGGTAACCATCTCCATTAAGATCGCCAAATTCGTCAATGTACCCTGAAACGCCTATAGGTTCGAGTGTAATGTGCTGATGAAAGCCATCTTCACTGGAAATATCAATGGTAGTGACACTAAGAAAGCCACTTGGCCAGTCGCAGTAAGGAGTAAGCGGATACACGTACCCATAGCCAGTGAACGCAAAGGTGAACTCTGGCATGCTTTCGTGAACACGCGCAAACTCTCGCACAGTGCGTGGCCCTGTCCGTTGCGGTTCTTGCATCGCAGTTTCTTCTTGCGCGGGTTCATCTATCGCACACGCAAACATGCCCAGCATCGCTAGGCACAACAAAACCGCAAGCAAAATCTTCATACCATATAGTATAACACACCTAGCCCGAAAACGCAAGGTGTTCCACCAAAATTTTCACGCCCATGCCAATGAGGATGATGCCGCCCGCAAGTTCGGCTTTGCTTTTGAAGCGCAGCCCAAACACATTGCCGATTTTTACCCCAAGCATGCTCATGCCAAGCGTGATTGCGCCAATCAGCAGCACTGCGGGGATGATATTCACCTGCAAAAAGGCGAAAGTGACGCCCGTGGCCAAGGCATCGATGCTGGTGGCGATGGCAAGCGGGAGCATCACCCGCAAGCCAAGCGAGGTATTGCACTCTTCTTCGTCTTTTTTGCGGCTTTCCCATATCATCCTGCCACCGATGATCACCAGCAACACAAAGGCGATCCACGGCGCAACGGCCTGCACATAACCCGCAAAGCGTGCGCCCAGCAGCCAGCCCAGCAGCGGCATTACCCCTTGAAATATGCCGAAATAAAGCCCCACAATCAGCATGTGGTGCAGCCGCACTTTGGGCAGGCTCAGCCCTTTGCACACGGCCACGGCGAAGGCATCCATGGCTAGGCCAAGCGCGATGATTACTAATTCAAAAATTCTCATTTCTCTATTATAACACGCTTGCAAAAACTAGTCAAGTGAACCGCGCAATTCCCGAAAATTCGCGGAAGAAATAGTGTATAGTGTAGGATGTAGAGTATAGAGCTCCGCACCCCACCTTCAGTCTCTGCAAAAAAACGGGCGGCAGGTTGCCGCCCCTACACGAGCAACACCTACACACCACCTGCGGTGGAGCTCGGTCGCTTCGCTGTGTTCTATCAAAGGTTCATCAAATTTCATCACCCACCGCGAAGCGACTAGGTTTTTTTGGGGTGAGCTGCAACCCCCACCTGCACGTCTACGACGCGCTTTCCTCCCCCGGCGGGGGAGGCCTTGGCAACACCTACACATCGCTATAAAACCCCCTCGCGAAGCGACTAAGTTTTTTTGGTTCTTTTATAACCACCCCGCCGTTGCGACGGCACCCCTCCACACCCACCCCACAAATGCAAGCATTTGCGGGGACCCCGGCGGGGGAGGCCTTGGCAACACCTACACATCGCTATAAAAACCCCTCGCGAAGCGACTAGGTTTTTTGGTTCTTTTTTTGCAAAAAAAGAACAAGAAAGGAACAGGACAAGCTATGGACATCCGCTATGAAAAAAATCGCCTGACGGCGCACCTTGCAGGCGAGATTGATCACCACAATGCCGCCGCCGTGCGCGAACCAATCGATCAAGCCATTGCCAAGCTGCGCCCACCGCGTGTTCGGCTAGATTTCGCCGCCGTGACCTTCATGGACAGTTCGGCGGTGGGCTTGGTGATGGGGCGCTACAAGCTGCTGGCTGCCTACGATGCCGCCTTGGAAGTGGTGAATCTTTCGCCCACCGGGCTGCGCATGATGCAAATGGCCAACCTGCAATCGCTCGCGTTGCTTAAACAAAAGGAGGAAATCTCTGCATGAAATACAACAAACATACCCTCGTCAACCAAATGAAGCTGATGCTCGATAGCCGCTCGGTGAACGAAAGCTTTGCGCGCGCAACGGTGTCTGCATTTGCAGCACAGTTAGATCCCACTGTGGAAGAACTCACGGACATCAAAACCGCCGTGAGCGAAGCCGTGACCAACGCCATCGTGCATGCCTACCCCGACAGCACTGGCAAAATCACCATATGGGCCGGCATTTATCAGGATGGATTTGTTCGCGTGCTGGTGAAGGACCAAGGCCGCGGCATTGAGGACATCAAGCTGGCCCGTCAGCCGCTCTATTCCTCGCTGGGCGACGAGCGCGCCGGGCTGGGCTTTGCCGTGATGGAAAGCTTCATGGACAATTTACGCGTGCGCTCAAGCCCGGGCAAAGGCACCACCATCACCATGGGCAAGCTGATTAAAGGCAAGAATAATCATGGTAACTAACCCACTCTTAATTTGTGATAAAAGCAACATTGCGGCCCGGGACGATAATCGATGTAGCTCTAACGCCAGCGAGCGCAACACCTTCATTGAGAAAAACATGGGCTTGGTGTATGCCTGTGCGCGAAAACTGCAGGGCAGGGGAGTTGAGTTTGACGACCTGGTGCAAGCGGGATCAGTGGGGCTCATCAAGGCCGCCGACGGCTTTGATACCACGCGCGGGCTGGCGTTTTCCACCTATGCCGTGCCGGTGATACTAGGCGAAATCAAGCGGCTGTTTCGCGAGGGCGGTGCGGTGAAAGTGGGCCGAACCACGCGCGAAAAAGCCCGCGATCTGCTGCGCCAAAAAGAACAGTTGGCAGAACAACTCGGCCGCGAGCCTGCCATCAGTGAGCTTGCCGAGCTTGCCGGCCTTGATGTCAGCGAAACCGCCATGCTGCTGGGCAGTGCCATGCCCGTGATGTCACTCACCAGCCACGACGATAGCCGACACAGCGAGTTCGATCTGCCGGTGCCATCGCAGGCTGGCGAAATTGTGGATAAGCTCGCTCTGCGGCAAGTGATGGATACCCTGGACGAACGCGAGCGACGCCTCGTGGAGCTGCGCTATTTCAATGCCATGACCCAAAGCCGAACCGCCGAAGAACTCGGCATGACGCAAGTGCAGGTGAGCCGCCGCGAAAAGGCGATTCTGCAACGCCTGCGGGGTTATTTGCTGGAATAAATAAAACACACGCACCCGGTAAAAGAGTGCGTGTGAAACTCGTGTAGGGGCGGCTAGTAGCCGCCCGTGATTTTTATGGCGAGCGAAAGCAGAACGGGCGGCTTGCAAGCCGCCCCTACATGCTGACGCGGGCAACTGCGGAATTATCGCTCCGCGTGGCTTTTTTCAACCACCCCGCCGTTGCGACGGCACCCCTCCACACCCACCCCACAAATGCAAGCATTTCCGGGGACCCCAGCGGAGGGGGATTGGGGCTTGCTCCTTATCGTTTCATTAATAATCCACCGCGAAGCGGCTAGGTTTTTTGGGTTCTTTTTTGAACCCCCACCTGCACGCCTGCGACGTGCTTTCCTCCCCCGCCGGGGGAGGCCTTGGCAACATCTACACATTTTTATAAAAATCCCACCGCGAAGCGGCTAAAGTTTTTTGCGCTACTTTTTTTCAAAAAAGTAGCAAACACCTACACCGGAATGATGACCTTGGTTTGCATTTGCTTTGTTGGTGTTATTGCCGGGTCGGTGAGATAGCAATCATAGAATGTGCCGGTGAAGGCCAGGGAGTGCTCCTCCATAAAGGCAAACATCTTGCCATAGGTTGTGTTGAGCGAGCGATGAGAGCCTGTGTGCATGGCTACCACGGCTTTGCCTGCGTGGGTTTTGCTCATGAACAGACCGTCTGTTTCTGCCACGGGTTCGGCGATGGGAAAACCCACTTCAATGTCAAACTTGGACCAATCCTTGGCGCAGTTCAAATAGGCAACGTAGGGCGCACCAGTTGGCTGCACGCCCAGTTGTGTGAGATAATCGCTAACCATGCCAATGCCTGCTGCGATGACCTTGTCTGACTTGGCATTGGTCGTGTGCGCCTTGTAGACAAGGGCTGGTTCTGCTTGTAGTTCTACGATTTCCATGTTCATATTACCTCCGAAATTTTTACTCTTTCGCTTGAATCGGCAGCAGCAAATCTAACTGCATGGTGCATTCTTCGGCATCTGGCGCGTTGAAGGCTTCAAAGTCGATGCATTCCTCCAGCCATTGATGGGCATCAGTTGGCTGGTATTGCTCGCTTTTTTCAGCCCAGCGGTAGAGCTGCGTCCAGCGTTCGCCGATTTCGTTCATGTGGGTGGGAATGGATGCATACAGACCGCCAGCGAAGTGCTTTTTCTCCAGCGGCGCGGGAACATCGAAGTCATCGGGAATGGTCACCCAAAGTTCATAGCCATAAATGGGATTGCCCTCACTGGGGTTGGGGTTGTTGAAGCCGAACTGCCGAAATCCGCTGCGATTGTGCAGGTTGTTGTCGCGCACAAATTTGTCGTGCACAGCGGCGCAGTCGTTCTCGGGCGTGGCACTTTCGGCGCGGTATGCCGCCACGGTCATGGCGGGCAGACGAAGAATGCGGACGTTGTTGAGTTGTTTGGGCATGGCAAAAATCCTTTCAGAGAGAAAAGATTTAAGGTGCGGCCGCTTGCTTTTTTCAACGATGGGCATGAGTGCTTGCAGCAAATCCGGTGTTTCGGCAAGTTGCTGGCGAAGTTCTTCCACCAGCTGTGCCAGATCACTTAAATCAACGGATTCCTGCCGCAAAGTTTGCGCGTGGACGGTGAGCGCTTGCACCGCCGTTGCTACATCCTGCGACAAAAATATCCGCTCGATTTCTGCAATGGGCAACTGCAATGTGCGCAGCAGCACAATTTGCTGAATGCGCCGCTCGTTTTCGCTGTTGTAGTAACGATAGCCGTTGTCTGCTCGTGAGCTGTTTAAGATGCCCATCTCTTCCCAATAACGCAGCGTTCGGTTGGAAAGTGCAAAGCGTTTTGCTGCTTCGCCAATGCGCAACATGGCCGCACCTCCTCTCTCTGCAATTCATTATAAACCATGCCGTGGCGGAAATGTCAAGCATTTTCTTCGCTTCGCTGTGCTTTATTTTAGTTGCATAAAAATCACACGCACCCTGCAGAAAGTGCGCGTGTGAATTATTCATGTGACTTACTTGGCAACTGCTTTGTCTTTCACCACTTTGTACACCAGCACCGCCAGTGCCGCACCCACCAGGGGAGCCGCAATGAACACCCACAGGTCGGTGAGCGCTTGCCCGCCAGCGAAAATCGCAGGGCCAATGCTGCGCGCGGGGTTAACCGACGTGCCCGTGAGCGGAATGCCCACGATGTGCACAAACGTGAGCGAAAGACCGATGACAATACCAGCCACGCTGCCTTTGTTTTTGTCGGCCGTCACGCCCAAAATCACCAGCACGAAGATGAAGGTGAGGATGACCTCGACCAAAAATGCGCCGCCGATTCCGCCTGCATTTGCCACTGCGTTGGTGCCGAGCGCACCGGTGTGGTCTACGCCTGCAATGTCGGACACCAGCCAAAGCAAGCCCGCACCAGCGATCGCGCCAATGACCTGCGAAACCACATAGCCGCAGAAATCCACAAGTTTGATGCGTTTATCTAGCCATGCCGCCAAAGAAACCGCGGGGTTGATGTGACAGCCCGACACATTGCCGATGACATAAGCCATGGCGACAATGCTCAAACCAAACGCCAGCGCAACCGCCAGATGACCACCACCGGTTGCCGCACCCAAAAACACCGCGCTGCCGCAACCCATGAACACCAACACCATGGTGCCAATGAGTTCCGCTGCATACTTTTTGCCGTTTGCCTTCAACATAGAAAACCTCCTGATAATAAAAATATAACCTGCGTCGAGACCCTCTCGCGTGCCGCATAGCTAATTTTCGTAGTTATACAAAACGCGAGGGAGCCCCACCGCAGGTGGTTGGAGGCGCCACCCGGACTTGAACCGGGGAATAAAGGTTTTGCAGACCTCTGCCTTACCACTTGGCTATGGCGCCCGAAAAAACAATGAGGAGCTAGAATGTAGGGGTTAGGGTATACTGGAGCGGATGACGAGGCTCGAACTCGCTACCTCCACCTTGGCAAGGTGGCGCTCTACCAGATGAGCTACATCCGCACTAATTTTCCTAATTTCTCCTACGTCCTAACTCCCACATCAATCCTACAACGATGGAGCACCGCGTGAGGGTGCCCCACCGCAAGATGGTGCCTCCGATCGGAATCGAACCAACGACACGCGGATTTTCAGTCCGCTGCTCTACCAACTGAGCTACAGAGGCGGAAATGCTGCGAACACACAAGTTGCTCGCGGGTGAAGACCTCACGCAATCACATCAGTAAATGCGCGAGGTGCTCACCGCAGTTGTGGCGACCCAGAACGGGCTCGAACCGTCGACCTCCAGCGTGACAGGCTGGCGTTCTAACCAACTGAACTACTGGGCCACAAAAGGGGAATGCCATGCGGCTTTCTCCTGGTGGGAGCAGCAGGAGTCGAACCTGCGACCCCCTGCTTGTAAGGCAGGTGCTCTAACCAGCTGAGCTATGCTCCCAAAGCCAAAAACTATTATACACCAGCACTCGCCATTTGTCAATAGTTTTTTGGAAAAAATTTTAATTAGCGGCTAAAGAACAAAAACAGCAACGTAGAGCCAAGCGTGAGCACGAAGAAAATACCCGTGCCAACTTTGGTGTATTTCACCAGTTTGTCTTCAAACGAGCGGCCTTTGGTTTTGCCAAACAGGTTTTCGGCTCCGCCGGCGATAACGCCACTGAGCCCCTGCGATTTGCTTTCTTGCAGCATAATGAGGATAATGAGCGCAACAGAAAGTAAAATGATACTGCACGCCAAAATAACTTGATACCAACTCATGTTGTCATCCTGTCTTTCTAATCTGTGTATCTTAATAAATGTTTGCACAACACAATGCTAACGATTATTATATCACATCTTTTCACAAAAAGCAAGCCTTTTTTGAAAATTTTCACACACTAAGTTTTCCTCTTGACAAACCCGCCAAAATACGCTACAATTAATGTATATTATTTTGTGCAAGGGAGAACGATTGATGGCGATTTTTACCCCCGAAAGGCGCGAGCAAGTTCGCTATGCAGCGCGCCACCCCGTAACATTTTTGCGCGGAAGCGACCGCCCCCACGAAGAAATCCGCCCATGGGAGCAAGCCGTGCACATGCTAACGGGCTTGCTTGGGCTGCGCACGGGTTTCACTTGGCAGGACGGCTGGATTTTTCAAAACTACTTTCACATGAACCCCAATGCACAAGCCACGGCTGGCGCAGTGGCCTCTTTGGTGGATGGCGCAACCGATCCGATCATCGGCGGCTTCATGGACTCGAAAAATTATCCCATTCGCATTCAACGCTGGTTCATGCGCTTAGGCATGGTGATGGGGCCGCTGCTGCGCATATTACCCATTTTGGTTGTGGGATTAACCGACTGGCAACGCGTGGGACTCATTATTGCGTGCCGCTTTTTGGGCGATATTTTTGGCACACCCGGTTCCATCGGCGGCGAAAAAGTGTTCACGCACATCACGGGCAACGTGGACCAACGCTACCGCATTGCGTGGGCATGGGGGCTGGGGCAAACGGTGCACGAAATGCTTGTGCCCATCAGCGAAGGCTTGCTTGGTTTACGCGATATCTTGGGCTGGAACCCCCGCACGTTTATCCTCACTGGGTTGGGTGTGTTATATCTGCCCATGTTGTTCATTGATTTAGGGCAAAGCTTCGTAATTCAACGCCTGCCAGATCTTGAACGCCCACCGGTGCAATTCACTCTCTCGGGCTTCCTAAAAGAATTGCGAGATTGCTTCTGGATTACCCGCCACAACAAGTATTTCTGGCTGGATAACTTTCAAGCTCTGTTTGGCGCAGCCAACCCCACCATCGCAGAGGGAGATTTCTTCCGTTTCAGCGGCGTGGAAAACTTGGTGAATATCGGCGGTGCACGCGGTGAAACGCTGATGTTTATTCGCAACAACGTGGTTTCCCTTCCCATCAACATCTTGGCACCGTTTGGCATCAGCATTATCAAAGCTTTGGGCGGCCCGCGCAACACACAGGTGCTGCACGAAACCATTGGCTTGGTTTGCGGCACTGCACGCGCGGCCATGGGCATTCACACCTTCCCGCGGGTAATGTTCCACTGGACGATGGAGACGTTCATTCGCACGTTTGGCCGCGTGAACCAAATGGCCGAGCGCATCAACCAGCTTGAGATGTTTGACTATGTTGAATGGAAAACCGGCCGCCGCAGCGAGGGCGCAACCATCGCCATCAACGGCATCAAAAGCAAGATGATTACCAACAGTGTTAACGAAGTTGCCGGCCGACTGTTTGCCTACCACGTGCTGGGCTTTAGGCCAGAACTGGGCGTGGCTGGCGAAATTGGTCCTGATGGCAGTGTGTTGCCCGGGCAGGGCGAGCGTTACATGCGCTATATGCCGTTGCTATATCTCTGGCTTCCCTTAGCGAGTAATGCAGTAAGGTTGGTTGCGCGATTCTTATATCGTCACCCCAGTGAACTGCGTGACCAAGTGGAGGCCGATTTGGCCGAACGCCGTCGACTGGCTGAGGCAGAAAAAGCCCGCATGGCAGAAGAGCGCGAAACCGTCGGCGTGGGATTTGACGAATAATCAACTGAACAACAGAGCGAGTCGTCCATCATGGGCGGCTCGCCGTTTGATTTAACGCTGCAACAATGGTGCCATGTTTTTTATAACCCGGGCGGCAAAATTGCCGCCCCTACAGGTTGCGGTTTTCTTCAAGTTTGGCGAATACGCCTATTTGAAGAGACGCCATTGCATAAAAAAGATGCGGCCCTATCGCGGGTTGCATCGTGAGAAAACGAAAAGCCTGCGCGCGAGGGTGCTCGCCGCAGATGCTGTAATCATTGAGCAAAAAAGATGTAATTTTCTCGCGGGAAATAAAATTCACGCTCTCACGAAAGTGAAAGCGCGATTTGTCTGCGGCGACTCGCCGCTAAGCATTGAATAAAAAAGATGCAACCCTATCGCGGGAATAAAAAATCACGCATCCACGAAAGTGAAAGCGCGATTTGTGAGCGGCGACTCGCCGCTGGCGGAGAAGGGGAGACTCGAACTCCCGCGCCGGTTGCCCGACCTACGCCCTTAGCAGGGGCGCCTCGTCACCAACTTGAGTACTTCTCCACAAGGCAACAGATATATTATAACACAGCTTTGCGAAAAAATCAAGTGTTTTTACGAAATTTTCTGCATAAAAAACAACCGCCCAATCTAGGCGGCTGTGTTGTTTTATTTTTCGGCAAATTTGGCTTGCAGCATGTTCAACAATGCTTGCAGGTTTTCGTCGTGCTCGGGAGCTTTGCGCGCACGGTGCGGCGCAGTGAGTTTGACTTTGCGCGGCTTGCCATCAAGCAAAAAGTCCATCGTGATTTGCGTGTTTTTGAACACCTGGCCAGTTTTCACGCTCACATTAATCATTTGGTCAAAAGGCAGGGTAAGCTTATCAGACACCACAAACTTCGCACTGGTCAGCCGGATTTCGAGAAAGTAGATGTTCAGCCCGCCATCGCTCACGGTGAGCAATGTGCTACGAAACAGAAAAATAACCATCAGGCCTATCCACATGCCTGTGTACGCGCCACCAGCAGCACCGCTAGTTAACAGCGCGACCAAGATTGCAGTAGCCAGCCAAACTAGCCCGCAACTGAGTATCGTCTTTGTGGTGTTGCCTGTCCACAGCTTAAGCTTGCGCCCTGCCAAGGCAGTGAAGGTTTTTTCGTTGAGTTCTGTTTGGGTTTGCACAATGCGCGTGTTGCTTGCACCGGGCTCGAATTCCTCAATGGCCTGTTGAAATTTTTCATAGGTTGACATGTTAAATCTCCTCTGTCTTTTTAATTAACCGGGCGTACGGATAGGCAGGATATTGGCAACTTCCTCGCTGGTTTCGGTGTTAATGCCATCACCCAAAATGCGCACCTGGAAGGTGTACATCGTGCCAGGGGTGAGGTTGCTGAACACTGGGCTTGGCTGCCAGCCAGTGAGCATGTTCAAGTCTGGCGGAATCGCCACAACCACGCGCCATTGCACCGTGCCGTTATGCGGGTTGGGCACCATGCTATGCAGCACAATCTGCGTGGGTGCAACCGACTGCGCGGTGGGGCGTGGCGGCGCAGGATGGCGGGGGATTGTGTGCGCAGTGGTCGTCGCTGTTGTGGTGGTTGTGGTTGGCGGGCGAGTGGTCGTGGTGGTTTGCACGCCAGTTTGCGTGGTCGTTGTTGCCGTCGTCGTCACGGTTGTGGTAACTTCCGTTGTCGTTTGATGTGTTGTTGTGTCATCAGATTCTGTGGTGATGTACTCGGTGGTGGTCACATCGCCACCCACGGGAATATATTCACGCGGGCCAAACAAACCAACAGCGCCAAATTGCCACTCGGCCAGCAAAAGCAACCCAGCCAGCAACAAGGCAATCACCGCTGCCATGATAATAACCACGATGTTATTTTTTTTGTCCGCAGCCGATTGCACGGCAGGGGCGGGAGGAGGCGTATTCTGCGCAGGCGGGGGCGTAAATTCAGTGCCGCAGCCGCTGCAAAATTTCGCATCTTCGTTACATGATTTTCCACAATATCCGCACAACATAGGTTTCTCTCCTTTGTTCGCTTAACTGGTCTTGGAGCTATATTATACACTATTTTTCACAAAATTGCAAGCACAAATTTTGGCTGCCACCTGCGAAGCGGCCAGTTTTTTGCTCTGCACCCCCTGTCCTGCGTGACATCCCCCTCTAAAGAGGGGGATTGAGGCTTGCTTTTTCGACTTTCGTAAATCGCTCCGCGAGCCTTCCTCACCCCTCGCGGCTCGGGGAGCTCCTTCCGGAGGAAGGAGCTGAGGCTTGTGCTTCGCACCCACCACCCCGCGCCTGCGGGCGCACCCCTCCACGGAGGGGAATGGGGCTTGCTACTTCAATTCACATAAATCATCCCCCGCGAAGCGGCATAGGTTTTTTTGGTTCTTTTTTTGCAAAAAAAGAACAATCACGCTGCCAGTCGCGTCACTCTTTCGCCTCAAGCGCAGCTTCAAGTTGCGCCACACGCCGCCGCAATTTGCAGATTTCCTGCGCAATCACATCAGGCACGTTGGTGTGGTCGTGGTGATCCACGCGGCTGCCATCTTGCTTCACCACATGAGCCAGCACGCCCGCGGCGGTGCTGTTGGGCGGTATCTCACGCATGACAATGGCACCGGCGGCGATTTTGGAGTGATCACCCACTTTAAACGGCCCGAGCACCTTGGCACCAGCACCAATGAGCACCCCATTGCCGATGGTGGGGTGACGTTTGCCGGTGTCTTTGCCGGTGCCGCCGAGGGTAACCCCTTGATAAATCGTCACATCGTCGCCGATTTCGCAGGTTTCGCCGATGACTACACCACAGCCATGGTCGATGAACAGCCGTCTGCCCAGCGTGGCACCCGGATGGATTTCTATGCCTGTTTTGCGCACCACGCGCTGGCTGATTGCCCGGGCGACAAAAGGCATATTATGCCGCCAAAACCAGTTGGCGCGGCGGTGGGCGCGCACAGCGAGCACGCCGGGATAAAGCAACAAAATTTCGATGGCATGGCGAGCAGCGGGGTCACGGTCGCGCACGGCCTGAATATCTTCTCGTAAACGGTTGAACATAGCACCCTCCTTTGTATATCTTACGCGCATGCTGGGGGAATGTTGCGGAATGACGCAATAACCTCCCTCACCCCTCGCGACTCGGGGAGCTCCCTCCAGAGGAGAGAGCTAGAGCTTGTTGCCGAAAGTTAGATGTTTGGGCGATTTTGGCAACTACTTCAGGCAAGTGATCATCAATTTCAATGTTTTGAAATCGCAGCACACGCAAGCCGTGTCCTGCAAGGTAAGCGTCGCGCTCTTTGTCATAGGCTTTTTGTTGCGGAGTATCGTGATATTCGCCATCTACCTCGATGACCAGCATGGCCTTCGGGCAGTAAAAATCCACAATGTAGCTGTCAATAATACGCTGTCGATGCCATCGTTCAGGACGCTGTCGCAGACAATAGTACCACAAGCGATTTTCCTGTGAAGTTGCGTTGTTACGCATTTCTTGTGCGCGCACAAGCAAATCAATGTTGCCCTTGGGCACACGATTAGATTGCATAACGTTGCACTTGCTCTCCGTTTAAGTCCCAGCTCCTCTCCTTTGGAGGGAGCTCCCCGCGCCGCGCGGGGTGAGGGAGGCTAATACTCCACCTGCGTCACACCCTTCACCGCCTGCACTTTTTGGCGTATGGTATCGAGGTGCGAGCGACTGTGTACCGCGATAACGGCGCAAATCTTTGAGCTGCCATCACCGTTGGGGAATAGTTGCAGAGAGCTGACGTCCACGTGCATGTGCTTGAACACACCAGTCACATCTGCCAGCAAACCTGTGCGACCACTGGTGTATACAGTAATGTTGCCCAAATAGTCGTTGCTTGCAGTGTTGGTTTCCCACTTCGCTTGCAGCCAGCGATCGGGCTCAGGCGAATTGGGAATGTCACGCGGGACATTCACGCAGCAGGTTTGATGCACGGTTACACCGCCGGGGCGAAACTGCGCATCGCGCACGCTGCCGCGGGTGATGTAGCCGATGATTTCATCCTGCGGCACAGGGTGGCAGCATTGGGCGAACTTCACCTGGCAGTTGTCGATGCCTTGCACCACCACGCCTTTGTCGCTGGTGATTTTCTTCAGTTTCACCTCTTGCTGTGCCCGCACGATTTTCTGATATTCTTCGCGCAGCAGCGGCAAAAAGCTTTGCATGCTCAGCCCGCCATAGCCCAGCGCGGCATAAAAACTTTCCAGCCGCACGGCAGTGGCGATGCCTTTGTCAAACTGCTTGCGATCCAGCACACGCAGCAGAATGTCCTCCCACTGGCTTGCGTCCAGCAGGGTAAAATTGCGGCGATGTTCGCCCTCCACCAGCTTTTGCCCGGTGAGGATATTTTCCTCGCGGCGTTCCTTCTTGAACCAATTGCGAATCTTCGTTTTGGCTTGGCTGGTCACCACCACTTGCAGCCAGTCGCGGCTGGGGCCACGGTCACGGTCGGCGCTGGTGAGAATTTCAACCACATCGCCGCTTTGCACTTGATAGGTGGCCGGCGCAATGCGGCCGTTGACTTTCGCCCCAGCAAAGCGATGCCCTACGCCCGTGTGCACAGCATAGGCAAAATCCAGCACGGTTGCGCCGAGTTTTAGCTCTTTGGCCTCACCCTTGGGTGTGACGGGGTAGACTTTCTCCATGGGCGAAATGTCGCTGCGGATGGCCGCCACCACGTCTTCCACGCTGTCTGCATCACGGTAGCTGTCAATGAGCTCCTGAATGCGGGCGAGTTGTTCCTCAAGACCGGTTTGGCGCTCGCCAATGCCTTGTTTATACTTCCAGTGCCCAGCCACGCCGCGCTCTGCGATTTCATGCATGTCCCAAGTGCGAATTTGCACCTCAAAGGGGATTTTATCTTCGCCCACCATCGTCAGATGCAGGGATTGATAGCCGTTGGGTTTGGGTGAGCTGATGTAGTTCTTTTGCCGCTTGGGAATTTCGCGGTAAATTTGATGCACCCAACCCAGCACTGCCCAGCATTCTTCTTCGCTTTCCACAATCACACGCACGGCATAAATGTCGAAGATTTCCTCAAAACCGCGCCCTTGCGTAAAATGCTTGCGATAGATGCCATGCATGCTTTTCACGCGGCCTTCCACGTGCACGCTGTTTTTTTGCACGCCGGATTCCGCAAAGCGCTTGCCCAAATGGTCGCGCAGGTTATTTTGAATAGTCTGCAAAAAAATCTGCCGCTGTGCTTTGTCTGCGGCAAGCCAGGCGTCAATTTCCGCACAGCCATGGGGGTCAAGCGCGCGAATGGCGATGTCTTCCAGCTCCTCTTTAAATAAACGAATACCCAGCATGTCTGCAATGGGCACATAAATGAGCATGGTTTCGTTGGCAATGCGCAGGCGGCTTTCCTCTTTGGGGTGAAAATGCAGCGTGCGCATGTTGTGCAGGCGATCGGCCAGTTTCACCACAATCACACGGAAATCACGCAGCATAGAAAGCAGCATTTTCATCACGTTTTCGGCTTGCGCAAGCTCTTGCGTGGCAAAGTTGAGCTTGCTGAGCTTGGTGAGCCCCTCCACCATGTGCCCAATGGACTCACCGAATCGCGCGTGAATATCCTGCTCAGTCACGTCATCAACATCTTCCACCACATCGTGCAACAGCGCGGCAATCAGGCAATCCAGGTCAATCATTTCAATGTCCAACAATAGCTGCGCGGCGGCCACAGGGTGGGTGATATAAAGCTCACCCGAGTGACGCGGCTTGTTGGTGCTGTGCGCGGCTTCGGCAAACAAAAAGGCGTCATCCAGCCGCGCTAAATCCGCAGGCGTGAAGACCGCTTCGTTGGTGTTTGGCCAACAAAGTGCGGCGCAGCGGTTGCGCAGAGCGGTGTATTCAGGCAACATGGCAAGACTCCTTTTTATCATAATCCTTTCTATTATAGCACATCTGGGGTGAATATTCAATAGGCGAGCCAATAAAACTTGAATACATAAAGAAATGACCGCCCCTTAGTCTTCCCGGACTGGGCGGTTGCTTCTTTGAAGTTTTATAAAACGTACGGCGCTGCAAAGCAACGCCCTACAGGAGGTGAGAGCCAAAGGCTCTAGTTTTCTGCAATCATGAAGGTAAAACCCCACGGCCTCGGGCCGATTTCCTGTAGGGCGAGGCTTTGCCCCGCCGTAGACAACATCTTCGCGTCAATATAACCGAACAAAACAGCCTTTTGCCAAAAGGCTATGCCGCAAATAAAATTCGCCCAAACCTAAAGATTGCAAACACGTTAATCGCTGCAAGCACCACAATGCCGCCAACAGTCAGCACGTTGGGCCAAGTGATTACCGACGGTGCGTCGCAAGCACCCCAGCCGGGCAAGTTGCGATTCACTGCCAAGAACACTTGACGCGTCACCTGAAATTGCCTGCCGTGATAATGCGAAAATCCACCATGGTCGCTGGTGATCATAATCAGCCAATCCTCCTGCTCATAGGTCGGGCGAGCGCGGATTGCCTCAATCATATCCAATCCTGCACGTTCTGCATTGTGGAACGCTTGCACATATTCGGGCCTGTGGTTGCCAAAGGTGTAGCGATGGCCCGCGCTGTCTGTGTACTCCAAACTGATGACCAAAAAGCCAGGCCCATCGGGGTCTTCCAGCATTTCAATGGTGGAGGCTGTGGTGGCGGCATCGTTGGGGTTCATGCTCCAACGCATGGCACCTTGCGCGGGGTCATCTGCGTCGGTCAGCCCCAGTTGTTGAAACAATGCGACATCGTTACTGTAGTTCGCGGTGCCTACGCCATCCGCATTCGTGCGTGTAAAATGGCCGTTCCAGCTGACGATAAAGGCTGCACTATCTACATAGCCGCCCTCAAGCAGTGGTTGAAAAATCAGTGGAGGGCCGTCTGCAGGTTTGGTGTGGCTGTTGCTGAACACGCCGTGGCCGTCATCACCAAATGCCCAGCGGCCGGTGAGCATGGTGGCGAAGCCTTGGGCGGTGTCGACCCCTTGTTGGTTACGCAAATTTGGGCCGCCGGTGTGCATGTGATAGATGTGCCCACCTTCACGTTGCAGCTGAAAAATGGCACTTTCGCTGCTGTCCACAGTGTTCACCAGTGCATCCGCACGTGCACCGTCGTAGACAATCATGATGGCCTTAGGGGTGCGGCCATCATCACGTTCTTGTGAAAAATGATCTAAGATGAGATCGTAGAACTCGGTTTGCGGCACGGAGTCACGCGTGCTGTTGTTGTAGATACCCATGCGGTCAAGCCGCCGCAGATAGCAGCCAAACTCGCTGGGCAAAAACTGCCCCGATGTGGTAAACAAAGTGATGACCAAAATAATGCTTTGAAAAAATCCAAAAATCGTCCTGAACATGTGCGCCTCCTTAATGTTTGTTGCTTCTTAGCAAGTCAACTTGAGAACAGTCTCGTGTGTAGGGGCGGCAATCTGCCGCCCGCTACTCTCGATGGCGATAAATAGACGAACGGGCGGCTAATAGCCGCCCCTACACGAGAACAGCTGCTAGTTGATTAACTATATTATACAACAAAATGCCGCACATTGCAAGAGAAAAAAACAGGCGGATTTTCATCCGCCCATCATTGAAATTATGCAGTTATCTGATGATGTCTATATCTGGCAACATGCGCTGTTCGCGTGCTTCGCTGATGCCGCTGATATATCCGCGGATGATGCTTGCGGTGTTGGTTTCAGGGCAGCCCACAGGCATGCTGAACAATGTTGCCCCCACTTCAAGGTTGCCACGAGGCAAGGTTTGCAGCTGCGCTAAAGCTTCTTGCAGTTCGTGCGCCTCGCCCTGCCACCATGTTTCGGTTTCAACATGCACGCGGCGGCCATCTTCAAGCGTGCCATGCATTTGCATTGTCACAGTACCACCCATTTCAGGCGGCAGCACAATCACTTGCATACGCACAGTGCCATCTGTATGCCCCGACATAATGTGCACATGATCGCCGATTTCATGCCCACCATCGCTAGGCGGCACAATAATTTGCACACGCTCACCACCATCAGGTGATTGAAAAGTGGTCAAGTTGGGGACATTCGCATCTTCCCACGTCACAGCCTGACCGGCAAGCATGGTGGGCAGCTCAACTTGCAGTTCTTGTGTGCCGTCGGGCAATTGCGCAGGCGGCGAAATAGGCGCAGGGTAAGTGACAGGCGGTTGGTCAACTTGCGTGAACTGTGGCACCACTGCCACCACAGCAACAGCCAAAACTAAGCAGGCTGCAATGGGTGCAAGAATTCTGATGTGTTTTTTCATGTGATTTTCCTTTCGTGCGAGCATGATTTGCTCAAGCATGTGTTCTTTTTGGGCGGCGTTTGGCGCAATTTCATCAAACGCGTGTGATATTTTATCTCGTTTCAAGGTCAAGTTCTCCTTCCAGTTGAAGCTTCAACAAATTGCGTGCCTGGTGCAAGTGGCCACGCACCGTGGCAGCAGGCAAGCGGCGCATGCGTGCGATTTCCGCACAGGTGTAGCCTTCGACATAGTGCAGCACCACGCTGAGCTTGAGCCGCTCGGGCAAGTCAAACACCGCCTGCAGCACGGTGTCGTCTTGCGCGGGGGTGTAGGCAGGCAGGGTGTCGTCAAGCTCGGTGTTGCGCCGGTGATGCCGCCGCAGCATGTCTTTGCATACATTGCCTGCCGTGCGAATGAGCCAGGCTTTTTCGTGGTTTTCGTCCGCCAGCCTGGGGCTTGCCCGCATGAGCTTGATGAACGTATCCTGCGTGGCATCTTCAGCGTCGGCGGGAGTTTTCATAAAGGAATAGCATACGCGATAAACCACGTCCACGTGCCGGTGATATATTGTTTCAATGTCCATCTTACCTCCACGCCTGCTTTCCTGTTGATTTGCACCATGCGGCCTGAGAATGACTAGCGCTAACATCATCCCTCGCTGGCCTCCTGCATAATGAATACGTTTAAGACACTCGAAGTGTTGAGTGATAGTGAATTAACTTGAAAATAGTTCAAGATTAAGGGTTTCGGGCGGATTCACATCCGCCCCTACAGGTGGATATCTTCTTATTGTTTTCTGTATGCCGCAACATGTAGGGGCGGATGTAAATCCGCCCGGGGTTTATAATTATATCACACTTGCGAAAATTTTCAACCCTGCCCTTGCAAAGTGCCGTCTAGTATGCTATAATCTTTACTATGAAGTATACCCAAAACCTGCCCGCAAGCTTCGCCGTGCCCTGTGATATCACCGACGCACACCTCAAGCTTGCGCGTGAACTTGAACTGAAAGTGCTGCTGTGGCTGTTGCGCCACAACGGCACGCGTGAGCTTAGCGAATTGGCCGCATGGCTGGGCAAATCCGAGGAAATGCTCGTTGAGGCTGCGCAATACTGGGTGAACAAGGGTGTGCTGAAAATCGCTGAACCTGTAGAGGCAGCGACTGCGGCATCCGCACTTAGCACTAAGCACTTAGCACTAAGCACTAATTTGCCGCCCGCACGACCCACGCAGCAGCAGATTCTTACACGCACCCATGAAGATGATAACCTGCGTGCGCTGTTCGCCGAGGCCGACAAGCTGCTCGGCCGCACGCTGGGCTATGATGGCCAATGCACGCTGTTGATGCTGCACGACCACTACGGCCTGCCCTGCGAGGTGATACCCATGCTGCTGCACTATGCCAAGCAGGTGGGCAAAACCAACACGGCTTATTGGCAAGCGGTAGGCAAAGACTGGGCGCAACGGGGGATTGCTACGCTTGAACAAGCCGCCGAGCAAATCGAACAGCTCAAAGCCAACTTTGATCTATGGAATGCGCTCAAGGCGCGCACGGGCATTGCCGCCCCACGGCCTACCGACAAACAACACGCCATGCTGCGCAAATGGACAAGCGACTGGAAGTTTGGCCTTGACATGATTGCCGCGGCCTATGACGAAGCTGCTGAGCGCACCGGCAAGGTGAGTTTCTCCTACATGAACAAGGTGCTTGAGAACTGGCACGCTGCGGGCATCACCACCGTTGAGCAAGCTGCTGCAGCACAAGCGAAGTTCACGCAAGAGCGCAAGGCAAAGCCCAAGCAAAGCAAACAAACCATGCAATCTGGTGGGTTTGCAACATCTTATGACATGAACGCATTTGTGCAAAGCACCTTGGAAGTGCCAGTTTGGGAGGGCAATAAGCAGTGAAAACAACTGTACAGCATTTGAGACAAGCCGAACGCACACTTGAGCAACGCCGCAACGCCGCCGAACGCGAACAGCAACGCCGGCGCGATCTTGCCTGTGCAAAAATTCCTGCTTTGGCGAAATTGCAGGCCGAACTTGCGCAAACCGGGCAAGCGGTGGCCGCCGCCATTGGTGCCGGCAAAGACGCAGGGGAGTACATCGCATTGTTGGCGCAGCAAAACATGGCTGCCCAAGCCGAGCAAACCCGCCTGCTGCAAGCGCATGGTTTTGCTGCCGACTATCTGAAAGAACACCACACCTGCGACCAATGCCGCGACACCGGCTTTGTGCGCGGGCTGCGCTGCGGGTGCTTTACCCAGCTGCTGCAAGGCCTTGCGTTTGACCAACTGAACATGAACACCCCGCTTGAACAATCACGCTTTGACCGGTTTTCCCTCGATTATTACCCTGCCGTGCCCGATGCCGCCACGGGTGTCATCCCGCGCAAAATGATGCAGGGAATTGGGGACTATTGCAAGCAATATGCCCTGCATTTTCATCCGCGAAGCGAAAGTTTGCTGTTCATGGGGGCAACCGGCCTTGGCAAAACACATCTGTCGCTCGCCATTGCGCAGCAGGTGATTGAGGCGGGCTACACAGTGATTTATGGCGCGGCGCAAAACCTGTTGGGCCGCATGGAGCGCGAACACTTTGCCGCATTCGGCGAAAAGACCAACGCGACCGAGCAAGCATTGCTGGGCTGCGACCTGCTAATTCTTGATGACCTTGGCGCAGAATTCTCCACCAGCTTCACGCAGTCGTGCATCTATAACATCGTGAACACGCGGCTGATGGCGGGCATGCCCATCATCATCAACACCAATCTAACTGATGCAAACCTTGAAGAACGCTACGGCAGCCGTGTGTATTCGCGCATTATCGGTAACTATAAAGTGCTGCGTTTTTTTGGCAATGACATTCGGCAAGCAAAAAAGTAATTTTAAATACATTTCAAAGGAGACTCACTATGCAAAAATTCTTTCTGTGCAAACAATGCGGCAACTTGATTGCCACCATCAACGCAAGCGGCGTACCCATGATCTGCTGCGGCGAAGCCATGGCCGAACTTGTGGCCAACACAGTGGACGCCGCTGTGGAAAAACACCTGCCTGTGGTTAAAACAGCGCAGCAATGCGCATGCGGCTGCAACAACGCCTTGCATATTGAAGTTGGCAGCGTGCACCACCCCATGTTAGCAGAGCATTACATCGACTTCCTTTGGATAACAACCGAACATGGCGGCAAACTGCGCCGACTAAACATTGGCGGCGAACCCACCGCAACCATCTGTTGCTGCGATGACAAACCAATGGCGGTGTATGCCTATTGCAACCTGCACGGTATGTGGAAAACTGACGTGACCATCTAGCGCTCGCCGGGCGGGGCAACCATCTAGCGCTCGCCGCGCAGGCATTCTTTTTCTTGAAAGAAAAAGAATCAAAAAGAACTTTAGCCCGCTTCGCGGGGGGATTTTATGAAACGATAATAGGCCATAGCGAAGCGACAAAAAAACCACCCTGTGAAAATTGCAGGGTGGGTTATTATTTTTCTATTTAATCTTCCACCACGAAAACCACCCCGCCGTTGCGACGGCACCCCTCCACGGAGGGGAATAGGCTTTCCTATCGTAGTTTCATAAATAGTCCACCGCGAAGCGGCATAGGTTTTTTTGTTCTTTACACAACCCCCACCTGCACGTCTGCGACGCGCTTTCCTCCCCCAATGACCCACCCCACAAATGTAAGCATTTGCGGGGACCCCGGAGGGGAGGCCTTGGCAACACCTACACAGCCTATAAAAATCCCCCGCGAAGCGGTTAAAGTTCTTTTGGTTACTTTTCTTTCAAGAAAAGTAACGCCTGCGCGGCGAGCGCACATCACTGCACAGCACGCAGGTAGTCTGCAATGCCATTGGTAATCGCTTGCGCGAGTGCACGTTGGTGCGTTGGGTTTTGCATGGCGCGGCCTTCGTCTAGGTGCGACACAAAGCCGATTTCCACCAGCACGGCGGGCATTTCTTCCACACGGGTGACCATGAAGGGGAAGTAGCGATGGCGGCGGTCAACGCGTGTGCGCAGGTTGGCATAGTTGGAGAAGTTTGCGCGCACATAGATTTGCTCACGCCAGGTGCGCACCAAGCGGTTGTGAATAGCACGTGCCAATGGCTCACTGTTGGCACGGTAGTAGAAGGTTTCGGTGCCCAGTGCCGCAGAACTGGTGGAAGCATTGCCGTGAATCGACACGAACATGTCGGCCTGAGTGCGGCGAGTGAAGGCCACGCGCTGCACGAGGGTCATGGCGGTGTCGCCGGTGCGGGTCATGTGCACGGTGGCACCTGCGGCGCGCAGTTGTTGCGCAACCAGATTGCTCACAACCAGATTGAACTGCGACTCTCTGCGCATGTTTGGGTGCGATGGTGCAAACAATGCGCCGGGGTCATTGCCACCGTGACCGGGGTCAAGAATAATCACTGCGCCGCTGAGCGTGGCAGGCGGGCGACGGTTGAAGCGGAACACCAGCTGATTGCCTTCCCAAAAAGCGCGATAGCCGAAGAAGCGGCCCGGCTGACGGAAAGTCAGATGCAGGGTTGCGGTATTGTTGGCAGCGTTGGTGCTCCATCGTGCGGCGGAAAATACGCTGCCGTCTAGCCCAAAGTTGGTGCCGCTGGCTGCACTGGTGTGGAAAAACGTGATATTCAACCCGGTGGCGGTGAAGTTTTGCACGCCCCAGGGCAGGCCGTTGTCGCCATGCGCGGAGCTATAATTCTGCCCCACGAAATCTACGTTAAAGGGAATGCGCCAGTCAATGCCCAGCCGCAAAGTGAATGCGCCGCCGCTGGTGCTGCCGCTTGCGTTGATGCGGTTGGCAGGCAGACGGAAGCCCTGTTCGATGATACGAGCGTCGTTGGCGTTCACACGCTTGCCGCTGCCCAGCAACAAATGCGTTTGATTATTGATGACCGCCTGTCCAACCACGTAATCAAATGTGCCGCTGAGCAGGGGACTTTGCCCCGGTTCGCTGCGGGTATCGAGGGTGGCGTTGCGGCGGGTTTCAGCAAAACCTGCTGTGATTTCCACCATGCGTGCCGTGCCCAAGCCATGGTTTTGTGCGGGTGTGCGCAGCGGGCCCTGCACAGGCGGCTGGGTAGTGGGCGGCTGCGTGGTTGGGGACTGGGTTGGCGGTTGTGTGGGGTCATCAGGGTCTGTGGTTGCGTATGGGTCAGTGGTCACGTCTGGATCTGTTGTGGTGGGCGGTTGCGTTGGCGGCTCGGTTGTTGTGGTCGTCAACGGCGGTGGGGGCGTGGGAGGCTGTGTGACTGGCTGCGGTGTGACCACAATGAACGCACCGTTGCGCGTGGTGGTTAGCCCGCGATAGCTCACGGTATACACCACCGTGCCTGCATCAAACGCTTGCATGCGTGAGTCAGGCAGGGTAAACGTGCCCACAAATGTGGTGAAGTTTTCGTCCAATTCGCCGCGGTAGTCGCCATCATCCATCGTGGCACCCGGCCGCAGGGTAATGGTGCTGCCGCCCAGACGTGCAGTCACCGTTGCGCCATCCATGGCCACGGCTGTGACCATCACGTGTGCGCCGCCGGGGCCCTCAAGACGCCCGGTGGGGCTCACGCTTTGCAGCAGGGTAACTTCATAGCGCACGTTGATGACATAACTTTGCCCGGCATGACGGAAGGTGAAGACATTCTCGCCGGCTTGCAAGGTTTGGTTAAAAGAAAAATCGCCGTTTTGGTTGCGCTGCACCGCTTGGTTGTTCAGTGTGAGCGGCAACAGGGGATTACTGCCGCCAACAAAATTGAGCACCGGGGTTCGCACGGTGATATTTTGTGTGGCCCGCACGTTATCCACCGGCCGTTGCAGCGAAAACCCGCGCGTGAACACATCCATGTCCAAGTTGCCGGCAAAAAAATCGCTGAGCATTTGCGCGGTGCCGCCTTCTTCAGGCACTTCGTTGGCCGCAAGCAGAGCAACCGGCCGCGGCATAATATTTTGCAGTGCACTCAACAGCCCCAGCACTTCCTCACCGCTGCCCGTGGGCAGCGCTTCGCGCACATCCACCATGGCGGTAATCATCGTGTCTGCCTGTTGTTGTGCCCAGGTCGAAAAGTCTTGTGTTTGTTCAGGTTGCACACCCACCAGCAGCTGTGCATTATCCAGCTCATGCGCCATGTCTGCAATCGTGTTCGCCTGCGCGAAGTCAGCGGCTTGCAGCAGCACGGGCAGGTCAAGTTCGGCTTGCTCCAGCAAGGTTTGCACATAACCGGCAAAGCGCGTCAGATAGCTGCCATCGGGGTCCTGCTGTGCAATGTCTGCCAGCATGATGGCATCAAATGTGCTTTCGTCAATCAGCCGCGCAAGGCTCGCCTGTGTTTGCTCCAATGCGTCCTGCACTGGCGGCAGCAACGTGAGCGTGCGGTGCACGCCTTGTTCGCCCAGCGTTTGCAAAATTTGCACGGCTTGTGCGAGTTCGTTGGCATTATATTGCTCCAGCGGCGGCAGCACCACCGAGCGAAAACCGCGTTCAACCAGTTCTTGTGCTGTTTGCAGCGCAAAGTCGGTCATCACGGCGGTGTGTTCGGCCTGTTGCAATGTGGATTGCCATTGTGCGGCGGAAATCACCGGCACGGTTTGCTGCACTTCTTCAGTGACGGCAGGGGGATCCGCAGACAGCACAGGTTGCTGCATGGTGAGGGTGGAGGAGTACACAAACACAAAGGTGCCGACCATGCTCAAAAAGAACATAGTCAACACCGCACTGGCGGTGATTTTCCACTTTCGTTCGCGTGCGCGTTGCATCGTCCAAATAGCCCCTTCGTATGATAAATTACTAAAGTTTAGTTAGTAACAGTATATCATTTTTCATGGGGCTTGGTCAATGGCTTTTTCTTGGCTTTTCTCTCTTATTCGGGATGTTTTGCTATCTTTCGGCAAATTTCGTCAACTATTATCGCCACAATTGACAAAATAGTCCATTTCAGATTCGCCAAATTCTACTAAATTATAATCAAACTCGCGCAGCATGTCCGCCCAGTCATGCGTATGTTCGTCCCACACCGCGCAGCCCTTCATGCCCGCCGCATGAATACCCGCGATGGTTTTGCGCACATCTTCAAACACGATGCACTGCGCTGGCGGCACGCTCAGTTTTTTCGCCGCCAGCAGATAGATATCCGGGAAGGTCTTTCCGCGCATCACTTCATCAGCGCTAGTGAAGGCGTCGAACAGGTCGTACACGCCATTGCTTTGCAGCACCGCGTGCATCGCTTGAGTGGTGAGCGCAGTTGCTGTGGCGAGCTTTACATTTTGCTTTTTCAACGCATGCAAAAACTCACGTGCACCGGGTTTTAGCTTAACATGGTCACGATACTGCGCGAAGCTCAATGCATTCCATTCCGCCATGATTTCCTTGGGTGATTCGTGCAAGCCAAAGCGGGCGATGGTGTACTCGGCCGTTTCGCGAAACGTCATGCCGTGAATGGTCTGCACGTAGTCATCGGGCATGGCGATGCCGCGCGCGGCGAAAAACGCAAGGTCCACCTCTTGCCACACCCACATGGAGTTTAGCAGGGTGCCGTCGAGGTCGAATATTGCGGCTGAAAATTTGCGTTGAGCAAGCTCGCGGGAATCTTGTGTACCAGCCGTGAAAGATTCTGTGCGCGATGTGCTCGCCGCAGGCGCGGCAGTAAAAGGCATCACATTTCCCCTTGCAATTTTTTGGTATATGTTGTATAATATATTTGGTGTCGCATGCAGCGGCGGTTGCTCGCTCGCTTCCGAAAGGAGGTGAGAGGTCTTATGGATTATGAATTTCTCGTGTACTTACTGGTTTTGCTGGTAATGGCCACGCGCTACCTTAACTCCAGCGACCGTGTCGATAAGAAGTAACCGCCCCTGAGACTGACAACTCGGGCGGTTAGTTCTTCGCACTTTTCAGTTTAGCGAGGGTTGAGAACTGCCGTTTGCCTCTGCGACATCGCCCTCGTTTTCATTATATCACTAACGTGCACGTTTGTCAAGCAAAAGGGGAAGCATATGCGAAAAATTTTGGTGCGGGCAGCTGTTTCGCCACTGGCGAATCACGGTCCATGGGTGACCATTCAAAAAGACACCATTGCCACCAACACCGGCAATCTCATTTATCAGGCCAGCGTGTTCAACATGCTCGACACCGGAGATGTGCAAATCGATGCGTTGAAGACCTCTCGCCCCACAGATTTCACCCCGCGAGAGGCCGCGCGCATTAATCGCGAATACGACATGTTCGTCATTCCTCTGGCCAATGCGTTTCGCGCTTCCTTTGCGCCGGAGTTGGCGCGCATCACCAAACTGGTGAATATGCTCAAAATTCCTTGCGTGGTGGTTGGTGTGGGCTTGCAAGCCCCTGTTGATGCCGACGCCAGTGCGAGCTATCCCTTTGACAAAACGGTGCGACAGTTTGTGAAAGCCGTGCTGAAAAAATCTGCCATGCTTGGCTTGCGCGGCGAAATGACAGGCGACTACCTCGCTAACCTTGGCTTTCGAGAAGGCGAAGATTTTACCGTCATCGGATGTCCCAGCATGTTCATGCATGGCAGTGCGTTGCCAATGCGTGAAAAACTGCCGCTAACCCCCGAAAGCCCTGTGTGCATTAACGTGCGCAAAGGTTCGCCCAAAGCCTACGCGCAGTTTATCAACAATTGCCGCCAACAGCTACCCAACCACACCATCATTCCGCAAAACCTCGTTGACCTCAAGCGGCTGTATTACGCCAAAGCAGAATTAGCGGACAAACATTATGCGGCTACAGCAGATATGTATAAGAATAGTCAAGTGAAAATGTTTTGCAGCGTGCAGGCATGGACGGATTACATTGCACAAACACAGTTTTGCTTTGGTCGGCGTATTCACGGCAACATTGCAGGCATTTTGGCCGGAACACCCAGCTTTATTTTTGCGCCTGACAGCCGTATCATTGAGCTGGCGCGCTATCACGCTATCCCGCACATGCTGCTGGGCGATGTGACCCCACAGACTGATATATTTGAGCTTTACGCCAACGCGGATTACTCAGCCATGCAAAACCGCCATGTCGATACATTCGCGCATTACACAGACTTTTTGCAGAAAAACGACATTAAACATGCCTATGCACAACCGCCGCCTTATCCCTTTGACGAGAAAACTGCGGTCATCCGCTACAAACCGCCTGTTGATGATGCCAACCACAAGCCTATACTCAAGCATTGGCGACGGCTGGTGCACGCGATTACGCCTGCCGTGAAATTATTCTATAAAAAAGCGCAAGCAACCAAACAAGAAATCAAACGCAAGCTAAGGAGAAAACGCAAATGAAAACCATTCAACTAGGCAACACCGGCATGCAAGCGCCCGCCGTGGCTGTGGGCTGCATGCGCATGAGTTCGCTTGAACCCGCGCAAGCCAGCACGTTCGTGCAAACAGCGATGGAGCTTGGCATGAACTTCTTTGACCACGCTGATATTTACGGCGGACAGGGCAAGTGCGAAGAAGTGTTTGCGCAAGCTGCCGCGGGCATCCCGCGTGACAAGATGATTCTGCAAAGCAAGTGCGGCATTCGTGCTGGGCAATATGATTTTTCACGCGAGCATATTCTCAGCAGCGTAGAAGGTATACTTAAGCGCTTGGGTACGGATTATCTTGATGTGCTGCTGCTGCATCGGCCTGATGCGCTGTGTGAGCCCGAAGAAGTTGCCGAAGCCTTTGATGCACTGCATGCCGCAGGCAAGGTGCGTCACTTTGGCGTGAGCAACCACAACAGCATGCAATTGCAGTTGCTGCAAAAGCATGTGCGGCAGCCACTGGTGGCCAATCAATTGCAGTTTGGCTTGGGGCACGCCTATCTGGTGGCGGCGGGCACGCATGTGAACATGAACCACGAAGCCTCGCCCGAACGCGACGGCGGCGTGCTGGACTACTGCCGCCTGCATGACATTACCGTGCAGCCGTGGTCGCCGTTTCAGTTTCGGTTTGACAAAGGTCGCGGGACGTTCATGGGTCACGAAGAATGGCCCAAACTAAACGCCAAGCTTGATGAACTGGCAGTGAAGTACAACACCGATGCCACAACCATTGCTCTGGCTTGGGTGCTGCGTCACCCCGCGAAGATGCAGCCCGTGATTGGTACGATGAATCTCAACAGGCTGCGCAGTTGCGCCAACGCCGCCGAGATTACCCTCACGCGTGAAGACTGGTACGCATTATATCTCGCTGCGGGGAATACATTGCCGTGATTCTCTTGCCACCCTCAGCCCGCGCGACGCGGCCAGCTCCCTCCCGAGGAGGGAGCGTGAGATTATGAGGTTAACGACAGCAACTTTAAGCAGCAAGTCCCCGCTCCCTCCTTAGGAGGGAGCTCCCCGAGACGCGAGGGGTGAGGGTGGCTCGCGTAGCGATAATTCCCTTGACATTTCATTGAAAATCGGGTAGAATATCTGGTATGAACAAAAAATTTGCCCTCACACCACGCAGGCGCCGCGCGCTGGTCAATTTGGCCGGCGTGTTTATGCTTGCTGCCTCTGGCGTGTTTATCGTGCTCATGTTTTTGCTAGATAATATTCAATTGCAGGAATGGTACATGGAGTATCACTACTGGATGGAACAAGTGCGCGACCAAGTGATGAACCTGCCTGACATTTGGTTGATTCTGTTTGCGGTGATCTTGCTTTACGCCGTGCGTAGCTTTATTCCCATCCCGATATTCATCATGGCGTTCATCACTGGTGCTTATTTAGAAATGTATTTGAGCCTGCTGGTGAACTTTGCCGGGCTGTTTGTGCTGTTCACCATCCGCTACTTTTTTGGCCGCAAAATGGGCGGGGGAGCAGTGGAGAAAATCCTGCATCGTCAGTCCGACATTCATGATTACCTGGAAAACGGACGCGGCAGCAAAGGCTGGTTGTTGTTTGTCATGCGCTTGATTCCCAACTTCGCGCTCAATCCCATCAGCCAGATTTACGGCTCCATGGGTTTTGATTACACGGATTTCATTCTCATTTCGTTGCTGGGGGTGAGCCCAAAGCTGTTTATTTACACCGTGCTGGGCCGCAACGTGGCGCAGCCGCTTTCGGTGCCGTTCATTTTCCCGCTGATTATCATCTTTGCCCTATTGGGCGTTGTCACCCTAGTGGTCAATTTTGCTATGCACAAACACAGCAAAAATAAAAGTAAAGAAGCGCAGGCGAAGACTTGATTTTTCATCCCCCTCTGTCGCTTCGCGACATCTCCCCCAAAGGGGGCGACCCTGGCGAAACTCAAACTCTCGGCTGTTGCCAAGGCCTCCCCCACTGGGGGAGGAAAGCACGTCGTAGGCGTGCAGGTGGGGGTGCGCATCAATACAAAATCTAAAACAGCATATTTAAAAGAAGGACAGGTAAAGATATGATTACTTTGCAAGCACTCTATGGCACCGAAACCTCACGTCACACCACGCGGCTGGCACAACTGCACGAAAAATTTGCACAACGCTTTGGCCAAGGTCGCACGCTGCGTGTGTTTAGCTCGCCTGGCCGCAGCGAAATTGGCGGCAATCACACCGACCACAACCACGGCAAAGTCTTGGCCGCAGCCGTGAACCTGGATATTCTGGGCGTGGTGGCAGCCAATGACACCATGCGCATTTGTGTGTATTCCGCCGGACATAAGCCCAATGACTTAGATATCACCAAGCAGGACGTTGACCCCAAGGAATACGGCACGTCTGCGGCAATGATTCGCGGCATTTGCGCGGCGTTTGTGCAGCGCGGCTATCAAATCGGCGGATTTGACGGCATCTCACACAGCGAAGTGCTCAGCGGCTCGGGGCTGTCGTCGTCGGCTGCGTTTGAGGTGTATATCGCCACGATACTTAACCATATGTATAACGACGGCAAGATTGACGCGGTGACCATTGCGCAAATGTGCCAGTATTCTGAGAACGTGTATGCAGGCAAACCCTGTGGGTTGCTAGACCAAGCCACCTGCGCGGTAGCGGGCTTTGTGGCCATGGATTTCGCCGACCCCGCAACGCCTGTGGTGAACAAAGTGGACTTTGACTTCGCTGCAACCGGGCACGCACTTTGCGTGGTGAACACCGGCGGCTCACACGCAGACTTGAGGGATGACTACGCTGCCGTGCGTGCTGAAATGCAAGCTGCCGCACGTGTGCTGGACGTGGAGTTCCTGCGTGACACCACGCGGGAGAACCTGATGGCAAACATCGCCGCGGTGCGTAAAGCCTGCGGTGACCGCGCAGTGTTGCGTGCGTTGCATTTTTATGCCGAAAATGACAAAGTGGACGCACAACGCGCCGCACTTGAATCGGGCGATTTCGCCGCATTTTTGCAGCTGATTAAAGCCAGTGGCCGCAGCTCATATATGTATAACCAGAATGTTTACACGGGCCGCCCGCCGAGCGAACAACCGGTGTCGCTTGGTCTTGCGCTGAGCGAAACGCTGCTGGGCGAGCGCGGCGCATGGCGTGTGCACGGCGGTGGTTTTGCGGGCACGATTCAGGCCTTCGTTCCAGTGGATATGCTTGATACATACCGCACAGAAATGGAGAAAGTCTTCGGCGCAGGCAGTTGCTATGTGCTGCAAGTTAGACCGCATGGAGGGGTTGAACTGCATGCGTGAGCAAATTCTCGCCATCATCAATCAAGGCGAAAGCAGCAGCCACCTGTTTGCATTCGAAAGCATTCCGCCGCGCCAGCTGGCTCGCGCGCAGAAGAGCTATGCCAACACAGGCAATGAACCAACCATTTTGCTTTACGATAGCTCCATTTTTGGCGTAAGGGCGGGCTTTGTGCTCACGCCCATGCGGTTGTTCTACAAAGATATCGCGGGGCAGGGGGCAGCCAATGTGATGGATATCGTCAACATCACCTTTAGCGCAGATGCGATGGTCGAACCCTCGCTGCTTGTGCAAACCAACACCGCCATGTTCCCCATTGGTGTGTGGAATCGTTCAGGTAGCCAGGGCAGCGATGTGTTGCGCGTTCTCAAAGGAGCGATCGGCGTGCTGCAAGGGCGTCCGCTTGGGCAAGACAAATCGCCCATGCAAGAAGAAGCTTTACCAAAGCCCGTGCAAGAGAAGATTCAACCTCAACCTGCGCCGGAAAAACGCCTGGTTCAGTGCAGTGGTTGTGGTGCGCGCTATGTTGGCAGTGCCGCAAAGTGTGACTATTGCGGTTGCCCGGTGTGAGAATATTTTTGCAACTCACCACCCTCACCCCTCGCGACTCGGGGAGCTCCCTCCCAAGGAGGGAGCGGAGGATTAAGGATATAACGACATCGTAATTTTCGGCTGCAAGCTCACGCTCCCTCCTTGGGAGGGAGCTCCCCGAGTCGCGAGGGGTGAGGGTGGTGAATGAAAGCCCTGAGAGATGCAGGAGAACGCCACGCCTGCCAAATGCGCCCTTCTATTTTTTATAGCATATCCACCCTCCTGTTTGCATAGACATGCAAAAACAGGAGGTTTTTTCTATGCCGGAACACAACAAACCAGCCATGCCGCACAACATCATCATGGAAGACCGCCGCCTGCTCACCCTTTCTGGTGTGGCAGACGTAGACAGTTTTGACGAAAACACCGTGGTGGTTTTCACTGACCTGGGTGAACTGACTGTGCGCGGCAATGATCTGCACATCAATCGCCTGAGTGTGGAAATCGGCGAACTGCTGCTGGAGGGCCGCATCGACTCGCTCAGCTACCAAAACCCGCAGCAAAAAAACACCAGCGGCGGGTTATTTGGCAGGGTGTTTAGATAAGATTAAGTTTGCGTATGGGTTCTCGTGTAGGGGCGGCAATCTGCCGCCCGTGGATTTTCCACGCGCCATGAAAGCACGGGCGGCAGATTGCCGCCCCTACACGCGGTCTGTTCGCCACAGAAAGTCAACCAATGATATACCTATTGAATCTCGGCGACCAAACCCGGTTGTTTTTCGCCAGCCTTGGCTTTGGTTTTGTGCTGGGCGTGTTATACGAGATGCTGCGCTTTGTGCGGCGGTTGTTGCGCCCACAGGCCAGCTGGGGCTATTTGCTGGCGCAAGATTTACTCTATGCCGCCGTGTGCACGGTGCTTGCGTTTTATTTCTTCCTGGGCATCGGCGACGGTCTGCTGCGCGGCTACACCATCTTGGGCATGCTGCTGGGCTGGGCATTGTATATGCTCACGCTGGGGCAATTGCTGAGCAGGGCAGGACAGCAGCTTGCAACATTCACTCACCGCACAATGCGCAACACTGCACGCGGCATGGCCAAACCTGCACGTACCATGTGGAAAAAACGCAGCTTTTTCACGGTGCGGGTGGCCAAGTTGCGCAAAAATATAAATTTTCATAAAAAAAATGCGCTAGGGGGCTTGCAATCTACCCCCGCTTTAGTGTATAATGGTAAGCGTAAAGTTTTATTTCGTAAAAAGGAGCCGCATTCTCGTGCCAAAACAGTCCAAGAAACAAGTCGCCCTGCTGCACAAAGTGGAACGGCGGCTAACCAATCCCACCAAGAAAAAACGCGGCATCAGCTTTTTGGTGCTGCTGACGTTACCGTTTATCATGCTATACGCGGGGCACCGTATCTTCACCACCAACGAAGCCGCCGCCGCCGTGGCAGACCAAAACGCGCAACTTCGCCAGGAAAGCGCAGCCCTGGCAGCAGCCAATGAAGAATATCAAGCCGTGCTGCGCAACGAAGACCCAGATTTATACTACGAATATGTCATACGAATCGCGCGGGAACGCCTTGGGCTTTCGCTGCCCGGCGACCAATTGTTCATTGACCGCGCGCTGCAATAGTGAGGGCTATGTGATGGAAATCGGTGCAATCTTGTGCGGAAAAATTTCGGGCATCATTGATTATGGTGCCTTTGTGGACTGTGAAAACGGCCAGCGCGGCATGGTGCATATTTCCGAAATTGCAAACAGCTATGTAGAGAATATCCGTGAGCATTTGACTGTGGGGCAAGAGGTGCGTGTGAAAGTGCTGAACATCACGCCCGAGGGAAAAATCAGCCTTTCCATCAAAAAAGCGGTTGAATCTGCTACGCCCGAAAAACCACGTGCACCGCGCCCGCCGCGCAAGCCCGCAGGGCAGGCCAACGTGTGGCAAGGCGGCAAGCCCAAACGTGAAGCTCCCCAAAATTTTGAGGACATGATGAGCCGCTTTAAACAAACCAGCGAGGAAAATATCTCCACGCTGCGCAAAAGCGGCGATACTCGCTATAGCGGTGGTGCCAAGCGGCGCAAGTGACACATACCAACCCCGGGCGGATGCAAATCCGCCCGGACTCAAAGCTGTAACTGACTCTCTCTTGGTTATACTAATGCCAAGAGGGGGATTTTTATGCTTAAAAAGTTTGCAAAGTTAGACATGCGCCGATATATTCAGCGGCTGGTGTATATTATCGTGGCGGTAAGTGCAATTGCCGTGGCGGTGAATATGTTTCTGGGGCCGCACAACATTGCTGCCGGGGGCATCACAGGCTTGGCGATTATCTTGGAAAGTTTGCTGGGGCTGCATCGCGCACTGGTGATCTTGGTGGCCAATGTGATCATATTGGCGGCGGCGTTTTTTCTGCTGGGGCGCGAAATTTTCTTCAACACGCTCATCGGCGCACTGCTGCTGCCGGGGATGATTCGCATCATTCCACAGCTGCAGCTGGTGGAAAGCTCAGTGCTTTCAATGGCTGCGGGCAGTGTGCTGTTTGGCATGGCGGTGTCGCTGATGTATCACCACAAGGCAAGCAGCGGAGGAACCGCCGTGCCGCCGCTGATTTTTCACAAGTATTTTGGATTGAACAAAGCCGTGGGGCTGTTTGTGAGCGACGGCATGGTTGTGCTTGCCAGCTTGCTGGTGTTTAGCGTGGACGAGTTTTTCTATGCGGTGTTTTCGATTTTCATCACCAGCATGACCATGCGCGGCATTGAAAAATGGCTTGCCCGCAAGCGTGCCGAGTGCCGATTTTGCTATGAAAGCGGTTGTGTGTGATTTGGGTCTTGCTTTTTTGCGTGAAGTGTGTTATGATAGAACGATTATTATTCGTGAATGAGGAGAACACACATGAAGCGCACACTGGCAAGTTTATTGGCGATTTCGCTGCTGCTGGGCAGTTTTGGCATGGCGGCAGCAGCTGCACCAAGCTGCCCCTGCACATGGCCGCAGCATGAATACAACCACGATGCCGCAACCTTCGCGGCACAGCTGAGCTATTGGGCTTACTATGCGGAAATCATTGAAGCAGAGCTTGTTCAACGCAACTTCACTCATATTATTCAGCATAATATTGAGGAGCTTGAGGAAACCGAAGGCATGCACACAGTTGGGGTCACCTTTGCATTGCGCGAAATCACCGTGCAAGACGAAGACATGACCTTGGTGGTGCTAGCACTGCGCGGCACGGTGGGGCACATGCTCTCTGGGCCCGAGTGGCAGAGCAACTTTGATGTGGGCGAAGAAGACCTGCATGTGGGCTTCATGCTGGCCACAGACGATGTGCGTGAGCATTTATATGCCTATATGCTATATCATGAACTTGGCATGGAAAACACGGTGATGTTGTTTGCCGGGCACAGCCGCGGCGGTGCAGTGGCAAACATACTGGCCGCGTATCTTAACGATGCACAAACGCTTGTGTTGCAAGAGAATCTGCATGTGTATACCTTTGCTGCACCCCGCACCACACGCAGCCCTAACCCTGCGCACACCAATATTTTTAATATCATCAACGTGAATGACCGCGTGCCGCGTTTGCCGCGCACCATGGGCTGGACAAATCTGTGGGGGCGCCATGGCGTTGACCTTGCTGTGCACATGACCACCACCACAGTCATCGGCCTTGCGGTGGATGCAATGTATCACCACACCATGGAAAATTACCTGCGCTGGATGCTTGAGCACCCCGGCCTGACCTACGCTGAATTCCACGCCATGAGCGTGCCCATCACCACCATTTTTGGCACCACCTGGCCCGCCACGTGGTACTATTGGCTGCTGTTTTGGCTGGGCTTTGGCTGGATTTGGATGTATCTTTGGGTATAATGAACGATTCCACTTATGCCCCCTTGCAAGTGCCTTATCTGCTGCATAGCAGTTATGCAACGCATATTCATTATTCTGAAGAAACGCCGGAATCGTTGCAAGATTTTGTGATTGCCCTGTGGACAATGCAACCGATTTCTAAACAATCTGCCATTGTAAATCATGTGATTTTGGCTGACGGCTGCATTGATCTTGTTGCAGATTACGCCACCAAAACGGTGATGTTTGCGGGCATGAGCAAAACACTGTTTCACGATAAAATCAACACGACCGAAAGTTTTTTTGGTGCACGCATGAAGCCCGGAGCCTTCGCGCAGTTAACCGGTTTGCCTGCCGCCGCAGCGATGGATAACATGCTGCCACTGCAAGCAGTTGACCCCAGTTTTGATGTGCAGGCATTTTTTGCGTTGCCCTTTGTGCAGGCAAAACGCGCATTTCAGCAATATTTGGAGCAATTGGTGCGCAACAAACAGCCGAATGCCTTCGTTGGCTTGTTTGACCGCTTTTGTGAATCGGTGCCAACCACAACCGCCGAGCTATATCAAGCATTGCATTTGAGCCCGCGGCAATGCCAGCGGTTGTTTCAGCAGCATTTTGCGCTCACACCGCAGATGGTGCTTTCGATTTTGCGCTTTCAGCGTTGCTTGGCATTGTTGACTGCAACTAACGCCACGCCAAGCGACATCATCGACGCTGCGGGCTACTACGATCAGCCGCATTTCATCAACGATTTTAAGCGCAACATTGGCCTCACGCCAAAAGAATATCTGCACACGCTAAATATGTCGCATATTTACAAGACAAGTTCGTTCTAATTTGGTAAAATGATTACATCACAACGACGCGGGTAGAATAGTTTGCAAGAAATCGCGCTAATATCGCGAACTGCCCACCGCAGGTGTGGTATACTAATTAAAAACGAACTTGGAGGAAAACAAACCATGCAAACAAACTTAACCGACCGCGCAAACGAAATTATCCAACAGGCAACCAGTGCTCATTTCGCTGTGATTGATGAAAATGGCTATCCCGTGGTCATGTCAATGTCACCCACTGGCACCAACAGCATCAACGAGATATTCATGACCACCACACTGGACTCGAACAAAGCAAACTGCCTGCAACAAAACAGCAAAGCCAGCGTGTGCATCAGCACCACGCACGATAACATCACCTTGGTTGGCCAAGTGAAAATTTGCACCGACCAAGCCAGCAAAAGCAAATGCTGGCAAGACTGGTTCATCGGGCCATATCCCAACGGCGAAACCGACCCAAACTACTGCGTGTTGAAGTTCAGCACAGAACGTTACAAGCTGTTTGTTGACGGCGAAGAGAATCAAGGAGAATGATCATAATGGCAGCTGAAAAAATCACGTTTGAAGAATTTTTGCAGACCGTGGACCCCGACAACTTGGCGTTTGTGCAAAACCTGCACAATCAATTGCTTGAACAAAACTGCAAGGCAGCATTCGAGCAAAAGAAAAGCGGGCCTCTTGCTTCATACAAGTTTGGCAAGCCGCCCAAAGCGTTGATGAACTTTGTGTTTCGCAAGCAGGGCATGCTCACGCGCATCTATGGCGAGCACATTGCGCATTACCTTGATTTTCTCAACACCTTGCCGCCGGAGATGGTGCAGCACTTCGAAAACGCTGGCGACTGCGGCCGACTGGTGAGCAACACCTGCAGCACAAAATGCATGGGTTATGACTTTAACGTTGGCGATGCACATTTTCAAAAATGTCGCTACAATTGCTTTGAGTTTTTGATGACCGAGCAAAGCAGGCCATTCATTGCCCAGTTTATCAAACATGAGCTTGCGCAACGGCAGTGAAAAAATTAGATAAAGATTCTCCAGAAAAATTTTCTGGAGATTTTTTTATTTTAGGTATTGACAAAGCGAAATATATCTGATATAATATATCCAATGAATATATTAAAGGGGTTGCACAATGCTCGACTACATTATCATGGGTATGGTCCTGGAGGAGGAACTAACAGGCTACGACATCGTGAAAGAGGTGCAGAATAGCATCGGGAATTTCTACAAAGCCAATTATGGGCGGTTGTACCCCGCGCTGAGTAAACTCGCCGAAAAAGGCTTTTTGACGATGAGAGAAGAAATGCAGGGCAAACGGTTAAAGAAGTATTATCAAACCACTGCGCTTGGCAGGCAGACGTTTCTCAACTGGCTTTCGGCGCCCGTTGACCCAAACGCAGGCGGAGATTTCCAATTGGCCCAAATCTTTTTTTATGGCGAGCTGCCCAAGGAATTGCGCGACCAGCGGTTGCGGGAATATGAAGCTTTACTTGAGAAAACGCTGCAACAGTTGCAGCAGATTGAAAGCACGCTGCCCAGCGAAAACTTGAGCGACAAAGACTATTTTGGCATCTCAACGCTATACTACGGCTTTGCGCAAGCGCACAACACACTTCGCTGGCTCGCGTATATTCGAGAGCAAAAACCGCTTTCGCAATTTTTGAATGATCACAACGAACAAAATAAAAAGGAGAAAAGACAATGAACCGTAACCCAAACAATTCGTCAATCATGGAGACCATGCGTGCAAACAAGCAGGTGCTTAGCATTGTTCATGCCTTGGTTGGCGGCGCACTGTTGGCGGCAGGCGCAATTATGCTTGCACTGCATTTCTTTTTGGACCATAACGTGCCCGGACACACCCTGCTCATCGTTGGAGGATCACTCGTTTTTTCAGGTGTTGTTGAATTGAGTGTTCTGGCGATCATTCGTAGGGCTATTCGCTAAAAGCCACAGTAAACATTAAAAGGAGTTAATATTATGCTAGAAACAAGACCGGTCAATAAAGGCTCGGCTGAGGTGAGCAAAGTGCAACAGCTGATGAACACAGCGTTCCCTAAAAGCGAGCGAATCCCAATGGCGTTTTTGCTGGCCAGAGCAGGGAAGGACTTCATAGACTTCTTCACGTATTACGATAACGATGAGTTTGTTGGCTTCACCTACTCGGTTACACATGATGAATTAACCTTCATCTTTTACATTGCAATTGACCCTACAGTGCAATCAAAGGGCTATGGCAGCAAGATTTTAAGCCAAGTTCAAGCGCAATATCCTAACAACAGGCTGGTGCTGAATGTTGAAATGTTAGACGAAAATGCTGAAAATTGCGAACAACGCACAAGGCGCAGGGCGTTTTACGCCAAGAATGGCTACGAAGATGCCGGAATTACCACCCGCGTGCACGGCAACACATTGGATACGCTCATCACGGGCGGCACTACGACGATTGAGGAACTGCAGAAATTGTTTAAACAATTCACAGGGTTTTATCTCGGGCTTTTTATCAAATACAAACTTAACTATGCTTAACAAGGAGAACTTTAACATGAAAAACAAAAGCAATTCTTATTATGTCACGGCGGTGCTCATCTTTATCTTCGGCGTTGTCGTCACGCCAATCACTTCCGCGCTGTTTGCGAGCTTCATTGGCGCAACGTTTTCCATTCCAGCGGTGGTGACGGGCTTCATTCACTTGGTAATTATTATATCGATGCTGCTTTGTTTGGCGGTTGCCGGCGCGCTGTTCTATCTGGGTTATCGTAAAACACACAACAAAAAGGAGATTACACTATGAACGTTTTAGTCATCAATGGCTCGCCAAAGGGCGAAAGAAGCTCCACCATGCACCTCACTCGCGCATTTTTGCAAGGTGCAGGCTGGGAAGAACACGCGGAAATCATCGACATTTCCAAGGTCAACGTGCGGGGCTGCACCGGCTGCTATTGCTGTTGGGAGAAAACACCCGGCAAGTGCGTGCTGAACGACGACATGGCGGAATTTTTGCCCAAAATTAGGCAGGCGGATGTGCTCATCACGTCGTTCCCGCTATACGCTTGCTACTTCCCTGGGCAGCTCAAGTGCTTCAACGACCGCATGTTGCCGCTTTCAACGCCCTACATGGACAAAGAAGCCGAGGCTGGCGGCCATCCGATGCGCTTTGATGAGATGTCTAAGCTGCGCCAAGCGTATATCTCCACCTGCGGGTTTTGGACAGCACAGGGCAACTATGATCTGTTTGCCCAGTTGTTTGCACGCAACGACACCATTAACCACAAGGTGAACCACAAAGAGTTCTGTGTGTTTGTGGGGCAGGGGGGCTTGTTTGAAATGGATGAAGCCATGCCCGAGCTGAAAGAAGTGACGGATGCATTCCTGGAAACCGTGCGCCGCGCAGGGCGAGAATTTGCAGCGGGCAAAATTGAAGAAGAAACACAGGCACTGCTGGCTGAACCGATGATTCCGCGTGAGATGTATGAACAAGGCGCAGATAACTCATGGGAAGTTGCTGAATAAATCGAACACTTTTTTGCTAACATGACGCACTGTTGTCATGTTAGCTGTGTTATAATAGACATTGGAATTAGATTTTTGATGACAGATGAAAAGGACACAGCGAAGCGATGTGCTCACCGCAGGTGTGTTATAATAGACACAGAGCGTTGCGCCTTAACGTAACGTGATTAACGCACAGCGAAGCGACATGCTCGCCGCAGGCGTGTTATAATAAAGAGTAAATTATTGCGAAAGGATAGTATTATGCATGCTAAGATTGAAAGTAAACGTGCATGTTGAGTTTCAGGCGACTGTGTGGAATCCCTGGAAAAAAACTGAGCAAGGCGAAACGCAAAACGCAAAAACGCTCGATAACAATAAAGGAGAACCCCATGAAACAATTTAACCACAACACAGGCAAGCATCTTGAGGTTGCAGGCGCAAGCATTTATTATGAGGTGATTGCCAATGCGGGCAAACCAACGTTGCTTTTTCTCACTGGCGGGCTAGGGGATGTGGAAGACTTCAACCCCATCATTCCGTTATTCGCAGACGATTATCACATCGTAGGCATAGACAGCCGAGGCCACGGGAAATCATCGCTGGGTGCAGAAAAACTGACCTATAAACGGTTGCAACAAGACGTTGAAGCAGTGATCAAGCATTTGCAACTGCGTGATATTCATATCATCGGCTATAGCGATGGCGGCGTGGTTGCCTATCGGCTTGCGCTATCCAAGAATATTTCAGTGCAAAAAATCGTAACGCTTGGTGCCGAATGCAGTCAAAGCAGCCCCGAATTAAACGAGCAGTTTTTTGAGGGTGTTACGCACGAGGATTACTTGACCAGCGAGGCCTTCAAGCGCAATTTTGATTGCTACGCGCAACACAACCCGCAACCCGATGTGCATAAATTTATCGATTGCGTTGAGCAAATGTGGTTTGATCGCACGGAAAGCGGCTATCCTAACTTGGACGCCGACACGATCGAGATGCCCGCACTCATCGTGCGCGGCAACGACGACATCGACACGCTGGAAAGCTATGTTGCCATGTTGCCAAAAATACCAAACGCCATTTTGTTCAATGTGCCGTTTGAGGGGCACACGCCGACGTTTGAGAAGTATCCGCAATTTTTTGCGCAAGTGACCAAAGACTTTTTGAACAGTGACTGCGTGAGCAATGCGCCAGCGAATATGGCGCAATATAACGAAATCAACCGATAAAAAGGAGAACACATGAATATCCATCGCATCACCGCTGGCGTGCAAGTGCGTCATGATTTTTCCGCTTGCTATGATTTCTACACGCAGCAACTGGGCTTGTTCCCCATCTATGGAGACCACAATGGGCCCTATACCAGCAACGCATGCAACAAGCTGGGGTGCAATTCATTGGCAAGCGCAATTTTGCCGATGAAGGTTTTGACTTCAGCATGGCATTGTTTCGCGACCCCGAAGGAAATTTGCTGAGCATTGAAGACGGCGGCGTTTAATTTTGAAGGAATCAGGAGAAAAACACATGAAATACGAAGTGGGAAGTTGCACAACGTTGCGGCATCCCACTTGCAATGGCGAGTTTTGAATATCTGCATAACTAGCGAAAAAAATGCTTGACAACCCACTCACATGATGATATAATATATATTGGCATGCGAGAGTGGCGGAACTGGCAGACGCGCACGTTTGAGGGGCGTGTGGTTAATACCGTACGGGTTCAAGTCCCGTCTTTCGCACCACTACGACCATCCACAAGGGTTTTCCCTTTGTGGGTGGTTTTTTCATGCCCACCTCACGCCGCCAACGCAAGCACATCACGCCCAAAGCTTATCTGCAGCCGCTCAGTCTGTTTTTCACCAAAGTTCAATACGTTCACATGACCGATCATCTTGTAATAAATCTCCACGCGCTGTTGCATCACGCCCTGCTCTTTTTGGCGGTGATGCACCACAATCTTGTCGATAAATTCCTGTGCCATGTCGGGGGTAAGCGTTGACTATTCACATTGACTTGGAGGAAGCCACGCTGCATGGCAGTGTGGATTTGCTCTGGCAGGTTTGGTTGAACTTGCTTGACAATGCCATCAAGTTTTCGCCACAGGACGGTGAAATTCATGTGCAGCTATCGCAACTCGACGGCCACATTTGCGTGACCATTCAAGACAGCGGCCCTGGCATGGACGAGCAAGCGCAGGCACATTGCTTCGATAAGTTTTATTAGGCCGATAAATCGCAGTCGGGCGTTGGCAATGGTTTGGGGCTGGCGATTGTTGTAAGCGTCAAATATCTCGCACCTGTGCATAGCCTATGGTTTGTGTTATAATAGTCTCTGAGAAAAAGAGACAGAAAAGTATGTGATACAAAACTGTCTAGGGAGGTATAGGTGTATGACCA
>WQWM01000009.1 GCA_009785335.1 Oscillospiraceae bacterium
ACGGGTGTTGCGACTGATGGGAATAAGTACAATGGCATGGTTAATCACCCTTTATTATGTAGTGGTTTCTCCATGCTTATTGTATGCGATGGGCGGCTTGACTGGTTCCGCCAGGCAGTCGTTTTGCGCTCGCCGCGCAGGCATTACTTTTTCTTGAAAGAAAAAGTAATCAAAAAGAACTTTAGATTTTGATGGGTTATATTCGATTGGGCTATAATAGAGCACAGCGAAGCGACGGAGCTCCACCGCAGGTGGTGCTGCGGCGAGCGCAACACGCTTACATCAGCGCCTCAAACGCGCTGCGCACATTGCCTGCACCAATCACTTGTATGCCTTTTTGCAGGTCTTTGGGCAGCTTGGTGAAGTTTTGGCGCGGCACAATGCAACGTGCGAAGCCCAATCGCGCGGCTTCGCGCACTCGCTGCTCACAGTGGCTGACGGCACGCAACTCGCCGCCCAGCCCTATTTCGCCAAAGGCCAGTGCGTCGTCGGGTAGCGGTGTGTCTTTCAGGCCTGAAATGAGCGCCAGAGCAATGGATAAATCTGTGCTGGGCTCATCGAGCTTCAGCCCACCGATGACGTTGATGTAGGTGTCCATGTTGCCGAAAAACCAGCCGCAGCGTTTTTCCAGCACTGCCATGAGCATGGCCGCGCGGCTGCCGTCTACGCCGGTTTGCATGCGGCGCGGATTGCCAAAGCTAGTGGGCGACACCAAGCCCTGCACTTCTGCCAAGATAGGACGGCTGCCTTCCATCACGCAAGCCACACAGCTGCCCGATACCCCTTTTGGTCGCCCTGCGATGAGCATGGCGGAAGGGTTTTCGACTTGCGCAAGTCCGCGTTCAAGCATCTCAAACACGCCGATTTCATTTGTTGAGCCGTAGCGGTTTTTTACCGCGCGCAAAATGCGATAGCTCAAATGCCGCTCGCCCTCGAAATACAGCACGGCATCCACGATGTGCTCCAGCACTTTTGGACCAGCGATGTTGCCGTCTTTGTTCACATGGCCCACCAGCAGCATGGGCACACCCAGCGATTTCGCCGTGCGCATGAGCATGTTGGTGCTCTCGCGCACTTGAGTGACACTGCCGGGTGAGGACGAAATATCGGCTACTTGCATGGTTTGGATGGAGTCGATAATCACCATGCCGGGCGTGGCGTGGCGCACATAGTCGCAGATGCCCACGGTGTCGGTGTCGCACAAAATAGTGAGTTTGCTGGTGGTTACGCCAAGGCGTTCGGCACGCAATTTCAGCTGGTGTGGTGACTCCTCGCCCGACACATACAGGATATCTGCGGCTTGTCCAAGATGTTCGCAAATTTGCAGCAACAGCGTTGATTTGCCGATGCCCGGGTCGCCGCCGAGCAGCACCACCGAGCCTTTCACCAGCCCGCCGCCGAGCACGCGGTCTAGTTCGCCCATGCCGGTGTGGTAGCGAATTGCGCTGTCAAACTTGATGTCACGCAGCAGTTGCCCGCTGAGCGCAGGTGCACGCGATGCCGCGCCCGCGCGTTTTGCGGGTTCGGGGCGGCGCACTTCTTCGTGCAGGCAGTTCCACTCGCCGCAGCCGGGGCATTGCCCCACCCACTTGGGCGATTCATAGCTGCAATGCTCACACAGGTATATCGTTTTGGCTTTGGGGGGCATGGTGTGCTTTCCTTTCTGCGCGGATTTTGTGTATGAGTTTGCCTGCAAGAGTTAAAGAAACGAGTAAGTACATCAAACACACGAGGCCGGCTGCTGCGTGCACCCAAAGCCATGTTGAAGGGCTTACGTCAATGCGTGCGCTGGCAAAGTAATATGTTGCCGAGGTGTCTTCGCAATAATACGGCTGAAAGCGTAGCAGTGTGGCATCATCCCACCAAAGCTGAAATCCAAGTGTGGCAACAGCCACCACTAGGCACAAAACCAGCACAATAATTCTTTTTCGCATAACATGTCCTTTTTCTACTAATTGTGCTCCGCACCCCTCCCTCACCCGACCCGAGGTCGGGAGCTCCCTCTACAAAAGGGAGCCAGGGGCTTGCTTTTTCAACAAACATAAAAATCTCACCGCGAAGCGGCTAAAGTTTTTTGCGTCACTTTTTTTCAAAAAAGTGACATCACGCGCCCCCCAACACCCCCACCGCAACCGCAAATGCTAGCTGCCGCTGATACGCTGCATCTTGCAGGTGGGCTGCCTCGCCAGGGTTTGAGATGAACCCGCATTCGACCATCACGGCGGGGCGCGTGGCGCGGTGCAGCAGATAGATTGAACTGCCCGCGGGCTTGATTTGCCGATGGTTTTCGGGTTGCAACAGCGTGACCACAGTACGCTGAATTTGCTCGGCCATCACTTGGCTTTGCGGGTGGTTGGGTGAATAAAACACCTGCGTGCCGCGTGCACTTGGGCTGGTGTAGCGGTTCATATGTACGCTCAAAAACAGGTCGCCGTCGCGTAGTTCTTCCAGCATGGCGTGGCGCGCTTGAATGTCGCTGCGCTTGCGCTCACGCAGGGTGTTGGCGGGCTCGCTGAGGTCGCAGTCTTCGCAACGCGTAAGCTGCACGTCATAGCCCAAAGCCCGCAGGAACGGCGCAAGCTGCATCGCCACGGCCAAGTTGAGCTCTTTCTCTACCACACCGCCGATGCCCACGGCACCGCCATCTTCGCCACCATGGCCGGGGTCAACGATAATCACCGGCACGATGGGCGGCGACGTGGTGCTGCTCACCTGCCGCACCTGATTTGTGGCATGCAGCATCATCAACGCAAATGCAAACGCTGCGATGCAGCCCAGATAAAATAAGCATCGCCGCAGTTGAATTCTAAAAAAAAACATGTCATCTCCCCCTCATAGTCATACCTATGCGGGGTAAACTAGTTGCATGAATAGTGAGTGTTGGCGCGAACAAGGGTTGATTTCGGGTGAGTGAATGAAATTTTTGCAAAAGAAAAAGCGGGTAAAGTTATTGGCTATATTGGGCGGCGTGTTCATTGGCGTGATGAATGGCTTGCTGGGGGCGGGTGGCGGCATGCTGGCGGTGCCGATGTTGAAAAAACTCGGTGCAGACCAAACCAAAGCGCATGCAACCGCTGTGGCGGTGATTTTTCCGTTGAGTATCGTCAGCGCAGCGGCATATTGGTGGCTGGGGCGCTATCGCCTGCCCAACGCAGTGGAGTATCTGTTGCCGGGCGCGGTGGGCGCCTTGGCTGGTGCGCTGTTGCTGGCGAAAATTCCGCAAACGTGGCTGCGAAAAATCTTTGCGGTGCTGCTGATTTGGGCGGGGATTAGAATGCTAAGTTCTTAATGCTTAATGCTTAATGAATGAGGCGCGAAAGGGGTAATTGAGCATTCAGCATTTAGCATTTAGCATTGCAGCGGCGTTTGGCGCGGGTGCGCTGGGTGCGATGGGCTTGGGTGGCGGCGGCATTTTGGTGATATATCTCACCCTTGTGGTGGGCATGCCGCAACTGCAAGCACAAGGCGTGAATCTGCTATTCTTTTTGCCTTGTGCGGCAATTTCGCTCATCATCAACGCAAAGCGCAAGCTCATTGACTGGCGCAACGCCCTGTGGATTGCTCTGGGCGGGCTGCCCGCCACGCTGTTGGGCATTTGGCTGAGCGATATCATAGATGCGCGGTGGATTGGATATATCTTTGCCGGGCTGTTGATTTTCATTGGGGTGCGAGAATTATTCAGCGGGGTTACGTGTTCTTTTTTGAAAAAAAGAACCAAAAAACTTTAACCACCTGCGGTGGGACTCTACTTTGTGCACGCTAAGGCGCGCAAAAGTCGCTTCGCTGTGCTCTATTATAGCCTAATCAAAAGTTCTTTTGGTTACTTTTCTTTCAAGAAAAGTAACGCCTGCGCGGCGAGCGCAAAAGCCATTAGGCGCGAGAATCTAAGTAACTTTGCAAAATCACAACAGCCGCAGCAGCATCTACGATGCTCTTGCGGTTTTTTGCGCGCACGCCTGCAGCGCCCAGTTGCTGGTGCGCAATGGTTGTGCTGAAGCGTTCGTCCCACAGCACAACCTCAAGGCCGCTTTGCTGGTGCAGCAGCTCGGCGAGTTTTGTGCATTCTTGCGCTTTGTCGCCTGCCGTGCCATCTGTGCGCAATGGCAAACCCAGCACAATTTTGCAAGCCTGTTTTTCTTGCGCAAGGCTAGCGATGCGTTGCACAAGCTTGCGTTTGCCCAAGCCTTCAATCACACAAACAGGCGAAGCCAGCAACCCGGTTGGGTCGCTGGCGGCAACGCCTGTGCGCTGTTGGCCGTAATCAATGCCTAGTATAATCATTCGCCATACTCCGGGGGAAGCGGTTGGGTGGTTTCGGGTGCTGGCGCGTTATTGTTGTTATTTCCGCCGCCACCGCCGCCAAAGATGCCGTCAATCCAGTTGCCAATGTTGTTGCCAACATTGCCCCAGTCAATCAGACCACCGCCACCCGACTGGTTTGTATCAGGGGCAGGAGTACCACAGGAACCACTGCACACACGCGGGAGATTGGCTGTGCGATACCAACCACTGGCGGTGGGACAGTTTGGCCCTGCCAGCAAGCCAGTATTGGTGCAAAAACTGCGCTGCACAGCGCGGTTGGTGGTGGGGAAGTCTGTGGATGTGCTGAAGCTGTCGGTGTCGGCTTTAATGCGATTGAATACCTCCACCCAAATGCGGCCAGCGGGATTGGTAACAGGGCCCATGCCGCGGGGGCGGTCGTGCCCAAACCACACAGCTGCAGTGAAATATGGTGTGCCGCCGCAGAACCAGCGATCAGCCCAGTCTTGCGACGATCCGGTTTTGCCAAAGGTGCGGAAACGCTGGATGTTGGTGAGGTTATTGTTGTGCGCAAAGCCGCTGATGGGGTTGAGCTGCGACATGCGGTTCATGACCATGGCAGTGCACTCAGAATATGCGCGGCGGCTTTCGGGCAGGTCGTCGCGGCTGAGCAGCAGGCGATCCTGACTGTCATACACAGAATGGTAGGCAAAGGGGAAATTAAATATCCCGCCGTTGCCAAACGTTGCGTAGGCTGCAGCCATTTCCAGTGCGCTTACGCCATGGGTCATGGCACCCAGCGCCATAGGCGGCAGAAAGGGGTCGCGCGCAGTGTCAAGCCGTGAAAAGCCGAAGTTGTCATACAAAAAGTCAAATGCGGTGCGTGCGCCGATGTCCCGCGTGATGCGTGCGGCCACGGTGTTCAACGATTGTTGGAATGCTCGCTGTGTGTTGACCATATTGCCGGCGCCATGGCCTCCATCGGCGTTGCGCGGCCACATGTTGCCCTGGTGAGCAAAGGCACTGTTTGGGGTGAGCGTTGACCAAGTGATCGTGTTGCTTTCAATGCCCAAGCCGTGTGACACAAGGCCTTTCATCGTAGAGCCCGGTTGTCTAAAACTTTGGTGGGCACGGTTGAGCAGACGATTTTCGGCTTTTTCGCCCGCACCACCCACGATGCCCATGACACGACCGGTGTCGTTGCACACGATGGCCATGCTGGCGTGGATGGGATTAGAAGTTGGGCCCACCTGCCCGGCCCAGGTAGTGCGGTTGCGGAACACATCTTCCATGATTTCCTGAATTTCGATGTCTACCGCTGCGCGAATTTGCAGCCCGCCGTAGTATACGCGGCGCGTGGCTTCAGAGCGGCTGAGGCCATGCACGCGCATGAGGTCGTCGATGACGGTGTCGATGATAAAATCGGTGTACCAGTTGTTGATGGGTTGTGGTTCGGGCACATGCATTTGCCCGGGGGTTTCTACCCGTACGAAGTCGGGATGGTTGGTGAAAATAAGATCATGCGCCATGGCTTCTGCAAATTGCTCGGTGGTAATCATTCCGCCGTGGTACATGTTGGTGATGGCCACTTGCTGGCGACGAATGTTGTTTTGCGGGTTGCGCAAGGGGTTAAAATAGCCCGGCGCTTGCGTAATGGCGGCAAGTACAGCCACTTCGGCGATGTTCAACTCGCTGATGTGGCGGCCGAAATAGGCCTCGGCACCGGTGAGCACGCCATAGTTGCCGTTACCCAGATACACGGTGTTGAGATAGGCTTCGAGGATGGATTCTTTGTCGTGGTGACGTTCCATGTTCAATGCGGCCATCATTTCGCGATACTTGCGGATAGCCGTGACCTGATTTTCGCCAGTGAGGTTTTTAATTAGCTGCTGGGTGATGGTTGACGCGCCCTGCGTGAAGCCGTGAATCGTAACGGCACTGACGAAACGCCGCCAGTCGATGCCGTTGTGCTCCCAAAAGCGGTGGTCTTCTAGCGCAATAAAGGCATCGGCAATCAAGGGCATGCCGGTGACGGGATTACGCGGTCCCATGTCGTCAAGATCTACCCAAATGCGGTTTTCCACGCCATGCAGTCGTGCGAATTCCACGGTGTTGCCTTGGCGGTCGTATGCCCAGATGATGGTGGTGCGGCCTTGTCCGCCAAGGTGTTCGCGCAGGTCGATGATTTCATCACCGCGTACATAACCGACGGCATTCAGCAGGAAAAAACCACCCAACACTGAACTGGTGATGGCAAAGCACAGCCCAATGGACAGTGCAGCCATCATCACCCAGCGCAGAGTGCTGCGTAGTGCGGTTTGTTTATGGTTTTTGCGTTTGTTGGATTTTTTCATGATGCCTCCTTATGGCGGAGTTGTTGGTTAAGAAATTGTATGAGTTCAGGAATGAAGTGTGTGATCACAATCCAGATTACGTCGTTATCCATAATGTGATAACCGTGTGCGGCAATGTCACGCATGCCAGAGATTTTTTTCCACGGGATTTCTTTATGCTCTTGTTTGAATGTTAAAGAGAGCTGTTTTGTGAGTTCACCGATGTTAAGGATGGACATAACGATGGCTTTACGGTGCATACGAAATTTAATTAAATCGTGGACATTGCTCAAATCGATTGAAAAGTTTATGATATCGCACGCATCTTCTATCATGTGCTCTAATATTGTGCGATCTTTATCGTTCATAGATTATCCTCGTGTCGCGTTCAACATTGTTGCGAAAATTTGGCTTGGCTTGCTTGTGCAGTGCGTTCCAAGTAATTAAATCGACAGAACGTCCAAGTGCTTCTTGCAAGTCAACGTGCAGCCCAAAGAAATCAAGCCCGACAAGTGTGTTAGGGAGAAACTCCACCAGTACATCGATATCGCTTTGCGTGGTGATATCACCGCGTGCAGCAGAGCCAAACAACGCTGCCCGCTTAACTGGGTATTGTGCAAATACGCTGCACGCCGTGGATTCAATTTGTTGTGTGTTGCTCATGATGTCTCCTATAGTATACTACAATTGCAGCCAAATGTCCAGTTACAATGTTGTAACCTGAGATGACATTTTGTCATCATTTCGTTCAATTACTAGCTTGCCCCAGTTCGCGGTCTCTAGCCGCGGCTGCGTGCACTGCTTGCTGCACGGCATGAGAAAAACCATGCTGTTGCAACGCCTGCATGCCCGCAATGGTTGTTCCGCCGGGCGAACACACGCGTCGCACCAGTTCGTTGGGTGGGGCATCGCTTTGCTGCACCATGGCAGCACTGCCCAGCGCACATTGCGCGGCGATATGCAGCGCAACATCGCTAGCCAAGCCGAGCTGCTGCCCAGCTGCGGCCATGTCTGCGATGAATTGATACACAAAGGCGGGGCCGCTGGCGGCAAGCGCGAGAAACGCAGAAAAATCTTCCTCGGGCAGTGCAATGGCCTGCCCAAAGCATGCGCAATAGTCGCGCACAAAGCTCAGCTCGTGCTCCCCCACTAAATCAGTCGCACAATACGCGGTGATTCCTTGCCCGGCTGCGGAATTCAGGTTAGGCATCAGCCGCATTGCACGGGGCAAGCCCAGCTTGGCAAGCGTGACCCCTGCGGCAATCGAAATCACCAGCTTGTCTGTGAGATCAAGCGCGGCGAGCAAAGCTGGCTGGTCTTGTGGTTTTACGCCAAGGTGGATGATATCGCACTGCGTGGCAAGCTCGGCAGCACTCGCGGCAACCGGCACGCCAAAGCGTGCGGCAGATGCGGGCAACTTATCATACACCAGCACTTGTTCGGGTTGCAAAAAGCCACGGTCAAGGGCTGCTTGCAGCATAATGCCTGCCATGGTGCCCGTGCCGATGAAGCCGATTTTCGGTTGGTTTTGGATATTCATACCTCTATTGTACACTAGAATGAAGAAAAAAGCAAGGCCTAGCGCGAAAACACTTGCTTTTTTTCGAAAATTACGTTATAATAAGGAGAGAAACGGGAGGGAAAATCCTATGCTCCTAGCCATTGATGCCGGCAACACTAACCTGACACTTGGGCTGTTTGCCGAGAAAAAACTAGTGGCACAAGCTCGTCTGGCCACAGATCGTCACCTGACCGCAGACCAATTGGCCATGCAAATTGCACAGGCCATGCAGCTGCACGGCATTGACCCTGCCACATGCGCAGATGCTGTGATCGCAAGCGTGGTGGCGGAATTGACCGACGCACTTGCCCAAGCTGCACAGATGCTTACCGGACGACAGCCGCTGGTGATTGCCCCTGGTGTGAAAACTGGGCTTGATATCCGCATTGATAACCCCGCACAGTTGGGCGCGGACTTCATCGCAACGGCGGTGGCGGCCAAGGCACGCTTTCCCCTGCCCTGTTTGGTGATTGACTTGGGCACGGCCAGCAAAATCAGCGTGCTAGGTGCCTGTGGTGGCTTGCTGGGTGGGTCGATTGCAGCGGGTGTAGCTATTTCCATGGAAGCCATGGCCATGCGTACATCAGCGTTGCCGCGCATTGCGTTGCATGCCCCGCCGCGCTGCATCGGCACAAATACCGTGGATTGCATGCAAAGCGGCACTGTGCTGGGCACGGCCGCGATGATAGACGGCATGGTGGCTCGCATGGAAGCCGAGCTGGAGCAGCCTGCCACGGTGGTGGCCACGGGCGGCCTTTCACAAGAAATCATTCGCCATTGCACGCGTAACATTGAACACTGCCCTGACTTGGCGCTGCAGGGACTGTGCGAGATTTACCAGCGTAACAGGTGATTGATTAATACATTTACGATGCACCCGCAAGGGGTATCAGTAAGGAGAAAATCATGAAGAAAAACCGTATTCTTTGGCTCACGCAGCTGGCGATGCTCACCGCGATTGTGCTGCTACTACAAATGCTCCCACTGGCGGTGGGGCCCATGCAACTGGCGGCGTTTGCACTCATTCCCATTGTGGTGGGCGGCGCGATGCTGGGCGTGGGCGCAGGCGTTTGGCTGGGCCTCGTTTTTAGCTTAGTTGTGTTGTTTGGACCGGACACCCTTGCCTATTTCATGCCGGTTAGCGCGGTCGGTACTGTGGTGACAATTTTGGCGCGCGGCTTGCTGGCTGGTGCGGCTGGGGGTTTGGTCTACAAGGCCCTACAAAAAAGGAACACTTGGGCAGCCATGATTTGCGCAGCTGCGGCCGTGCCCGTGGTGAATACTGGCGTGTTCGTGCTGGGCTTGCGCGTGTTTTTTTGGCCACTGATGCAGGAGTGGGCCGGAGGCGGCAGCGCTGTGGCGTTTGTGTTTTTAACGATGATTGGCGCGAATTTCTTGATTGAATTGGCAGCCACGGTGATTATTTCCACAGCGTTATTACCCGTAGTGAGGCGCCTAGCAGCGAGCCGTTCGCGTTTATAGTAGTTTGCGGCCGGCGATAAAATTTTCTTCGTAGTGAGGAATTGTCCCTCGCGCGTCGACTAAGTGATATAACTTGATAATAACAAGAAAGGAGATCTTCATATGGAATGGTGGATGTGGATTCCGATTGGTTATGTTGCAGTGACGGCCATTGGGCTGATTTGGTGCTGGTTTACCTGTTAGTTGCCTAAAGAGTAAACACCTCCCATTGCGCCACGGGAGGTGCTTTAAATTATGCAACGTTGGCATTAACTTTTTTGTCATCAAATCAATGCAAATGATCACACTCGGGTATTTTCGAGGGGACTTGACAAATGGTGTATAATAGAAATAACGATAAAATGTTAGGGAGGATATGTACATGCCAACTTGGATCTGGGGAATTATTATTGGGTTCGCCGTTTACTTTGGCTTGCTGATTGCTGGGCTGATTTTTTGCAATGCGAGCAGTTGATTGATGTTAAAAAGAAAAAGCCTCCCATGATATCATGGGAGGTTGTTTTTTGTCCAGCAAAATCCTCGCTCCGCGAGCCTTCCTCAGTCACGCACGACGCGTGCCAGCTTTTTCAACTTATCATAAAAAATCCACCGCGAAGCGGTTAAAGTTTTTTGCGCAACTTTTTTTCAAAACCACCTGCGGTGGGGCTTGGTCGCTTCGCTGTGTTCTATTATCGTCCCATCAATAGTCCGCCGCGAAGCGGGTTAAAGTTTTTTTGGTTCTTTTTTTTCAAAAAAAGAACACAAATCCTCGCATGTCACCGCCCAGCGAGCGATGCGATTGGCGGCAGTGGTATAGAAACTATTGCCTGCGAAAAACGCGCGTGCGGGTGCTTGAGTAATGATCTGACCATCAAACATCAGGGCACAGGTGTGGGCGTGTTGAGCGCAAAATTCGATGTCGTGGCTGACCAATACAATCGCAGTCCCTTGCTTTACTAGCTTGTGCAGAATGCCTGCCAGTTGCTGCTTGAATTGTGCATCAAGACCTTTGGTGGGTTCGTCTAGCAGCAAAATTTTCGGCCGGGTGAGCAGTGCCTTAGCCAGTGCAAGCCGCTGCTGTTCGCCGCCCGAAAGATCATAGGGGTGGCTTTGCAGCAGCGACTCAAGTTTGCAAAGTTGTGCGATTTCTGCAATTGAATTTATGCTTATAGGCTCCCCTGCTTGCGGGGGAGCTGGCACGCGCAGCGTGACTGAGGGGGCGACAACCTCCCGCAAATCCTCTTGCACGGTTTTGCCGATAAACAGCGATTGCGGGTTTTGCGGCACCGCTGAAATTTTGTGATTGGGAGCACTTGTTATTTTACCGCGCTGTGGCCTATGCAGGCCCAACATCACGCTCAGCGCGGTGCTTTTGCCGGCACCGTTGCCGCCGAGAATGGCCGTGATTTCACCAGCATGTGCGGTGAAGTCCATGCCACGCAACACGTCGGATGAGTTTTTTTCATAACGGAACCATACGTTCTTCATATTGAGCACTGCCTTGCTTTGCGTTGGCGGCGGATCAATTACGCATTGCGCATTACGCATTACGCATTGCGATGCCAGCCGTGTGCGCGCTTCGCTCACCGTTAAACAATCGCCGAACAGTCGCATGGGCGTGGGCATAGCAAGGTGCATGGGGTGATTCATATCATACAAGATTTTTCCCACCACACGCGGTTCGCCGTCACAAATCACGCGCCCGCCATCCATCACGATTGCGCGTGAGGCATGCGCGAAGGCTTCCTCTAGGCGATGCTCGGTGAGGATGACGGTGATGCCTAGGTCGCGGTTAAGCTTAGCCACGGTGCCCAAAAATTCCGCAGCAGCAATGGGATCAAGCTGGCTTGTGGGTTCATCCAGCAGCAAAATTTGCGGCTGCATGGCCATGATGCTGGCGAGATTCAACAGCTGTTTTTGTCCGCCCGAAAGCTCGGCCGTGCGATGGTGGAACCAAGGTTCGATGCCGAAAAAAGCCGCCATTTCTGCCACACGCAGGCGAATGACCTGTGTGGGTTCGCCTAAGCTTTCTAGGCCAAAGGCAAGTTCGTGCCACACGCTATCGGTTACGATTTGGTTTTCGGGGCACTGCTGCACAAAGCCGATGTCCGCGGCGGCGGTGTGTGCGTCCAGTTCGCTCAATGGCTGGCCATGATAGTGTATCTCCCCTGCTGCCGTGCCGTGCGGTGCCATGGCGGGCTTGAGCTGCCGCAGCAAGGTGGTTTTTCCGCTGCCGGAGGAACCGCAAACCACGATAAACTCACCTGGCTGCACAGCCAAGTTGATGTTATCCAGCGCGGGCTTTTCACGCCCGGGATAGGTGAAGCTGAAGTTGCGGATGTTTAACAAAGGCTCTCCTTTTCTTGCTACTTTTTTGAAAAAAAGTAGCGCAAAAAACTTTGGCCGCTTCGCGGGGATTTTGTAGGGATGTGTAGGTGTTGCCAAGGCCTCCCCCTCCGGGGTCCCCGGAAATGCGTGCATTTTTGGGGTGGGTCATTGGGGGAGGAAAGCGCGTCGCAGACGTGCAGGTGGGGGTTAAACCAAAAAAAACTTTGGCCGCTTCGCGGGGGAATATTTATGTTAGTTGAAAAAACAAGCCTTAGCTCCTGCCTCGGGAAGGAGCTGGCACGCCTCGGGCGTGACTTTTGCGCGCCTTAGCGTGGCAAAAGTAGAGGAAGGCTCGCGGAGCGACGGAAAATACGGCGACTCCGATCAATACAACCTGCACAGCAAACAGCGCATAACTCAACGGCTGCCATGCCAGCGAAATCTCTGCGAAATAAATCGCTTGCAAACCGCCAAACGCCGCGCCGCTGATGATCACCGCTGCGCAACTTAGCACAAAAGCCAGCACGAGCGTGTCGCGTGTTGTCCAGCGGAAAATAGCAAAGGCTGTGCGACCGGGCAGACCATATCCCCGTGCACGCATGCTGCCTGCTGTTTCCACGGCGTTCTCAAGGGCCCAAGTGACGGTGATGGACAAAATCTTCAGCCCGTGGCGTGCGCGTTGCAGCACGTTGCCCTGTGTAACATCTTTGCCGATTCCTCGCTGTGCAGCGGCGATAGCCTGCATTTGCCGGGTGAAGCGCGGCACAAACCGCAGGCTCATACTCAGCAGCAGAGCGAGGGCAGGTGCTGCGCGGCCGAATAAATACACCAATTTGTCGCTGGTCATTACAAGATTAAAGCCGCGAAACCAGGTGATCACACTCGCCAGCATGGCAGCTTGAGCAATGCCAAATAGGGTGCTTTCGAGGGTAAGCGGGTTGCCGCTGGGCAAATAGGCCAAAATAGTAACACCTTGGCGGCTGAACAACAGGTTAGCTGCGGCAGCAAGTATAAACAGCGGCAGCAAAAAAGTGAGCATAAAGCGCAATGCCCTGCTTTTTTCAAGCATCAAGATAAAACTCAGCGCGCCCAGCAGGGATATGCCAAGGCTCACCGGGTGCATGAACACAAACGCAAACCCGATGAGCGCAGTGAAATAGACTAAACTTGTGATGGGATGCAGGGTTTTCATGGTTTATTTCCACGCTTGTAGGGACAGCGATTAGCCGCCCGTGATTTTTATGGCGAGCGAAACTAATAGCCGCCCCTACCGAGCTACGCTTCTAGTTTATCGTCACCATTTCCAGTGTGTAGATTAGCTCAACCACATCGCCCGGCTGCAGTGTGTGTGTGCTCACGCCAGTGCCCAAAAACACGTCATTCACGCGATATACCCAGCCCGAAAGCTCGCCAAAGTCGAACTCATACAAGTTGTTGATGCCGCGGATATACACACTGTTGAACAACGGGTTGTTCACGTGGTCCATGTGAATTCTTCGTGCGCGCACTTCACGCAGCAGCAGGTCAAACACGGTTTCGCCGGGTGTAAACTGCACTTGCACGGGCGCGAGAATCACACCGCCGCTTGGCATGGGCGGGTTGCGGTTTGGCCTACGCAGCTGAGGGTTTTGATAGGCCTGCTGCGCGCTAATGGACAGCGTGACGGTGTTCGGAAGTGTAGAGTGCAGAGTGTAGAGTGTAGAGTATGTGGTTGGCGAATATACGCGAGAGACGACAGTGGTTTGTTGGGGATTTGGCTCATCTACAGAATATAGCTCGTTGTTTGCCGTGGTGTTGAGCAATTGGGGTGGCAAGCCCAGCGCGAACTCTTCTTGGGTGGCAAAGGTAGTTGTGGGTTCGGCAATGGGCTCTGGCGTGCGTGGTGCTGCCAAAAATGCAATGGTGAGCGCGGCGACAATGGCCACGCCAACCAGCGTGATTTTTATCCATTTTTTCACGAAAACGCCTCCAAAATCAGCACCGCAAAGGCCAAAATGAAGCTAAATACGGCCACGATAAAATCCCAGATGATGCGCAGCGCACCGGGACGCGCCGGTGCTGGCGGCAGCTCGGGCAAGGCGCGGCTGGGCACGTCGCTCATGTTGAGCAAATCAATGTCAAGCGAAACAAGAGCGAGGGCTGCCTGTTCGGTGGCCATTTGCGTGTTGCCGCCGCCGGCTGCGTTGTGCCGAAAGCTCCCATTGGCTTGCTGAAATGTTAACAGCGAGGCGACAGCGGCATCGTGGCTTGCACCATGTTGACGTTGCGCGATAATCGCCCAGGCAGCGTGTTCTGCGGTGGTGAGTGCGGCCGGTTGCAGCGTAGCTAGCCCACGGGAGACCACTGCGGCGACCGCTTGCTGGCTTGCATAAGGCGCGAGGGCGGCGAGCACCATGCCGGTGATATCCGCTGCAGGTGCGGTGCTGTTGCCCAGCGCAAAGCCGCCGCCGGTAATCTCACGACCAACAAGGAAATTCACATATTGCTGGCGCACCGCAGTGTTGCCCCAGCCGTTGCTATCCAGTGCAAGCAGGGCAAAGGCTGCGCCGTTCACGCCTTGCGCGGTGACTTCAGCGAAGTTCTCAAGTGGTGTGATGAGGTTGTGGCCATCGATGTTGGTGACATCAACACCCAGTGCGCTCAACGCAAGCACCACGCGGGCGAATTCTGTGCGTGGGCCGGGCAGATTACCGTTGTTGGCACGCAGCACATCGCGCACACGGTTGATGTAGGCGTCGTAGAAACTGGCGGAAACATTGCCATTGCCACGTGCAAGGGCAAGCACTGCCCACTCCCCGCCAACGGTGCTAATGGTGGGTGCAGTGACATTTGTGGCCAAAAAGTGCAACACGACATTGCGGGCAGAGTCGGCGTTGGCAAACACGGCGATGCCGCCCGCAAACAAGCAGGCAACTGCCAATAGGATAGAAAAAATGCGTTTTATATTTGTTCGCATGGGGTTCTCCTTTTCTGTTCTTTTTTTGCAAAAAAAGAACCAAAAAAACCTAGCCGCTTCGCGGGGGATTTTAATGAATAGTTGAAGTAACAAGCCTAGGCTCCTTCCTTGGGAAGGAGGCTCGCGTCGCTTTTTTCGGCATGTAGGGGCGGCTATTAGCCGCCCCTACACGAGAGTTTGCGGATTGCGGAGATTACATCCCCGCCAAAATGCGCACAAAGCGGAAGATGGCAAAGCCACTAATCAGCGAAAGCAGCACAATGCCCACAATGGCCAGTCTGTTTTGTAACACGTAGCGGTCGTTGCAAAAGCACAACAGCAAGCCGATAATCGCTTCATCTACTTGCTCTTGCGTGGCGGTGAGGTTGTTCATCGCATCGTGAGCTCGCCAAACGCCTGCGCAGATTGGGCAAATGGCTGTATATGCACGAATCAGCTCGCTTTTGTCGGCACGGTCGAAGGCAGGCGGCGTGCCGTCCCAGCCTTCAAAGCCAATGTCCACGCCGAAGTCTAGGCTAAATTCCCAGCGAATCACATCGCCGTGCTGCGGAAACTCCGCTGCTGCACCCAGCATGGTCATCTCATTGTTGATGGTGAGCATCCAGCCGCTGAAGGGGGCGTAATCACTGGCGGCAAGTTCGGCGGCAGGTGTGGCAAAGCCCGTTAAAAAGTCACCGTTGATTGTGACATGTTGACCAAACCAGCGTGCTGTGATATCCAGCACACTCTCGTCATCACTAAATGGCACCGACACCGGCAGATAAAAAATCCCATAGCCATCTAGCACATTGGCATCTACCATGATGTAGATATTGTCTGGCTGTGGTTCAGGCAACGCTTGCACGGCAAGGCCAAAGCCCAGCAGCATAGTAAGAGTAAGTACGAATTCAATAATTTTACGCATGACAAAAAATCCTTTCAAATAACACAAAGTGTGAAAAGTTTGTTGCACATGGCAGGTCTCCTGGCTTCAAGCTTGGTCTACTCCATCGCCTTCTCACGGTCGTACGCCCGCAATGGCAAGTGATGTTTCGTTGCTTGTCACAGTAGTTTGTGCGCTGCCGCGGATTTTCACCGCGTTCCCTATTCTCGCTTGCGCGCACCATGCACAGGTTAAGTATAACACGGGGTTGAGATATTGTCAAGAAAAATGTAAGAAAAACAGGAACAATCAAACGATCGTCCCTGCGATATGCGTTATTTTGATTATGCGATGTCCCTGCGTCGATATCCCACTAACCCCAGCGCGCACAGGGCCGCGGCAATGCCAGTGAGCACAAGCAGCGGCAACCAGGCGAAGTCATCCACCGGCAGCTGTGGCACCCAGCCGAAGGGCGTGAACCGCTGCAGCAATTCCGCCACTTCCTGCGGGAACATCAGCCGGCCCATATAGTTGAAGAAAAATGAGAAACCGAACACCGCCCAAGCAATCCAACCGAGCTTTGGCGCAAAGCCAACCAGCAACACGCACAGGCCAAGCATCACCCAAATGGCAGGCAGGTAGTTCAACCCGCCGTGCATAAACTCTCCCAGCGTTAGCCCGCTTGCACCTTGTGAGGCCAGATACATCCCCAGTGCATTAAATGCAGGCATCGCGACGCTGAATAACACGCCAACGGTCATGAAAGCCGCCATCATCTTCCAGCGAGGCACAGCACGGGCATAAAGTGACTCAATGCGGTGGTGTTTTTCCTCGCCCCACACGCGTTTCACGGCAATCATCACCGGCACGGCACTCAGCAGACCTATCATCATCAGCAACATGCCCACAAAGCCGTGGGTCATGTTGGGGATTTCCCCCATGGTGGCCAGCATCTCTTGCAGCATTTCAATTTCAAAAAACTCATCCATGCCCAGCACCCAGCCATACATCGCGCCGAAGCTAAACAGCGCAATGCCCCAGCCAATGAAACTGCCGCGCAGCTTGCGCCATGCAAATCCCAGAGGGCTGAGCAGCAGCGGGCTGGCCTCCCCTTTTCCTTTGCGGGCGGGCACAAGACCCTCGCCTAAATCACGCCGCTTGCACAGCAAGATAGCAATTGCGGCCACAATTGCGGCCACGCCGAGCATCACCACAATGGGCAGCACACGGTTTTGATAGAATGCGTAAGTTTGCATGGGCAGCCCCATGATAGATATCCAGCTCAGCGCGTTGCCCATGGCATCACCCGCTGCGCGCAGCAGAAAGAGCACGCTCATAAGGGCCATGCTGCCAGTGGTCGCGCCGCGTGCGGTGCTAAACACCTGCGCCATCAGCAGGGCAACAGCGGCGAAGAAGATGCCCGCCGCACCCAGAGCAGCGCTGTAGACCCACGCGCCGGTTACAGTCATGCCCTCAATGGGCATGAACATTAGCCCAATGGCGCTGACCACAGTGATTTTGATGTTGAGCGAAACCGCACTGGTTAGCGTGGCCATGGTGCTGGTTAAGCGGCCAATGGGCAATGAACGCAGCACCTCCATGCGGCCGAGTTCTTCGTCTGCGCGGGTGTGGCGCACCACAAAAAAGATGTTCATGCAGGCAATGGCGATGACAAACAACAGCAGGCTCATTTGCGCCATCACCATCGCCGAGTTCAGCGCATGCAGGCCAAACATGGGGCCAACGATAGCAATCATCGCCGGGGTATTCATGGTGGCGGCAATGGCGTGCAATTCTTGCGGCGTGCCGAATAAATTCGAAAACAGCGGCGCAAAGCCAATCATCAGCCCAGCAATGCCCAACAACCAAACCAGGCTGTTGATGCGTTCGCGCTTGATGATTAAGCGTAAATATCGAAAAACCATAGGATACCTCCTTTTTTTCTTGTTCTTTTTTGAAAAAAAGAACCAAAAAACTTTAGTCGCGCTACGCGCAGAGGATTTTTTTAGGTGTTGCCAAGGCCTCCCCCGTCGGGGGAGGAAGCGCGTCGCAGACGTGCAGGTGGGGGTTGCCCAAATTTAAATATGAGTCGAACAAGCAAGCCCCCAAACTTCTTCCTCTGGAAGGAGCTCCCGACCTCGGGGAGGGTGAGGAAGGCTCGCGGAGCGATGATTTAGCTGTTGTTTGCGCCCTTTGCTCCGCCACCCCAACTGTTAATTGCCAACTATCCCTCATATTGCTTCAAAAACACATCTTCAAGCGATTTACCAGGATGCTGTGCAATGAGGTTCTCCAGCGTATCGCACGCAACGATGTCGCCAGCGCGGATTATGCTGATTTTGTCTGCAAGGCGTTCCACTTCGCTCATAATGTGGCTGCTGAGCAGCACACTTTTGCCGTCGGCCTTCAGCTCCAGCACGCAATCCTGAAAGACTTTTTCCAGCAGTGGGTCTAGCCCGCTGGTGGGTTCGTCAAAGATATAAAGGTCGGCGTTGGCGGCAAAGGCGGCCACCAGTGCAACTTTTTGCCGATTGCCCTTGCTGTATGTACGGCATTTTTTTGTGGGATCCAGCTGAAATAACTCCAGATATTTCGCGCGACGCACGGGGTCAATCTTGCTGCCGCGCAGGCTAAGAAACAGGTCAATCACTTCCCCGCCGGTGAGGTTCGGCCACAGGTTCACGTCGCCGGGCACATAAGCAATGCGTTTGTGCAGTGCCACGGCATCTTTCCAGGCATCCTGCCCAAACAATTTCACTTCGCCTTCTGTGGCTTTCAGTGTGCCAAGAAGACATCGAATCGTGGTGGTTTTGCCTGCGCCATTGGGCCCCAAAAAGGCCCGCACTTCGCCGGGATTAACGGTCATGTTGACGTTGCTCAGGGCGGTGAATTTGCCGAATCGCTTAACTAGGCCATTGATTTCGATGGTGTGCATATATGTACCTCCTTTTATTCAATGCGTAATTATTTGTAGAACAATTTTTTCAGGTCTGCCAGAAATGCGTAGTACGTTTCCCATTGCTTGGGGGTGGTGCGTGCGGTTCCCTCTTTGATGCTGCTCGTGACATCGCTTTCCATGCGTTCTAGCAACCAGCGCATGTATTGAATGGCGGTAGTCGGCGGCATGTCGTCGCGCAGCAGGCTAAAGTCTAGGCCATCGTAGAGTTTGTGAACCATTTGCTGTTGGAGCTCGGCGAGCCGTGCGGCGAATTTCTCCACGTGCGCGTTGTCGCGATAAAGGCTTTCGTAAAACTTCATCAGCAGCGGATCACTCGCCATCATGTTTTGTTTGTGTTGGGCAATGTGCGCATAGCGCGCCAGAAAATCACCGTCGCTAAACTGCAGCTGCTGCAAAAACGCCGCGGGAGCTTGCATGGCGTATTCACACAGGAAGTCGAACAATTCTTCCTTGCTGCCAAAGTAATAAAATAGCATGCCCTTGCCAATGCCTGCAGTCTGTACGATAGTATTGGTGGATGCGCGCTCGTAGCCTTGTGCGGCGAATTCCTCCATGGCTGCATGGAGAATGCGCTGTTGTTTTTCGGCGTCAAGCGCGTGAAATAAATCAAATCGACCAGTCAAGTGACCGCTCCTTTCTTTTTCTTCGACCAATGTGGTCTATGAATATTATAACACGGGTCTATTCCCTTGTCAAGTGTTTTTTGAAAATATTTTTGGTATTTTGTTGACTTGGGGTTTGGGTGGCGATTGCGCTGTCATTCGCGTCAGCATGTAGGGGCGGCAGTGATGCCGCCCGGGGGTTTTATGGTGCATGGAAGAATGCGGGCGGTTAATAACCGTCCTACACGAGAGGTCTCGCTGTCGTTATCCTCTTAATCCCCAAATTCCCCTCTGTGGAGGGGTGCCCTCGCAAGGGCGGGGTGGTCTTTGCGCATCTCACTATAATAATTCGCAAAAAACAGTTGACCTGCTTCGCACAATCTGTTATAATGAAAAGAAGTGTAAGGACAAGGAGTGTACCCATATGGCAAAGCGAATTAAAGTGTTTGATACCACGTTGCGTGACGGCGAGCAGTCGCCGGGCTGCAGCATGAACCTGAACGAAAAACTTGAGGTTGCACGGCAGCTGGAAAACTTGGGTGTTGATGTGATTGAGGCAGGTTATGCGTTCTCGTCGCCCGAGGATTTTGAAAGCGTGAGCGCCATTGCCAAGCTGGTGAAAAACGCCGGTGTAGCATCGCTAAGCCGTGCGTTGAACAAAGACATTGACGCCGCCTATGATGCTGTGCGGCACAGTGCTGCTCCGCGTGTGCACATCTTCTTGGCCACTTCACCCATTCATATGCAATATAAATTGAAAATGACCGAAGACGAAGTGGTAACTCGCGCCGCAGCTGCCGTTGCGCATGCGAAGAAGTATTGCAGTGACATTGAATTTTCGGCTGAAGATGCCAGCCGCAGCGACAAAGCGTTTCTGGCGCGCGTGTTCAGCGAGGTGATTAAAGCAGGCGCAACCGTGCTGAATGTGCCCGACACCGTGGGCTACTCAACGCCAGACGAAATGGCTGCACTGGTGACCTATCTGCTGGAAAACGTGCAGAGCATGGACAAAGCTGAAATTTCGGTGCATTGCCACAATGATTTAGGTCTCGCAGTGGCGAACACCCTTGCTTGCGTGAAGGCCGGTGCAACCCAGGTGGAATGCACCATCAACGGCATTGGCGAACGTGCAGGCAATGCATCGCTTGAGGAGCTGGTGATGAACCTGCACACCCGCGCAGATGTTTATGGCGGTGCGCAAACCCGCGTGAACACCAAGCAGATTTACCTCAGCAGCAAGCTCATTCAGCAAATCACAGGCGTGCGCGTTGCCCCCAGCAAGGCCATTGTGGGCGACAACGCCTTTGCGCATGAATCAGGCATTCACCAGCATGGCGTGCTCGCGCATCGTGAAACCTATGAAATCATGACCCCGCAGGATGTTGGCATTCCGCAAAACAAAATGGTGTTGGGCAAACACAGTGGTCGCCATGGCTTCAAAGATCGCCTGGCAGAGCTGGGCTATCACCTTAATCAGCAAGAAATCGACGAAGCTTTTGCGCGCTTCAAAGTCTTGGCGGACAAGAAAAAAGTCATCACCGACGGTGACCTGAAAGCCCTCGTCGCCATGAAGCTGGACGAAACCGACACCGAGCACGTGAAGCTGCACGATTTCATCATCGCCAGCGCCAAAGACCGCGCCACCGCAACCATTTATCTCATGCTGGGCGATGCCGAACAACCCCGCGAAGTCACCGACAGCGGCTCGGGCCCCGTGGATGCTGCATACTCAGCCATCAACAGTATTTTGGGCGAGCCGGTTGAGCTAACCAAGTATGACATTTCCGCTGCCTCAGGCGATGCCGACGCACTCGCGCAAGCCGTGGTAAAACTGCGCCGCGGCGACAAAACCGCCACCGGCCGCGCTAAATCAACAGACACCATCGAAGCAAGCATTTTGGCCTACCTCAATGGCATCAACAAGCTTTGGTGATTTTGCGCTCGCCGCGCGGACGCGAGGCTTTTGCTACTTTTTTTGGAAAAAAAGTAGCGCAAAAAAACTGAACTTGACTAATTTGAAATTCTATAAAATCCACCGCGAAGCGGCATAGGTTTTTTTGGTTCTTTTTTTGCAAAAAAAGAACAAAGAAAAGGAGCTGAGCAAATGGGCATGACCATGACACAGAAAATTCTCGCAGCGCATGCAGGACTTGACAGCGTGGTTGCGGGGCAATTGATTGAAGCAAGTCTTGATTTGGTGCTGGGTAATGACATCACGGCACCAGTGGCCATTGATGAAATGACGAAGTTTAATCTTGATCGTGTGTTTTCACAGGAGAAAATCGCGCTGGTGATGGATCACTTCACCCCTTGTCGCGATATCAAGGCTGCACAAGCTTGCCAGAAGGTGCGCAATTTTGCGCATCGGCACGGCATCAAGCACTTTTTTGATGTGGGCGACATGGGCATTGAGCACTGCCTGCTGCCCGAAAAAGGCATCGTGAAAGCAGGCGATTGCATCATTGGTGCGGATAGCCACACCTGCACCTACGGCGCACTGGGTGCGTTCAGCACAGGCGTGGGCAGCACAGACATGGCTGCGGGCATGGTGACGGGCAAGGCTTGGTTCAAGGTACCGGGCGCGATTAAATTCACGCTCACCGGCGAATTTGCGCCCAATGTGAGCGGCAAAGATCTCATCCTGCATATCATCGGCATGATTGGCGTGGATGGTGCGCTGTATCAATCCATGGAATTTTGCGGTCCCGGCGTGGCAAACGTGAGCATGGAAAACCGCCTGACCATCACCAACATGGCCATTGAAGCCGGTGCCAAGAACGGCATCTTTCCAGTGGATGAGTTGACCATTGCTTACATGCAAAAAGCAGGCGTGGAAAATTACACGGCTTATGAGGCTGATAGCGACGCAATCTATGACCGCGAAATTGAGATTGATCTGCGCCAAGTAAAGCCCACGGTCGCTTTCCCTCACCTGCCCGAAAACACGCACACCGTTGATAGCATTGCCGAAAACATCGTGATTGACCAAGTGGTCATCGGCAGTTGCACCAACGGCTGGTATAGCGACTTGGAGGCTGCGGCGAATGTGCTGCGTGGCAACAAAGTTGCGCCCAATGTACGTTGCATTATCTTCCCCGGCACCCAGCAGATTTACCTCGATTGCGTGCGCAACGGCCTGATGGAAGTGTTCATCAACGCTGGCTGTGCGGTGAGCACACCCACCTGCGGGCCCTGCTTAGGCGGGCATAGCGGCTGCCTGGCCCAAGGTGAACGCGCTGTTGCCACCACCAACCGCAACTTTGTGGGGCGCATGGGCCACACCGAAAGTGAGATTTACTTGGCTTCACCATATGTGGCTGCTAAGGCCGCCATTGCAGGTTATTTAGGCGCGGGGATTTTGTGATTTGCGCTCGCCGCGCAGGCGTTACTTTTTTTGCAAAAAAAGTAACCCAAAAAAACCTAGATGATTTAATTGCGCAGTGCCCATAATAGGACACAGCGAAGCGACGGAGCCCCACCGCAGGTGGAAAGTTTTTTGGTTCTTTTTTTCAAAAAAGAACAGAAAGGATTTAACATGAAAGCAAAAGGCATTGTACATAAGTATGGCGACAACGTAGACACCGACGTGATTATCCCTGCGCGGCATCTGAATACCACAGACCCCAACGAACTGGCCAAGCACTGCATGGAAGATATTGATGCGGCGTTTGTTGCACGCGTGCAGTCGGGTGACGTCATGGTGGCAGGCAAGAACTTCGGTTGCGGCAGCAGCCGTGAGCACGCGCCCATTGCCATCAAAGCCAGCGGTATTTCCTGCGTGATTGCCGAGAGTTTTGCACGCATTTTCTATCGCAACGCCATCAACATTGGCTTGCCCATTGTGGAAAGCGCGGCGGCAGCCAAGGCCATTGCAAATGGCGAAACTGTGGAAGTTGACTTCACCAAAGGTGTAGTTTCTGCAGGCGGGTGTGAGTATGAAATCGCGCCCTTCCCTCCATTCCTACAAAATATCATTCAAGCTGGCGGGTTATTGCCGGCTATTCAAAATAGTTAATCGGAGACCTTTAGCCTATCATTTTTAAATAGGAGAGTAATCATGAATTACAACATAGCAGTAATCGAAGGCGATGGCATTGGCCCAGAAATCACACGCGAGGCGATCAAAGTGCTGGATGCCGTGGGGAAAAAGTTCGGACACACATTTAGCTACACGCATGTGCTCATGGGTGGTTGTGCCATTGATGCACACGGCACGGCACTGCCTCAATCTACCACCGACGTTTGCCTGGCAAGCGACAGTGTGTTGCTGGGGGCCATTGGCGGCCCGCAGTGGGATGACCTGCCGGGCAATCAACGCCCCGAAACTGGGCTGCTTGCCTTGCGCCGCGCCATGGGCTGTTTTGCAAACATTCGCCCGGCCAAGCTGTGGCAGCCGCTAAAAATCGCTTGCCCGCTGCGTACAGACATTGCCGAAAAAGGCATTGATATGCTCATCGTGCGCGAGCTAACGGGCGGCATCTACTTCGGTGACCGTGGTCGCGACGAAAACGGTGCTTATGACACCAAACGCTATAGCGAACATGAAGTGCGCCGCATTGCAAAAATCGGCTTTGATATGGCTCGTCTGCGCGGCAAAAAATTGCACAGCATCGACAAAGCCAACGTGCTCGAAAGTTGCCGCTTGTGGCGCGAAGTGGTTGCAGATGTGGCCAAAGATTACCCCGACGTGGACTATCAGGACATGTTGGTAGACAACACCGCCATGCAGCTGGTGAAGTCGCCATATATGTTCGATGTGATTCTTGCGCCCAATATGTTTGGCGACATTCTCAGCGACGAAGCCGGTGCCGTTACCGGTTCGCTGGGCATGCTGGCCAGTGCATCCATCGGCGAAACCAAATGCGGGCTATATGAACCCAGCCACGGCAGCGCACCGCGTATGGCGGGGCTGAACAAAGCAAACCCCTTGGCAACAATTCTCAGTGCGGCCATGATGCTGCAATACTCCTTCGGCTTGCAGGCTGAGGCCCAAGCCGTTGAAGACGCCGTGCTGCATTGCCTAGAAACCGGCGTACGCACCTATGACATCGTCGGCGACACCGGCGTAACGCCCGTGGGCACGCGCGAAATGGGTGATGCTGTGGCCGCGGCGGTGTTGGCGTAATTCTTTGCTACTTTTTTGAAAAAAAGTAGCGCAAAAAACTTTAGCCGCTTCGCGGGGAAGTTTTATGTGCTGTGTAGGTGTTGCCAAGGCCTCCCCCTTGGGGGAGGAAAGCGCGTCGCAGACGTGCAGGTGGGGGTTGTGTAAAAAATAGCGCAAAAAACTTTAGCCGCTTTGCGGTGGGATATTTATGTGAATTGAAGCAGCAAGCCTTAATTCCCCTCCACCGGGGTCCCCGGAAATGCTCGCATTTTTGGGGTGGAGTGTGGAGGGGTGGCACCGCAGTGCCGGGGTGGTTTTCGCGAAACGACTGGCCCCACCGCAGGTGGTTTTTGCAAAACAAGAACCAAAAAAACCTATGCCGCTTCGCGGGGATTTTGATAGGGATGTGTAGGTGTTGCCAAAGGCTCCACCGCTTGCGGGGGAGCTGGCACGCGTAGCGTGACTGAGGGGGCCCCACACGTATCAGCGAGAAGGCTCGCGTAGCGACGTGATTTACACACTTCGCATTCGCCTCAACGATTACGCACAAACGAAAGGGATGCATATGCAAGATACCACCCCCGACAGGGCACAGCAAAGCGGCGGAGCCCCACCACAGGTGGATACTGCGCAAAAAGTCGTGCCCCGCAAGGAATTTCTATCGTACTGCACGGCAGCCACGGGGCAAGGCATGGTGTTTGGCATCATGTCATCGTATATGTCGGACTTCCACGTAAACGTGCTGCGCGTGAACCCGCTGTTCACGTTTTTTCTCACGCTCATCACCCGCGTGATGGATGCCCTTACCGACCCGCTGATGGGCATGATTGTGGATCGCGGCACTTTAAAAGGCGGCAAAATGCTGCCCTTTGTTCGCTACTCCTGGCCCTTCATTGCGGTGCTGACGTTCTTTCTGTTTTTTGCGCCTGCCAACATCACCGGCATGCAGGCGATGCTTTACGCCACCGTCACCTTTGTGCTGTGGAGTCTGGCCTACACTGTCACTGATGTGCCCTTTTGGGCATTGCCTAACCTGATGACCCCCAATCCCGAAGAACGCAGCAGCCTGCTTTCGCTTGCCACTGTTACCAATGGCGTGGGTGGTGCGGTGCCCATGGCGATGTTCATGGGGCTCGGGTTTGTGCTTCCCCTGCTGACCGACCAAGATGGTGTTGCATTTGAGCGCACGCGTTTTATCATCATCGCCGGCGTTGCTTCTTTGCTGGGCGTTGGGCTTTATCTTAACGCCATGCGCGCGAAAGAACGCATTAAATTGCCGCCGGTGCAGCGCAACAAACAACCTGGTCAAGCCAGCACGTTTAAGCAAATTATTGCATGCAAACCATTGCTGTTGATTATCCTCATGGGCATTTTGTCTGCCGGGCGCTATCTATTCAATGCTGGTGCAGTGCATGTGGCACGCTATGCCTTCTATATCGGCCCCAGTCTGCAAGGCTTGAGCGACATTGAACGCAGAAATGCCCTGCAAAACAGCATCTCTACCGTTAGTTTGGTGTATTCCATTGCAGTGGCGGTGGGCATGTTCACCACCATGATTGTGGTTACCCAGCTGATGAAACGCTTTAACTACAAGCAAATTCTCATTGCAAGCGGGCTGCTTGGCACGGTGGTTTGCCTGATTATTTTTGCGTTGGGCTATGAAAGCTTTTGGCGGCTGGTGCCGTTGCTTGTGCTCACCGGCGTGCCGCTGGGGGCCATCAATGTGCTCATTTACCCCATGGTGGGCGACGCCTTAGATTACATGGAGTGGCAAACCGGCGTGCGGCAAAGCGCGTTGGGCCAAGCCTGCGCCACTTTCACGCAGAAATTCGGCAACGCCATTGCCACAGCGTCCATCGTGCTCATGTACATCATCGTTGACCTTGACCTATCCACCATCGGCATTGAATACACCGCCGACATGACTGCGCTCAGCGGCACAGTGCGCGGCGGCATGTTCTCGCTGGTGTCCATTATCCCAGCTGTTTCGCTGGTGCTGTGTGTGATTCCCATCTTCTTCTATGATCTCACAGGCAAAAAGAAAGAACGCATCACCGCTGAACTTGCTCAACAGCGTGCCGAAAAAGGCATCGCGATTGAATAGCGAAGAACTTGTTACTTTTTTTGCAAAAACCACCTGCGGTGGGGCTTGGTCGCTTCGCTGTGCTCTCATCCAATCCCATTAAGAATCCCCCGCGAAGCGGCTAGGTTTTTTGGGTTCTTTTTTTGCAAAAAACCACCTGCGGTGGGGCTTGGTCGCTTCGCTGTGCTCTCATCCAATCCCATTAGGAATCCCCCGCGAAGCGGCTAGGTTTTTTTGGTTCTTTTTTTGCAAAAAAAGAACAAGAAAGGTGCCTATGATTAGATTACAAAAATACTTGGCTGAGCGCGGTGTGGCATCGCGGCGTGGTGCTGAGGAAATGATTCGCCAAGGTCGTGTCACCATCAATGGGCGGCGTGCGGAAATCGGTATATCCATTGATCCGGCAACTGCATTGGTTGCCGTGGACGGACAAGCATTGCCGCCGCAACGTGAACAGAAAATTACGTTGATGCTGCATAAGCCGCGCGGCTATGTAACCACGATGCATGATCGCCATGCGGCCAAAACCGTGGCCGATCTAGTGCAGCACACCGAGCGGCTTTATCCCGTAGGGCGGCTGGATAAAGACAGCGAAGGCCTGCTGTTGATGACCAACGACGGCGAGCTGGCACACGCGCTCACGCATCCATCGCGGCATGTGGCGAAGGTTTATCGCGTTACCCTGCGCGGGCAAGTTAGCGACAGCATGCGCACGCAATTGCAAACAGGCATTATGCTCGACGGCACGCGTACCCTGCCGCTGCAGCTGCGCGAAATTAGTCAACAGCCCGACCGCACCGTGCTCGAATTCACCCTGCAAGAGGGCCGCAATCGGCAAATTCGCCGCATGTGCCAAGCCGTGGGGCTCGAAGTTATGCGCCTGAAACGCACGCAAATCGGCCCGCTGAAGCTCGGCATGCTGCCTGTGGGCGAAACGCGTGGGTTGACTGCCGAAGAAACGAAAAGACTGTTACTTTTCTTGCAAAAAAATTAACCACCACCTGCGGTGGGGCTCGATCGCTTCGCGGCAATCGCCAAAACGCCCATAAAGATCCACCGCGAAGTGCAACAAATCACGCAGTCCCTTTCATAGGAGACAGCGAAGCGACGAAAAATTTTTTTGCGCCACTTTTTTACAAAAAAGTGGCCGACAGCCTGACCCTTTCCATATAATGCGTTAAGCATAAATGGGGAGGGATTTTTCTATGGCAACCGCGCCGTGTGTTTCGCCGCAAACTTCAACCAATCTTTCGGGAGCCATTGCCTTTGGCGCACCTGATTGCACGACCATTCCTTTTCAAGTTTCAGCCGGTGACATCACCGAAGAAAATATCACAACATCAGCACTGTTTTCTTATCCTTGCACCGTGGGCAGTGAACCCGGCCATGCGCTTTGCTTAGGCCGCGGCCAGCCATTGCCCGGCACGCCAAATGCCTGTGATATTGTGCCGGAAAGCCAGGTGATGGCCAACGCACAAACCGCGCGCGCCGTGCGATTTATCATTGGCAATCTGGCACAAAGCCCGAACTATGAGTTTGACGATCCAGAGGCGGTGCGTATTCGCGCGCTGCTTGCACGTGGGTTTGCAATGTGGAACGAAGGCTTTTTCGGCAATGTCATGCTATATCTTGCAGAGGTTGGCGGCGTTGGCCCTGGGATTTCTGCGGCGCAGCTCAGCGCAAACTCATTCGCCGGCCCATGGAACAGTTGGGATGCACAGGGCATGGCACAAGTGGCGCTGTGGTTTTTGCTTGGGCAATTCCCGCCTGACGGCAACCTGACCTTTTTAGATGGTGCGGGCAATCTGATGAACGCAGAAAATCGCTACCGCATATTCAACGGCTACACCATGTTTCACCTGCTAGCGCAGGCCTATGCGTGCGGCGAACTCACTTGCGAGGGCGACATGCCCGGCAGCTCATTGCAGTTTACCGGGGCGCAAACCACATTTTCATCTTCGTCTTGCGCCTCGCGTGAGGTGACGGTGGGTCCGTTTATACTAAGTGGCTGTGCGGGCGAAATGCCACACTTTAGCCTATCCTCCGGCGTGGCAACCAGCGATGCAGCAGGCAAACACGAGCTAAACACCGCCCCCGCCGACGGTCAACCCTTTTGGATTCGAGTGCAGCCGCAAGCCACCCCGATGAACATTACCATGCAAGCCGCTGTGCAGGCCATCGGCACGCAACCCACGGTGTACTATTACCGGCAAGCAGGCGCAACACAAACCTTGGCATTGCTGCGCAACACTGGCGTGCAAGAATTGCAGACGCAACATACCATCACCATTGCCCCCACACCCGCCAACGAAACTGAAGATGACGATTGCGACCCTTGCTGCTTTCCGCATTTTTTTCCGCAGCCTGTTCCGGTGCCGTGTGCGCCTGCGCCGTTGGTGATCACCAGCAACAACAATAACAATAATAATAACAATAACAACAGCTCGAACAACAACAATAACAATAACATGATTAATCAAATGCTGCAAAACTTGCAAACACACCTGATTTTGCAGTTTTTGCAGCGCCAGCAACCACAAGTGGTGCAAGTGCCGCAACCAATGCCACAGCCATGTCCGTGTCCCATTCCACAGCCCATGCCTTGTTCTATGCCGCAACCAATGCCATGCTGGCCGCAGCCGCCGTGGCGATGATGTTAGTATTATAGTCAAACAACTTAAAATTTGTTTGCTAATTTAAAGCCCGGGCGGATTCACATCCGCCCCTACATGTTGTGGCATGCAGAAAACAATAAGAAGATATCCACCTGTAGGGGCGGATGTGAATCCGCCCGAAGCCTTAATCTTGGACTATTTTCAAGTTGTTCAGCTATACTTTTCTTTCAAGACATCATCCCTCAAGGGCCATGGGCTCAACGATGCTGCCGGGGATTTCTATGCCTGTTGCATAGCAAAACGCAATGATTTGACCGATGTGCATGCATTCGTGGCCAATCATCATGGCGATAATTTGGTGCACGTTTTGTTTGTCTCCATAGTAGTCCATCATTTCGCTGCCATCCAATGATGCGAGTGCATGTTCCAGTTGCGCATCAAGCTGCACCATTTTTGCAATGATATCTTGCGTTGGCATGTTGATATAATGATATTCTTCCTCAAATAGAAAGATATCTGTGCCCAAAGAGTTGACGACATCTCGTTGGAACAAAGTGAGTTCGTAAGTTTGCAATCGTATCGTGTTCAGCACGTTTCTGGGCAGCGGTTTGTCTAGGTCTGCTTCGCTTAGCTCTTTCAAAAAGCCCAGTGTTGTTGCTCTTGTGTTTTTCCATTCTGCCAACAGCGCCTTGAGTGATTCAGTCATGTGATACCTCCAGTTTTTGTTTCACTATTAATATAACACAAAAAACGTGACAACAGTATGTCACGTTCAAAAGTTATTTTGATATAATATTAACTTAGTTGCGGGCGGATTTTACATCCGCCCCTACATGTAGCAGAGTTGAGCAGCTATGCAAGGGAATAGCTAAAGCGTGTAGAGCCTGTAATAGAGCACAGCGAAGCGACAAAGCCGCACCGCAGGTGCTTAAAAAAGTTGCAAAAATCTTCGCCACAGGCTTGGTCGCCTAGTCGACCTACTAGGCCGCGCAATGTCTACGGTGGATTGCACAATCAGCGGTGTTTCGGCCAGCAGCAGCGTGCCGTCGTAGTATCGCGCAGTGCCTACCACGCTGCCCGCTTGCAGCGGCGCGAACTCAAATGGCCGCAGCAGCAGCACGCGCTGCACGTTTTGTGGGCGCACTTGCAGATAGGCCGCCGGTGTGCCAGCTAGGATGATGTTTGCATGCGACACCATGCCGTTGGTGATGGGCAAGCGCGCCACAACTTCGCCCGCGATGTCTAGCTGCACGCTGTGATATTGCGCAAAGCCGAACTCGAACAAACGGCGGTGATCCTGCCAGTCATTGGGCGCATGCAGCGTAACGGCCACCAGCGTGCGGCCATCACGCTCAACCGCGCTGACGAGGGTTCTGCCTGCCGCGCGAGTAAAGCCAGTTTTCACGCCGATGCAACCGGGAATCTCGCACACCAAGCGGTTGTGGTTGCGCAGATAGTGCAATGTGGGTGGGTTGCCAAAGTGCGCACGCATGCTGCTTTGGCTGCTGATGGCACGAAAATCGGGGTTGGCAATGGCCGCCGCGCCCAGCAATGCCATGTCAAATGCGGTGGACAGGTGCCCTTCGGCATCCAGTCCGCTGGGGGTGACGAAATTGGTGCGTGTCATGCCAAGGGCACGTGCGCGAGCGTTCATCAGCAGGGCGAACTCAGGCAAGCCGCCTGCCAGATGAATCGCCGTAGCGTTGGCGGCATCGTTGCCGCTGGCCAGCAACAAGCCAATGGCCAGTGCCTCCCGCGTCACGGTATCACCCGCGCGCAACCCCATGCTGGTGCCCTCAACTTGCACCATTTCGTCGGTCACGGCAAAAGAAAACCCCGGCTCCCCTGCTTCAAGCAGCAGCAAAGCCGTCATGATTTTCGTTGTGCTGGCCACGGGCATGGGCGTTTGTGCGTTGTGGGAATACAGCACCTGCAGCGTGTGTGCGTCAATGAGCACCGCACTTTGCGCCGAAAGCCCAAGGCTACGCTGTGCCGCCGCCACGGGAACACCCGCTGGCAGCAACAGCAAAATCATTAGTACACAGCAAATCTTTTTCATGTTCCATTGCTATGCAAAACACAGGACAGGTATGACAAGCCACCTGTGTAGGGGCGGCTAGTAGCCGCCCGTGCCTCTTGTGGTGTCATGTAGAAAATCGCGGGCGGCAAATTGCCGCCCCTACATGCGACTCACAGTGACTCCTCCGCTTCTGCAATCGCAGCGGCAATCACATCTTCTTCGTCGTCTTTGCCGAACTTCGTCACCAGCTTGTCCACCGTAGTGCTCACTTTGTCCACCAGGTCAGGCACCATACCAATCACGCGCTCCACGCTGCTTTCCTGCGTGGAAATGTGCTTGATGCTTACCTCGCCGTTTTGCACCACGAGAAAACACACCGGCGTAATCGTCACGCCCGCGCCGCCCGCGCCGCCAAACAGCTCTTGGTTGTGCTTAGATGGAAAATCGCTGCCGCCGCTGGCAAAGCCATAACTCACCTTGCTCACGGGAATGATCCTCACGTTATCGCCCAACTCAATAGGCTCGCCGATGATGGTACGCACATCCACGGCCTCACGCAGTTTGTCGATCGACACGCCCAAAATGCCGCTTGCAGATTTTTCTTTCATGAGTTTCTCCTTTCTGTTCTTTTTTTGTAAAAAAAGAACCAAAAAAACTTTTGTCGCGCTTCGCGCAGGGGATTTTTATGAACCTGTAGGGGCGGATGCAAAATCCGCCCGAACCATAATAAGCACTAATCACTTGCATCAAGATAAAACTTCAACGCCACACGCAGACCAAGCCGAATCAACAACACCAATGTTGCAGTGAGCAAAAATGCGGGTATCACACTCACCGTGGCGGCAAACATGATTTCGCGCTCGCTTTGCCCGGTGAAGTCCGGCGTAATGTGCGCGCGAATCTTACCTTTGCGCGCGCGCAGATGGGTGCTCAGCCAGCCCAGCGAGGGGAAAATTGCGGCACTGATTTTGCCATATTGTTCGGCTAGGGCAGCGGGATCATCGCCCGGCAGATGCACGCGCAGGCTCAGTTGGCGAATGCAAAATGCTAGCCACAGCCCATGCCGGAATTTCTTCAGCGCAGCCACGGTGCGGCGCAGCAGCTCAATAAACCCACGCAGTCCCTGCGCTTCATAGTAGCGCTTGAGGAGGCTTGGCGGTTTGTCGGGCTCTTCGGGCTCTGGTTCGGCAGATGGCTCTTCCTGTTCGGGTTCTTGCTGCTTTTCAGGCTTGTCTTTTTTCTTTTTCTTGGGCTTGGCAGGCACGATTTGGCGGCGTAAAAACAGCCAGCGCACTTGCAAGTTTAGCTCGTCGGTGTACTTCACGCGCAGCACTACGGGGATGCACAGCGGCAAAAATAGCAGCGCATAAATGCCCAAAAATAACACAACGCCCAGCACGCCGACGAAAATAATGCCGACGAACAGCAGCTTGCGCCCTATGTTTTTCAGCACGCTTTTCACGATTCAGTACCCTCCGGGATTGGCGGCAGTTCGTCCAAGCTTTCCATGCAAAAGCACTTGAGGAATTCGTCTGTGGTGCCATATATCAGCGGGCGGCCTGGCAGATCAAGTCTACCGCGCTCTTCTAGCAAACGCTTGCGGCACAACGATGAAATAATGTGGTGGCAATCTACGCCACGCACCTGCTCGATGTACGACTTGGTCACCGGTTGGTGATAGGCTACCACGGCGAGCACCTCAAATGCTGCTGACGACAGCGGCTGGTTGTGCTTGAGTTCCAGTGCGGTGCGCACGGCATCGCCATGTTGCGGGCGCGTGCACAGCTGCGCTTTGTCGCCCATGCGCACCAGCACCACACCGCCGTCGCGCCGGTCGATGAGCGCGGCAAGTTCGTCAATCAGCTCACGCGCATGTTCTGGGTCGATCTCAAGAGCCGCGCCGAGCCGTTCAAGTTCTAGGGGTTCGCCTGCAGCAAACAAAATTGCCTCGGCCGCACCGAGCATGGTGGGATTATTCGTCGTCATCAATGTCACGCCACTCCTGTTCGTTCGGTTGCAATGCTAAGACGGTTGCGCTGCCGCTGCCATGGGCGGTGATGCGGTTGGCCTTGCACAGCGCCAGCACCGCCAAAAATGTTGCCACCAGTTCGCTGCGGCTTTCGCTTTCGGCCAGCATGTCGCGCATGGCGGTGCGTTTTTGCACGCGCAAGCGGTCAAAAACATAACCAAAGCGGCTCACCACGCTCACAATGCGGTGCGCGATAATGCCTGAAAAGGCTTCTACCGGTGGCGGCAAGCGGCGCTTTCCTCTGCCTGCTGCAGCTAAGTATGCCTGAAAAATATCGTTGGGCTTGTGTGTGTGACAGTATGTATAATTCGGTGGGATCTCTTCAGCTGGCCGGGCAAGCAGGGCAAAACCTGTGCCGCGTTTGCGCAGTTGTTCGGCAAGCAATTGGCAGTCGCGGTAGTCAAGCAACTCTTGTCGCAGGGCTTCGGCGGCATCTTCTTCGTCGCCGTGTTTGGGCAGCAAGGCTTTTGATTTTATGAACACCAGCCGTGCGGCCATTTCGAGAAATTCAGCTTGCACTTCAAGCTTTGCGTCGCGCAGTTCGGTCATCAGCTCAAGATATTGTTCAATCAGCGCTGCAATGGGCACGTCGTGAATGCTCACCTTGCGCTGGCCAACCATGTGCAGCAGCAAATCTAAGGGGCCCTCGAATTGGTCGAGTTTATACTGAAATATGCTCATTTACCCTCCCAAAATCAACCTAAACGGCAGTCCAACCAGCCACATAATCCCATTGAATATCGGCGTGGTTGCCCAGCTGATTAGCGAAACGCCCATCCAGCCCAGCAACACAATGGCTGCCAGAAATATATAACCGATTGTGCGTTCGTTGTTATACATCCACAGCGATGCTCGTGGGGGCAGAAAAATATCCACAATGCGCGAGCCGTCTAGCGGCGGCACAGGCAGCAGGTTGAAAACCATCAGCATCACATTAAAAAATGCCAGTTGAGAAAAAAACAAAGCAACAAGCTCAGAAATTTCACTGCTATCAAACACCAACAGGTGCAATACCACGGCTACCCAAGTGAAAATAGCAAACACAAACACCTGTATCAGGTTGCTCAGCGGGCCAGCCGCAGCGACCAGTGCCATGCATTTTTGTTGTCCACGGCGTTTAAAGCGGCGATATTCTAGGTTGCGGGGGTTCACCGGCACTGGCTTTGCCCAGCCTACGCCAATGATGAAAATCATCAGCGTGCCCATTAAATCAAGGTGTTTGAATGGGTCAAGCGTAAGACGGCCTTGCATTTGGGCGGTGTTGTCGCCCAGCTTTTTTGCTGCCCACGCATGCGCAAATTCGTGCACAGATAAGCTTAACAACCAGCCTGCGACAAGTGCGGCCAAATGAATCAGCAACTGAGGAGCTTGTTCGGTATTCAAGCCTCGCACTATCTGTAAAATGAGCATAAAATATCCCCCTAGTTATAGTATATCACACTTGTTCGCGCTTTGCAACCACAACCCTGCCAATGCCGTTAAAATCTTGCAGAATTTCCCCGCCGCCAAACAGCTGAACAATATCTTCGGCCTGCCCGTCGCCGCATTCTACAGCCAGCACATCACAACGCGGCAGCCAAATTTCTGCCAGCTTGCGATAAAAATCCAGGCCGTCTGCGCCGCCATCCAACGCCATAGCGGGCTCGTGTTGCACTTCGGCTTGCAAGCTCGCAAGCTCATGCGTGGCGATATACGGCGGGTTGCTTACGACCAATGCGCAATGCGCAATGCTGGATGCGTAATTGAAGATATCGTCATGGTGCACAGTGGCGTTGGGGTAGCGCGCAGCGTTTTGCTTGAGATAAGGCAAGGCAGCGTCGCTGAGCTCAACCAAGTGAACCTGCGCATGCGGCAGGTGGTGCGCGATGCTCAAGCCAATGCAACCTGAACCAGCGCATAGGTCAACAATCGTCAATTCAGCATTGAGCATGCATTGAGCATTGCGGAGCGCAAGCTCCACCAGCATTTCTGTTTCCGGCCGCGGGATAAGCACACCCAGGCCCACAGCAAAAGGCAAACCGTAAAATTCCCAACTGCCCAAGATGTACTGCAACGGCTCCCCTGCTGCACGGCGGGCAACGAGATTGAAGTAATGCGTTGGATCAACAAGCATGTTCGCCTGCAGATGCAGTTGAGTTTTGTCCAGTTTGAATGTGTGCTCGGCCAGCAGCAGTGCATCAAAGCGTGCATCATTGCTCGGTTGCAGGTTCGTCTGGGCTTTCGTTATCGCTTGGCGAATCGTCATCGGTTTCCTCAGTCATCCAAAGTTCTTCGCAGGGCATACCCAGCGCGGTTTTTAATGCAATAATGCCCACCAGTATCATTCCATCATCGGGCTCTTTTGTGGTGATGCGCTGCATGCACATGCCGGGGAACGACAGTGCTCGCGTGATGGGATTGTTGATAAACCTGCCTGCTAAGCGGATAAACTCATAGCCCAATGCCATGAGAATGGGGATCATCAACAGGCGCATCGGGATGCGGATGAGTAAGTTGCTGCTGTTCCAAATTTCCGGGATAATGCTGGAAAGAATTACTGCAACCAAAATGCTCAGTGCCACCACCATGAACAAAAAGCTGGTGCCGCAGCGCGGGTGCAAACGGCTTTGTTTGCGCACGTTTTCCACGGTCAAGTCAAGTTCGGCTTCATAGGCATAGATGGCCTTATGTTCTGCGCCGTGGTAGGCAAACACACGGCGGATATCCGGAATCAGCGACGAGAGGAACATGTAGGTGACAAACAAAACTACGCGAATCAGCCCCTCGAATATTGCGCGAAAGCTGAATGCGCCAATGGCGATGTCGCCGCCGGCCAGCCACGCAATGCCGTCATAAAGCAACGTGGGCAGCACCGAAAACAAAAACAGCATCAGCCCAATACCCAATACAATGCCAATGACACTGACGGCGGTCATCATCTTGGGGCCAAAGTGTTTTTCAATCCAGCGATCAAGCTTGCTTTCGCTTGTTGTTTCTTCCATGATGCCGTCTAGGGCTTTTTCGGCGGATTCCATCATGCACTTGATGCCAAAACTCATGGAATGCACCAAGTTCACCGGCCCACGAATCAGCGGCCAGCCCAGCAGTTTGCATTTATCTTTGGGCAGGGTGACGGGCATCACTTTTGTGTCGATTTTGCCGTTGGGCAAACGAATGGCCATGGCGGCTTGTTCGGGTCCGCGCATCATGATGCCTTCCATCAGCGCTTCGCCGCCCACGGTGGGTTTTGCGGGAGTTTTTTCTTTTTTCATGTTATCCTCTTTCATAGTGTGTCCACATGCGCAAGATTTTGATATGTTTTAGCTCGATGTCAATTTCATACACCAGCCGATGTTGTCGATTTATTCGTCTTGAGTATCGTGCGGGATGATGTCCTTTAAGCTTTTCGTAAGGCGGTGGGTTTTGAAAAGGATTGGTGCGCAATACACCAATGAGCCGCAAAGCTTGTGTGTCTAGTTTTGCAGCTTTAAGTTTTGCGATATCTTTAGCAGCTAGGGACGCATAGCGTATTTCCCACATTACCAGTTCACATCACTTTCTGTTAAACAATCCTCCCATGGCTGCGCCGAAGCAACGTTGAGGCTATCAACGTAACCGGGAATGGAACAAAAATATTCATCATCTGTTGGATGTGCTTCTTCAATTAACGCATACGCTTGCGTAAGCATTTCAAAAATGCCCCGCAACATTTCATCCGGGAATTTCATCACCAATTCGTAGGTTTTTGTTTGTAATTCGGACATAAAAAATCCTCCCCTTCTTAATTTACACCAATGGAAACGTCATATACACCGTAAGCCCTTGCCCCGGTGCGGTTTCGAATTCCAGTGTCGCTTGATGTGCGCGCAAAATTTCCTCCACCACTGCAAGGCCAATGCCGCTGCCGGGCGTGTTTGCCGCAGCTTTGTAGAATTTTTCGGTGATGTGCGGCAGGTGCTCGGCAGAAATGCCGCAGCCGGTATCGCTGATGTCCACATGCAGACGTTTGGTTTCGTGATTAATCTGTGCTGCCACGGTGATCATGCCGCCCTGCGGGGTGTGTTTGAAGGCGTTATCTAGCAGGTTGATGAATACTTGCCGCAGCCGTGCGGCATCACCCAGCACGGGGGCAGGCACATCCGGGGTGTTGGATTGCAGCGCAATGCCGTCGCGCGCGGCGCGTTGCTCGCAGAAGAAATATACCACGTCATCCAGTTCGGCCAAGATATCTACAGCCTCTTGCTCCAATGCCAAGCGATTGGCCTGCATGCGTGAAAAATCCAGCAGTTGCATCACCAGATTATCCAGCCGTGTGGTTTCGTCAACAATCACCCCAAGCCCACGGTGGACCAAGTCAGGGTCAGGGATTTCACTGAGCATCAGCGTTTCGCTCCAGCCCTTGATGGCCGTTAGTGGTGTGCGCAATTCGTGCGACACGGTGGAAACGAACTCATTTTTCGTGCGTTCGGCAAACACAAGACGTTCGGCGATGCTGTTGATTTGCGCGGCAAGCAGATGCACTTCGCTTTGTTTTTGCGGCAACTGCCCCACGCGAGCCTCGTAGTCTCCGCGTGCGATGGCCTGCGCCGCCCGGTGCACTTGCTCAATGGGCTGCACGAGTGCACGCCGTAGTTTGGACACCCAAATGCACAATGCAACCACCAGCACAAGCCAAGCCGTAGCTAACCCAATGCTGATGTGCAGTAGCACTTGCGGTTCTTGCACGCGGCCAAGCAGCGAAAGCATCAGGCCAATGAACATGCTGCCAAACAGCACGGCAATCAGCACCACGGCAATCATCATGCTGCGGTGGATGGGAGAAGTGCGGGTGTCGTTCATGGTTGCATCCTTTCGGTACGGTGTAGTTGTCTCGTGTAGGGGCGGCAATCTGCCGCCCGGGATTTTAATAGCGAGCAAAAGAGGAACGGGCGGATACTATCCGCCCCTACACGCGGGTCATTCCTGCCAGCGATAGCCTTGGCCCCACACGGTGGCAATGCGCTGTGGGTTTGAGGGGTCATCCTCGATTTTCATGCGCAGGCGGCGCACATTCACGTCCACGATTTTCGCGTCGGCAAAGCTGGCGTCGCCCCAAACTTCCGCAAAAATTTTCGTGCGGGTGAGTTCTTTGCCAGGGTTATGCATGAACAATTCCATCAGTGCAAGCTCAATGTTAGTTAATTCTATGCGCACACCATTGCGTTTTAGCCATCGCCCGCGCATGTCAAGGAGGAATTCCCCGCTTTGCAGCACGCTGGGCTGTGGTTTTGCAGGTTGTGCGGGCATGTTCACTCGCCGCAGCACAGACTCGACCCGTGCGCGCAATTCGCCGGGCGAAAAAGGCTTGGTAATGTAATCATCCGCACCCGAAAGCAGCCCCTGCACCTTGTCATCTTCCTGCGATTTTGCCGACAAAAAGATGATGCCAATGCGCGGGTTCTGTGCACGAATGCGCTGTGCTAACTCCAGACCATCCATTTCCGGCATCATGATATCCAGCAGCGCAAGGTCGAACTCGCCTTCCTCAGCCACATAAGTCTCCCACGCTTCGGCACCATTGGTGGCCTGCATGATCTCTGCGCCCGTGGCCGCCAAGTTTAGCACCACCATATCGCGGATATTCTGTTCATCTTCTGCTACCAATATGCGACGAGTGGGCATAGGGGGACTCCTTTCAATTGACAATTGACAGTTGACAATGAACAATTGTGGTTGCGCTTCGCGCGATAAAAATGGGCATGGGCGAAGCCCATCAATCATTGTCCATTGTTAAATGTCAACTGTTCACTGCAATAAGCTGTGCCGTCACGAAGTGTTCGCCGAAGGCCCAAGTGTCGCCTTGCCGTGTGCTAATGTGCAGTGGCAGGCGGTGGGTACCGGGGGCTAGCTCGTCGTTGAGTAGAGCCATCGCGGTGATATCTTGTGCTGTCATTTCGCTCAGGATAGCCTCGGGGCCGACGATGGTGATGCCTGCAGCGCTGCCAAATGCGGCGGTAAAGGGACTGCCATCCGGCAGGCGAATTTGCGCGGCAGGCAGCATGAATGTCGTCATGTCATAGCCTTGCAGGTCAACTTCCACATCGAAATAATCCACTTGGGTGAAGAAATGCACTTCGGGAATTTCTGCGGCGGCAAAACGAAAACGGTTGTTTGCTGGCGAAAGCTCGTGTGCGTGAATTTGGCCGATGATGAACGTGCCATTTTCGTCGGACATGTTGGCAGCGGCGGCATTCACCCGGTTGGGCGTGATGCGAAAACTTGGCTGTGCGGCAGACGGAATACCCGCAAACATCACGCCGACATCCATTTGTGCAATGGGCCACACAGGCAGCACCGCGCTGATTTCCGGCTGCCCGCCGTTGAAGGTCAGGTAACCCAGCCGCATCCCGTTTTGGTCATAGGCGACGAGGTAAGCGTCGTCAAATCGTGTGGTTTCGATTAGGTTTAGGTCATGTTCAAAGCGTGCGTACACTGCGTCAATACGCTGCACCATGCCTTGCGGACCGCTAACTTGCACAGTGGGCTGCAGCAAGAATGGTTCAGCGGCAAAATAGCCTTCTTCCACCACGCCGCCGGAAATATCTAGGGTGAGATTGAAAAATTCTGTGCTGGGGAGGTCAAAATATAGCCAGGGTGTGTGTTCCGGCGTGAAGCTGACGATGCGCACGCGTTCATTGGCTGTTGCCACGCGAATTTCTAGGCTAGCGGGCCCGCTTTGGAACACGCCGCCGAGAAACACAATCGCCTCAATGTCGTCTGCGTTAATCACTTCGTTGCGCGCGGCACGCACGGTCACGTCAATGGTGAGCTGGTGCGGATTGTCTTCGGCCGTTTGCCAAAAGGCCTGCAAATGCTGTGCAGTTGGGGTTGCTGGCAGGTTTTCTAGGGTGAAAATCACGGGCACACCAGTGATGATGCGCTCTTGGTCTTCGCCGCCCACCACGGCAAACATCACCCAAACCACCACGGCGAGAATCAGCGAAATGGCCGCAGCAAAGCGTTTGTTGTGCCACAGCTGTGGCGAGATGATGGGGCGGCGTTCTTTTTTGTTACTCATTGGCTGCCCCCTTTCTTGCGGCGGTTTAGCACAAAGCGCTTGTTGGCGGTATCGCCTTCCAGCAGCAGACCGCGCAAGCCCTGCCCAACTTCTTCGGGCGTGATGCCCCAGCGCAGCTCGCCTTTGTAGGCCAGTGACACATGCCCGGTTTCTTCACTCACCACGCACACCATGGCATCGCTTTGTTCGCTCATGCCGATGGCAGCGCGGTGGCGGGTGCCGAAGTCGCTTTCCACTTCGCTGTCTTGCGGCAGCGGCAAAATGCAACCGGCGGCCAGAATACGTCCGCGGCGGATGATGACTGCGCCGTCGTGCAGCGGTGCTTTGCTGTGAAAGATATTGTGCAGCAGTTCGCGGCTGACCACAGCTTTGAGCAAGGTGCCGGTTTTGGCGATTTCGCCCAGCTGAGTTACGCCCTCAAACACGATGAGTGCGCCGGTGCGGTGTTTGCTGAACTGACGCAACACCTCACAGATGGTGTGAATGGCCTTTTCGATTTCTTCTTGCTCGCGCTCGGTTTTGTTTTGCTGCTGCAAGAATTTAAGGTTGGTGACGGGGTTGCGGCCAAGGCGCTCAAACACGGTGCGAATCTCAGGCTGAAACAGCACAACAAGCAGCACCACGGCGTTGTCCATCACTTGGCGAAAAATGAACCAGCTGGCTTCCATGCGCAGCACACCTGCGATGAGCGCAACAATGGCTACCCAAAAAACGCCCTTAAGCAGCTGCATGCCGCGTGTTTGGCGTATCAAGCGTATCAAGCCATAAATCATCAGGGCAACCAGCGCAATGTCCAAGGCATCGCGCAGCTGGAAGGATAGAATCACTACCCAAACCTGCGCGAAAAACCCGCCGATTGCATTGATGATGGTGCCGAAAAAGTCAAGCATGTGGTTTATTCCTCCAAAAGTACAACTGCGTGGGCAGCCATGCCCTGCCCTGTGCCGGTGAATCCCAAGCCTTCTTCTGTGGTGGCCTTTACGCTGATTTTATCTAAGCCTGTGCAACAAGCGCTTGCGATATTCGCGCGCATTTGCGGGATATATGGCGCAAGCTTGGGTGCTTGTGCAACGATAGTGCTGTCGATGTTGCTGATGATATAGCCAGCCTTGGAGATTTTATCGCACACCTCGCGCAGCAAAACTAAACTGTCTGCATGTTGATAGCGGGCATCGCTCGGCGGAAAATGTTTTCCGATATCACCCAATGCGGCCGCGCCCAGCAGGGCATCCATGATGGCATGCGCCAGCACGTCTGCATCGCTGTGGCCGTCAAGGCCGGTGTCGTGCGGCACAGTTACGCCGCCCAGTACAAGCTTGCGCCCAGGCACCAGGCGGTGCACATCATAACCGTGGCCGATTCGCATCGTATTCCTCCTGTGTCACAATCGCGCAAAAATGGTTCACGCTCAGGTGCTCGGGTAAATCCAGCGCACGCAGCAGCGCTTGATAGCGTGCTTTGGCGCCGGGCTTGCCCGAAAACCCATCGCGGTATAGCTGCAGTTTGGTGATGTGTAGGGGCGACCGTCCTCGGTCGTCCGTGGGGTTTGCTGAAGAGTCGCGGGCGACCGAGACGGTCGCCCCTACAATGCCTGCCCGTTCGAATGCCTGCAAAATTACGGCGTTGTCGGTGTCTTCCACTTCAATGTCTGCGCGGGGCACAAACACATGGGTCACTTGCTGTGCGGGGATGTGCTGGCTGATGAACTTGCGAATTTGCATGCCGGCGGGGTCGCTGTCGGTGACGATGATGAGGCCGCGCTGCTGAGCCAGCTTGCCAAAGAGTTTGCGGCGTGCTGCGTTGTTGTAAATCTGAAAACCGTGGGTTGGCAAGATGAGCGCATCGAATATGCCTTGCAGGCGTTGCACATCGTGCTTGCCCTCGCAGAGAATAGCCTCACGTAACGGGATTTTCATGCTTTCCTCTTTCTTGCACGCCGCCCCTACATGCTGACGGTAGTCAGGTTTGTATAGTTTACACCTATGTGCGCACACTCAACAGCCCAATCACACATTGTTCCATCACCAACCTATTGTCCATCGCCGAGCTTTTCAGGCGGCGGTCTGCTTGGTCGAGAATATCCAGACTGCGGCGAATTTGCGCGTAAGTCATGCGTTGTGCCATGCGGCCTGCGTTTTGCAAGCGAAAGGTCTTACCCTTGTAGTCAAACAATTGCGCGGGAGCCTCGGCAGACTTGCCGCTGTTCATTGCCGCCCACGCGCGATACAAATCAACATAGTTGGCAACCAGCGAACCCAACAGCAGTTGCGGCGCAATCTTTTGCGTGAACAGTTCATCCAGCAGGCGCAGCGCAACGGTGCCGTTGCCCGCTGCCACGGCTTTCACCATGTCAAAGCTTTTGGCATCAACTGATTTTACGCAAATTTCGTCAATGTGCGCGCGTGTGATTTCGCCATTGGCAAACGCACACAACTTTGCCAGCTCGTTTTGCAACAAATTGAGATCACCGCCCACGCATTGGATGAAATAATCGGCGGTTTGACGATCGATGTTGCAATTGCGGGCTTTCACGCCTGCCGCCACCAGCTTGAGAATAGATGCGCTGTCTGGCGCGTTTAGCTCCGCCACATGCCCGCTTTTGTTGATGGCTGCCGTGAGCGTCTTGCTTTTCTTGGGCTTAAATTCCACGGTGTCTTGCCAGAAGATGAGCACACAATGCTCGGGTAAATCGGCAAGCCATGCGGCGAAGTCGTCGTCTTTGTCATAGCTATCCAGAGCGAAATCACGCACCAAAATGCAGCTGCGTTCACTGCCCCAGGGCACGGCTTCCACCGCTTGTGCGAGGTCGTTTAGGCTTACATCCTTGCCCTCAAAGCGGTGAAAATTGAAGTCACGAGCCGTTTCATCCACCGCGGCATGGGCAAGTTGCCTTGCAAAATGCTGTTTAAGATAGGCTTCACCTCCGCAAATCACGTATAGGCGTGCGAGCGCATTATCTTTGATGTGTTGTTGCAGTTGTGCTTGGGTGATAATGCTCATGCGGTTTCCTTTCGGGTGAGATTGTTGGGGGGGGAGCTGGGGGAAAGAGTCGCTCCGCGAGCCTTCCTCAGTCACACCCGAGGTGTGCCAGCTCCTTCCAGAGGAAGGAGCTAAGGCTTTAAGGATGTAACGATAGCGAAACTTTCAACAGCAAGCCTCAGCTCCTTCCTCTGGAAGGAGCTCCCCGAGTCGCGAGGGGTGAGGAAGGCTCGCGGAGCGATAAAAACACGTACCATTTTTAGTGCAGGCAGTGCAAAATTCTACTCAAACACAAGCACCCGCCCATCCCATTCAAGAATTATTCTGCCATCATGTAGTATACCCGTCAGGTCATCCCATAAATTAAAGCGCACATTGTCTGTTAGCGCGGCATCAATTAGCAGGGCGATTGGCACGTCGCGCTGCATTTCAGGCGCACCGGCAGTGTGTTCGCGCTGCGTGGTGGGCAGTACCATCACTTGCAGTTCGCGCTGGCCGCGCAGTTGCATCTCTCGCTTGGCGGCACGGGCATCGCCTGCACCAAGCAATGCGGCGCGATAACCTTGACTAACCAGATAACTTCCCTCGCCCAGCTGTGTGACGTGAATCTCATGCCGTGCCAAGTGGCCAGGCAGCCAGCCGCCAATCATCATGAACACGGCAACTGCAAGGGTGGTGTAGCGCAAGGGCACGGGTTGCTTGCGCCAGCGCATGATTAGCGCAAATGCTGCAATCACTGCACACATGCCAAAGGCAAAGGCAAGAGATTGCATATCGCCCTGCAAACGCGGTGCGCCCAATCCGGCCATCCAGTTTGTGCTCCACATCATGAAGCGCGCGAGCTGTGTGGCCAGCCACATCAGCGGCGGCCAAGGAATAAACACTGAAATGCCGGATAAAATCATCGCAGGCCCCACCAGCGGGGTGAGCACCATGTTGGCAGGGAAACTAAGCAGCGAGGTGCCGCCGGGCAGCCGCAACAGCGTGATGGGTAAAGTCAGCGCCAGTGCCGCCGTGGTGACGGCTAAGGGCTCGGCAAACAACTTGGGCAAGCGCAACTGCTTGTGCAGCGGTTTTGCCATGCGGTTAGCAAACAGCACAATGCCAAGGGTTGCGGCAAACGAAAGCTGCAAGCCAATGTGCCCAGCCGAAAGCGGATCTATCGCTAGCAGCACCATGGCTGCAAAGCCCAGCGAATTCAAAGCATCAGCGCGGCGGTTGAACAGCTCGCCTGCCAGCATAATCAGCATCATAATGCCCGCACGCACGCAGGAGTTCGTGAAGCCCGTGAGTGCCATGAAGAATAGCACAAATGCTGCGCAACTGCATACGGCGAGTTTGTCGTTCACGCGCAGGGCACGCAACACTTTCAGCAGCGTCCAAGCCAGCACCGACATATGCAATCCGCTCACACTAAAGATATGCCACTTGCCTGTGACGCGGAAATCCGCACCTGTGGCCCAACTGATGCCGCTTTGGTCACCCAGCAGCATCGCACGAAACAGCGCGGATTCCTCACCCGGATAAAGCGTGGTGAGTTGCCGCTGCATGTGCCGTTGCAAGCGTAAAATCGGCCTCATGGGATGGAATGAATCGCGCGGGATGACTTGGTATGGCTCGTCCACCCAGCGATGCATGAAGGTGCCCAGATACACGCCGCGGGCACGGTGCACTTGCAGCATGTCAGGGTCGTCGCCGCCCAGCAAAAAAATGTTGCCGGTGAACACGATGTCGTCGTAGGCTTCGGCGTAAACTGGCACGGGTGAGCTCAATCGCATGCGCAAATTCACGGCTTGCCCATCGATTTCGTGAGTGCGCAATTGATAGTAATATCGCCCAAAGCGGGCGTCGGCATTGCTGGTGATGGTTGCGCGAACCTCCACGCCCTGCGCGGTGTGCTCCAGTGCGGGATAGTACGCCGTCGCTAACTGCAAAACCAGCAATAAGCAGGCAATTAGCCCAGCAGCTGCGCTGGTGGCGACCACCTGCGGTGGGGCTTGGTCGCTTCGCTGTGCTCTTTTCGAGGCATTGCGAAGCGTAAAGCTGCTATTCGTAGTCACTAGGGCAATCACCAATGCCAGCGAAAAACCGCCCAGCGCAACGAACACCGCCCATTCGGGCAGAAAAAACAACACAGCAAGAGTTAGCAGCATGGTGTAGCCGATGATGGCGAATGGTCTGGGCATGGAGTGCACTCCTCAGTAATGCGCCCCCGCCTGCACGCCTGCGACGTGCTTTCCTCCCCCTGTGGGGGAGGCCTTGGCAACAGACGAAAGGTTGAGTTTCGCAGGGTCGCCCCCACGGGGGGAGATGTCGCGAAGCGACAGAGGGGGAAGCGGTTAACCCATCGTTAATTCAAGCTGCCGCCCGCCAAGCAAATGAAAATGCAGGTGCTCCACCGTTTGGCCGCCATGTGTGCCGCGATTGGTCACAATGCGGAAGCCGTCGCTAAGCTCAAGCTGCACGGCAAGCATTTCGGCAACGGCAAAGCAATGCCCAGCCAGAATGCTGTTTGTGCCGTCAATTTGCTGCACGTGCAGCTTGGGAATGATCAGCACATGAACGGGTGCCTGCGGATTGATATCGTGAAACGCTAGCACCAGTTCATCTTCATAGGCTTTGTTGCAGGGGATTTCGCCCGCGATAATTTTGCAGAAAATACAATCACTCACACCAAAACCTCATTTTTCTGGGATGATTCGGCGGCGATTTGCTTTCTGTCTCGCTGCCATTGCCAGTAACTCTTGAGTGTCATAGTGTATTCCTCTTGCTGCATTTTGCCCAGGATAAATGTTTCTTCAAAGCCTGAAATGGTCACGGCACCCAGCAAAATAGCAAGGGGAACTTCGGGGATATGCCCCAGCCAAACGCTGATGGGCAGCAAGAACCAAATGGCCACCGCAGCCCAGCGCATGAAACGCAAATGAATGAATCCCACGCGGCGGAACTTTGACCACGTGAACACCATGTTGTGCGCTCGGCCAATGAGCAACAAGCCAAACAGTGCCCAGTGCAGTGGTGAAATCACCACGTCAACGCCGATGAGCACAGCAGTGATATAACACACAATGGCAATGCCATCTGCGGCGCTATCGAGTTTTTCGCCAAGCTTGCTTTGCACATTCAGTGCGCGCGCTAAAATGCCGTCGAGCACATCGGTTGTTCCGCAAAGCCCAAACACAAACAAAAACGGCCACGGGCTATCCAGCATCACCAAAAATGGTAGCGAAATAGATAGCGGAATACGTGCAATCGACAAGATATTGGGTATATGCTTCACCATATAATTTCTCCTCACACACAATTCAATGCGCAATGCGTAATTCGTAATGCGTAATGATTAGTTCACATCATCATTTGCAGGGCAGCCTCGCCTGCTTCTAATGCCTCGGCCAATTTTGCAGGCACTTTCCCTCCTGCCATGGCGCTATCGGGCTTGCCGCCACCGCTGCCCCCTGCAGCTTGCGCGGCCGCCTTCACTAAATTCCCTGCGTGCGCCCCGGCTTTCACTGCCGCTGGGCCTGCACATGCCGCAAATTGCAGCGTACCTTTGTCGGTTTTGGCGGCGAACAAGGCAACCACATCATCGCCTTGCGCACGTGCGGCATCGCATGCGCCGCGCACATCGCCCGCCACTTCGCCGCACACGAATCTTACGCCGCCGATCTGCGTTGCGTTGGCAATCAAGCTCTGCACGGCCGCTTGACTCAGTTGCTCTTGTGCGGCAGCAAGTTTGCGTTCCAAGTCTTTCTGCGTGGCTTTGAGCTTAGCTTGTGCCTCGTGCATGTCTTGCGCAAGTTGTGCGCGAAGTTTCGCATATTCCGCGTAGGGTGCGCGGGCATAGGCCTCAATGCGGCGTGCCCCGGCCGAAACACTGCTCTCTTTCTCAATCACGAACAGCCCAAGGTCGCGGGTGTTGGCAGCGTGCGTGCCACCGCAGAGCTCTTTGCTGAAGTCGCCGATGCTGACTACTCGAACAACATCGCCATATTTCTCACCGAACAGTGCCATTGCACCGGCTGCGCGGGCTTGCTCAAGCGGCATTTCTTCCACGGTAATATCTATGGCCTGCTCGATAATCTCATTCACGCGGGTTTCCACGCGGGTGAGTTCTTCGCCAGTGAGTGCGCTGAAATGCGTGAAGTCAAAGCGCACACCTTCGGGCGTAATGGCTTGCCCGGCTTGTTCCACGTGCGTGCCCAAAATCTCGCGCAGTGCAGCTTGCAACAGATGCGCCGCTGTGTGGTTTTTCGCGCTTCGCGATTGATTTTCGGGATTTGCGAAAAATTCGCCTTCCGGATTCCCATTTGCTTGAGCCTCTGCGTTTTCCCAGCCCTCAGTGGCTTTGCGCCCAGCGCGGGATTTTTCTCTGGCCTCTTTCACCAGCTGTTGATAGCCGTCTTCGTCAATCGCAAGACCATGTTCGGCAGCAATTTCACGCGTGAGATCAATGGGAAAACCAAAGGTGTCAGCTAGTTTGAAGGTGTCCTCGGCGGCGAGTGTAGGGGCGGCTATTAGCCGCCCGTGATTCTCGCACGCGCTGTTGGCATTCGCGGGCGGCAGGTTGCCGCCCCTACACGCGGCTATCATCTCATCCAGCAATTTCATGCCTGCATCGATGGTGCGGGCGAAAGTTTCCTCCTCCGTGGCGATGACCTTGAGGATGAACTCTTGCTTATCAACCAATTCCGGGTAAGCGCCTGCGTTTTCAGCAATCACCGTGGTGGCGATTTCGCTCAAAAACGGACGGTTGATGCCAAGCAGCCTGCCATGGCGTGCGGCGCGGCGCAACAGACGACGCATGACATAGCCGCGGCCCTCGTTGCTGGGCAGCACGCCGTCGCCAATCATCATGGTAGTGGAACGCACGTGGTCGGTGATGATGCGTAACGAAATGTCTGTCTTCTCGCTGGTTTTGTAGGTTACACCAGCGATGCGGCAAACGTGCTGCAAAATCGCCTGCATGGTGTCAACTTCAAACAGGTTGCCTACGCCTTGCAGCGCGCAGGCCAAGCGTTCAAGGCCACCGCCAGTGTCGATGTTCTTGCTGGCAAGCTCCGTGTAGTTGCCTTCACCGTCGTTGTTAAACTGTGTGAACACTAAGTTCCACACTTCAACATATCTATCGCAGTCGCAGCCTACTTTGCAATCTGCACTGTCGCAGCCGAATTTCTTGCCACGGTCATAGTAAATTTCGCTGCACGGGCCACAAGGACCTTTGCCGTGCTCCCAAAAGTTATCTTCGCGGCCCATGCGCACCATGTGGCTTTCGGGCACGCCGATCTCCTTCGTCCAGATGTCCCAGGCTTCGTCGTCTTGCTCAAACACGCTGAAGTATAGCAACTCCAGCGGAATGTCCAGAGCCTCGGTCATGAATTCATAAGCCCAAGCAATGGCTTCGCGCTTGAAGTAATCGCCAAAGCTGAAGTTGCCGAACATCTCAAAAAACGTGCCGTAGCGGTCTTTCACGCCTACGGATTCAATGTCTGGTGTGCGCACGCATTTTTGGCAGGTGGTCATGCGGCGGCTGGGTGGCTGCACCTCACCTGTAAAATATTTCTTCAGCGGAGCCATGCCGCTGTTGATCAGCAGCAAGCTATTATCGCCTTGCGGCACCAGTGACGCGCTAGGCGCGCGCAGATGGCCTTTGCTCTCAAAAAATGCCAGATATCTTTCGCGCAGGTCATTTAATCCAATGAATGCCATACAGTTCTCCTAATTACACAATATCACACTTTATTATAACATTTATGGTGTGGGTTGTCAAGCCCTGTGGGGCGCAATTCGCTTCGTTGTGCTATCCAAGTTTTGTGCAAAATTTAATCCCCAAGCACTTGGCCTGGGGATGGTGGCTATTGACTTTTTTCGCTTTCGATGATTGCATCAAGTTTTTCCAAGAATTCCTCCAAAGTTTTGCACTTGCTGGCCATTTTATAGATATCCTGGCGTTCGACTTGTTTTGCTAACTTCGCAATCATTTCTGAGGCGTTTGGCATAATAAAACTCCTTTCCAACTGCTATCCATAGTATAACACAATTTCGCTTGTTTGTCAAGAAAATTTACGCCATTCAATTGTAATCCCGCCGCCGGCCTTGGCGTTGCCGTTGGGTGCGGATTGTCAACCCCTGCAGGTTTGTTTCATACAATGGAAAAAGCAAGAAAGGAGGGATGTTGATGAGTAAAGATAATCTAATTGGGCTTAGCCCGCCGTGGTACACTTTTTTTAATATGGTCAAGTATTCCATTGGCAATGATCAATGCGTTAATGTGTTGGACATGCAAGAAATATCAGAGCAAAGTTTTTTAATCCCGATTGATGTGGATTGTTGCGACAAAGCGCGTGCGCTGGCAACCATTGTTGTTTCCTATAAAAAATTTGGGAATATCAATGTTTACGTTGAAGTGTTGCACCATGGAAACGTTGTGCAACCGGGTGCTGCGCCCAAAGGCCTAGAAAGTCTGGTTAAACTCTATCAACAAGCGCTTGAAACAAACCGTTGTTTCCAATGCGTTGAGTTCAGAAAAATATTCGACTCAGTTTTATTGTTTCCGGTTTTCGAAAGAACAGTGATTCAGTTTTTCAACGACGACTTGTCAGATTTGTATAACAATTTCAATGGTATTGCTGCGAATGTATTCGCTGAAGTGTTAAGATTGTCGGTAAATGATATTCACATTTATCCTTCAACGGCAGCCAGAAAAAAATAGTGAAAACTAAAATTCGCCCCCAAGCATAGTGCTTGGGGGGTTGTGCTTATTTACTGTTTTGCTTGCGATAACGCTACACATCCACAGTTTCACGCAATTGTCAAGAAAATCCCTTGCAATTGTCCACAGAATCCTGTATAATATAATTTGAACTATTATGCAAAGGGGAATTGCGATGTTGAAACGTGTGTGTTGTGTGTTATCTTGTGTGGTGCTGCTGTGCACTGCGCTGGTTATTCCAAGCCAGGCTGCTGCGCCGCGCTGCAATTGCGACACTGTGCTGCAAGTTTGGGTAGACGGCTGGGGGCAAACGTTGTTCTTTGATGAGGGCACCGAAAACCAGCGCGGCCAAGGACCCATACGCACAGACCGCATTGTGCGCAGTGTGCCCGGCGTGCTGTGGGGGGCTACCCGCACCACGCTTAGCTTTTTCAACCCATGGCGCAGGCCGGGGTTTCATTATGAATATTTTGTGCGTGGGCTGGCCAATGCTGCCGAAAATATGCTGGGACACTTGCAAATTGACGAACACGGCAACAGCGTCTACCCGCTCACCAGCACATGGTACATCGCCGATCAATGCCACATTGAGCACCCAGAGTTCTGGTTTATCTATGACTTCCGCCAATGCCCGTTTGAAAGCGCACGTCAGCTTAACGATTTCATCGAGGCATTGCTGGCACACACAGGGCATCGCAGCATTGCGCTCACCAGCCACAGCCAAGGCGGCATTACGGTGATGACCTATCTTGCGTTGTTTGGCTCGCGCAGGCTGGATACACTGATTCTGGCCAACAGTGCTTTTCAAGGTTTAGATCTGGTTGGGCGGTTGTTCACCCGCCAATTTGGTATTGACCAGCATTCCGCCGCCGCGTTCATGGGCATTAACCCGCGCTTAACTCGATTTTTGCCAAACTTGGGCAATGCTATCTATGAGAACATGTTCGACTACCTGATGGACTTGTATATCATTCCGCAGCTGGCCACCATGCCCATTCTTTGGGCCTTTGTGCCGCCGGATTACTTTGATGAAGCGGTGCGTCTGTGGGGCGATGACCCGCGCTTGCAGCATGTGCTGCAGGGCGCACGGCGTTATCAACGCGAAGTGGCTCGTCGCAGTGAACAACTGCTGCGTCAGGCCATGCGCAATGGCACACACGTGGCGGTTTTGGCGAGCTATGGCAACGCACCTATTCCGGTGACGAGTGGTGTACAATACCAAAGTGACAGACTCATCGGCACGGCGCGCATGAGTGGCGGTGCAACCGTTGCGCCCTTTGGCGAAACCTTGCGTCCGGGCACAGGCCGTCATCGCAGCCCCGACGATATCATTGATGCGTCTACTGCGATGTTTCCTAACCAAACTTGGTTTGTGCGCGACAACTGGCACGCTGCTGAAGTGATGTATGACCTGCGCATGTGGATTATTCACAGCCGCACACAGCCCACCGTGTGGCAAAACCCAGATTTCCCGCAGTTCCTCAGGCATCCAGGCAATGGCGGGCAAGCGGTGCCGCAGTGTTTGGTGACTAGGGTGTAGAAAGATAAAATCCATGAAACGCTACGACAAAGAGTGCCCCACCTGCCGCGTTATGTGTCAGTTTGAGGACGGCGCGGATGAAACTACATGCTTATATTGTGGTGGAGTGGTACCAGCTTATGATCCTGTTGATACCACCCCAAACCCGAAGATAGTGTTTGTCGCCGGCTTGGTGATTTGGCCGGTGCTAATACTAAGGATGATGCGCAACAGTAATGCGCCAGAATTGGCTGGCTTGCTGGTTATGCTCGTGCCCATGCTTGTATGGTGCTTGATATTCCTTTGTGCCACCAAACGCGTGCCGCGGCACTTTAGAATAGACATTGCCAAATACCTTGCAGTTGGCGCGGCTGTTGCGGCAGTGTTTTTTCTGCTATGGTATTTCGGTGTGAGAGGAAGCCCGTGACCCACACTAAAAAATCGCCCTATGCAGCATAATATACAAAGGAGGTTGACATGTCTTGGCATGAAGCACAGTGCACAGCCTGCCGAGCCACCAATCAGTTTGCCGCTGATGAAGCGAAGATTATCTGTCGATTTTGCGGCGCGGAAACCTTGGCGCATGCCCCAGAACCGAATGATGTGCTTAAATCGTTGTTGAAAGAATCATTTGATTTCAGCAAGCTCTCTCGCGCTAAAGTCATTGCGTTTGCGGCCGGAATAGTTGCTTTAGCTGCATCTTTTCGATTATTGGCCATGATAGATATGCCACCTTCTGTGCGCGATTGGATTGAGATACTGTTTATCCTTCTTGGGTTTCCCGCATGGTGCTTGTTGTTTTTCCTCACTGCCAAACGCGTGGCTAGATTTATCAAGCAATTCATTAGACAGCTTTTCGTTGGCTATGTGGTTATTGTGTTGCTGTTTGCGTTTGTGATAATACATGGCTAATATAAACACCCTAGCCACTAACGAACCGGAGATTTCTCATGACCCACACCAAAAAAACCGCCCTGTGCGGCGTATTCACCGGCCTTTCCCTCGCTCTGATGTGGACGCTGTCGGTCATCCCATGGATGGACTACACCGCGCCCGCGCTGGCGGGGATGCTGGTGTTTGTGCTGGTGTTGCACCTGAACTGGCGATGGGCGGCGGCGGTTTACGTGGCAAGCTCGGTGTTGGCAGCGTTGCTGTTGCCCAACAAATCCGTCGCGGTGATATACATCTTGGTGTTCGGCGGTTATCCCGTGTTGCGTCACGCGTTGCAAAAGCTGCCAAAATGGTTCAGCTGGTTGTGCAAATTCGCTGTGTTTAACGCGGCCATGGTGGCGAGCTATTATTTCGCTGTGCTGCTGTTGGGCATTGACATGATGGCAGACTTCGGCTGGTTTGGGCAATTTACCATTTTGATTGTGCTTGCGCTGGGCAATCTGACTTTCTTTCTGTACGACGCAGTGATTCTCGACACCTTTGCGTTGATTTATCGCAAACGATGGCAGAAAAAATTACAACATTTATTAAAGTAAAGGAACTCCCCCTGTGTTATCTTCGCTATCACCTCTCGAACCGCAGTTTGCCAAAACCATGCTGGGCGTAGCCGTGCCGGTAATGGGTGCCAATCTGCTGCATAACGTTATCATGCTGGCCGACACACTCATGGTCAGCACCCTAGGCGACCAAGCAGTGGCTGCTGTGGCAGCTGCTAACAATTTTTTCTTTGTGTTTTTTCTGCTGCAATTCGGCTTAATCTCTGGCGCAGCGGTGCTCGCGTCGCAATATTGGGGCCGACGCGACACCCGCAGTGTGGCGCAAATCGCGGGCATTATGTTGCGATTTTCCATGTTGGCGGGGCTGTTGTTTGCGTTTGTGGCTATCGCACTCCCCCGCCCCATTATCTCCGCGTTCAGCAGCGACCCCGAAGTGGTTGCACTGGGCGTCACTTATCTGCGCATTTCGGGCTTTGGCATGCTGCCGTTTTCGTTTGCAAGAGCCTATTGGCTGTTTTTGCGCTCGGTGGAAAAAGCCAAGCTGGGTTTTTACATGCAGGGCATGAACTTCGTGGTCAACGTGGGCTTGAGTGCCGTGCTGATATTCGGCTTGTTTGGCATGCCTGCCATGGGTGTGCGGGGCGCGGCGTTTGCTGTGCTGATTTCCCGCGTGGTGGAATGCATCGTCATGCTGTTTTATGCGCGGCGCGAAAAAACGATCGGGGTACGCGTGCGAGATATCACCCATGCCCCACGCACGCTGCTGCGCGATTTCCTCAAACACGGCAGCATTGTCGTTGGTAACGAGGTGGTGTGGGGCATCGGGGTGTCGCTGCAAGCAGTCATCTTCGGACAAATCAGCGCAGCGGCCATCACCGCGCAAAGCCTCACGCGCATTTTCTCAGGCATGGGCAGCATTCTCAGTTGCGGCATGTTCAACGCCTCGGCGGTGGTCACGGGCAAAAGTGTGGGCCGCGGCGACTTCGCGCAAACCAAGCGCCAAAGCAAAGTGATTCTCGCGCTTTCGGGGATAGCGGGTGTGTTGTGTGCTGGGCAAATGCTGTTGATGCGCGCGCTGGTGCTGGGCCCGGTGTATGCCAGCGGCTTTTTGGGGATTTCTACGCAGGCGATGCAGCTATTGCGGCAATTCATGCTGGTGGAGGCTGCGGCCATGTTGGTTTTTGTGCCGCATGGCAGCATCATCATCGGGCTGTTGCGCGGCGGCGGCGACACCCGCTTTTCGTCGGTTTATGATGTCGCCTTCATGTGGGTGTATGCCCTGCCTGTGGCTGCCATTGGTGTGTTTGGGTTTGGCATATCCCCTCTCACAGCATTCATGTTGCTGCGTTTTGAGGAGGTTATCAAGTTTGGCGTGGGGCTTGGCCGCGTGCTAAGCTGGAAGTGGATGAAGAATGTGACGAGGGAGACGTAACGCGAAGTGTTCTTTTTTGAAAAAAAGAACCAAAAAACTTTAGTTGCTTCGCGGTGCACAATATAACAGGAGATTTTATGCAAATCAACCGGCTATTCGAAATTGTGTATTTGCTCATAGACAAAAAGCAAATGACTGCCAATGACCTGGCGGCGCATTTTGAGGTGTCTAAACGAACCATTTTGCGTGACATCGACACGCTGACCATGGCCGGCATACCGATATACACCACACAAGGCAAGGGCGGCGGCATTTTCATTCAAGACAGTTTTGTGCTCAACAAAGCGTTCATTTCGCCAGAAGAACAAAAGCAAATTATGTTCTCGTTGCAAAGCATGGCCGCAACACGGCTGATTGAAACCAACCAAGTGCTGGGTCGGCTGCGCAGCTTTTTTGCGGCCCCGGGCAAGGAGTGGATCGAGGTTGACTTTTCGCGCTGGGGATATAGTGAAATAGACAACAAAAAATTTGAATTGCTCAAACATGCTATTCTTAACGAGTTTGCCGTGAAGTTTGACTATCTCAGTGGGCATTGTGAAACCAAAGACCGTGAAGTTTATCCCCTGAAACTGTCCTTCAAGTCAAAGGCGTGGTATGTGCAGGCGTTTTGCCTAAAGGCAAATGATTACAGAACCTTCAAGTTCACGCGCATCAGCAACATGGCGATGCTAGATAAGCCATTCAATAGCAGTGAATATCAACCGCCAACCATGGATATGCTGGAAGAGCCCCCGGCAATGTGTTATGTTGATGTTCGCGTGCGTGTTTCACAGGGCGCAAAATATCGCATTTATGACGAGTTTGAAGCAAGTGAAATCATCGCCCATGCAGACGGAACACTCACATTGCGTATGCCGCAAGACGCGCCGTGGATCAGCGACTATATTCTTTCCTATGGCACGTTGGTTGTGGTGCTGGAACCGCAGCACGTGGTTGACGACCTATTGGCGCACATGGGAAAAATTAAAGGTAAATATTCACACGAAACATGACGTGTTTTCTCGCCAAACATGCTTGTGATGGCAGAGGAAAATGCGCTGCAGGGGTTGACACGTGAGTTGGGTTCGGGTATAATGGAGCAGGAGAGGTGGAAACATGACATTAGAGATTGATAAATTCACACCATGTCTTGAAGACGCACGCACTGGCGAAATTTTGCCAACCATCTTCACGCCCATTACGCGTACCGAGTTGGAGAACTTGCAGGGTTGGGGGTTTGAATGGGGCCATCCGAATTTCAATGATGATGAAATTTACAAACTCATGGTCAAGGGTGACCCAACAATTCAAGGGGTCATCGCAATCCAAAACAACCCCCGGAACACAGCAATGTTTGTACATGCTGCGGAAGCGGCACCACACAATTTAGGTGTGAACAGGCAATATGATGGTGTAGGCGGTCATTTATTTGCTATCGCAGCAAGACGTTCCGTAGAAGAAGGTAATCAAGGCTACCTATATTTTGATGCAAAAAATGAACGCCTTGCACGACATTATGAGCGCATGCTTGGCGCACAACACATCGGTATTGCGCACCCATTTCGCATGGAAGTGGACGTAGATAGAGCGATTCAATTGCTTGAGCGTTATATATTTGAGGAGGGCTAACATGTCAGAAAAATTCAAAGAGGACTTGCGAGAACTCGACCGACTTGCTGAAGAAGCCGGCGGCTACCTTGCCGTGCGTTCTCGTGAAGAGCTGGACAACGAGCCGCACTATAATTACCCTGCGCTGTCACGCTATGCGCGTGAAAAGGGCGTTAAACCATACCAGTTGAGCGAAAGTGAGATTGAACACTTCCGCGTGGCAGCATAATCACCAGTCTCCTACCCGGTTTTATGCATGCACATTTGCCACAGCTATAAAAATATTCACACGAAACATGACGCATAGTTGTCGTCTTAAGTGTGTTATACTATGCCAAAATGACACAATGGAGGGCTCACAATGTTAGGCATGGTAAGAGAAATGAAAAAGAAGAAGCACAGCATCCCCGAGGATATGCTGACTGTGTTTGAGAATATCTATCACCAACACAGAGATGAGATACGCTTTTCACCCGAATGGAATGATGTGTTTTGCCAGGCCATGAGCAAGCACCTCACCCAAGCGCAGCGGTTTCGTTTGTATGAAACACAAGGTGCTTGCAACGGCACGGCGGCCAACAGCGAACGCAAGATTTTCGCCCTTGAACACGCCCATCTGGCTTTGGACGAGCGAATCGCGCTGTTTGCAGAAAGATTCGGCAGATGCAAGCCCGTGTTGAACGACGATAACACGCTGACGCTTAGTTTCAAGTGCTCGCATGGCTACTACGCACGAGTGAAAGAGGGCAAGTTTAGCACACCGCCGTCGAATGTTGAGGGCTATTTTGAGCGATGCGCGGGCGGGCGTTTGTATGAACTGCAAAAAGCGCTGGGAATCCAACTGCGAATTAAGTCGGTTGATGTGTCGCCGCTGTTCGAGGATGCCAAAAATCCAGTTGTGTTCACGTTTGAGATAATGGAAAATTAAACATAAACATTTTCGCAAAACATGACGCACTGTTGTCATGTTTTTTGTGTTATCATAGACATTAAGCGACCTGTTGATGATTTAACACGGAGGAATGTGAATGGAACCAGAAGAAATACTGCATTACTGCTTGCAACATCTTGACGGAGTAGTGCTAGCAGAAAACTGGGGCGAACGAGGCATTTTTTATAACCCAGATAATGCCTTGAAAAAAGGCGTTTATGTTTTGACGATTAAAGAAAAAGACGGCGACAACGACAAAGCTTCTGATATAAACAGACCAGGTGTTTTTAGGGTCAACTTGGGCATCAGAAAAAACACGTTTGTGCAACTGTTTGCCAGTATCCCCAAGCGCCCCGCAGCAGGCGGCGTGGTGGAAATAGACTGCGACTTCACAGCACTTGACAAAATAACCCCTCACCCTGTTTACGCGTGGATGGGTTGGATAAGTGTGCTGAATCCATCAACAGAAACGTTTGAATTGTTAAAGCCATTAATTGATGAATCGCATGCCTTTGCCATGGAGAAATATAAAAAGAAAAAACTATGATTTTTCAAAACATGACACGCTGTTGTCATGTTTTTTGTGTTATACTAATACTGATAAATACGAAAGGAGCATCATTATGCTTATTCCAGCAATCGCGTTTCAGGGCAACTGTGACGAAGCCATCAAATTTTACAAAGAGGTATTTGGGGCACAGGTGAGCAACATGAGCTATGGCAGCGAAGCACCAATAGAATTTGGCGAGGGCGAACCACTGCCAGATCATTTTGTGATGTATTCCGAGGTAACCATGTTGGGCACTACCATGATGATGAGTGATGGCGGCGAAAAGCCATTGTCAGATTCAGGATTTTGGATGCAGGTTAGCTTGAGCACAAAAGAGGAAGTTATTTCTGTGTTTGAAAAACTTGCAGATGGCGGAACTGTTGTTGAAGCACCTACGCCGCAATTTTGGGCAGCTTTAAACGCTTATGTCACAGACCGTTTTGGCTTGCACTGGAACATTTTAACAAACGAACAAGTTTCATAAAATATTTGTGAGTAAAAGGAGGTGCGCTATCATGTCTAAAGCGATTTATTATGTGTCTTACCCACTGAAAAAAGGAGCCTCTGTGCCAGATTTTCTTGCTGCGGCAGAAAAACTAAACAATGAGTTTATTTCAAAACAACAAGGTTATGTGTCGTGGCAGCAATTTCGTGACGGCGACATTTGGGCCGATGCCATCACGTTTGAAACCATGGAGGACCTGAAAAACTTCAAGGTTGTGTCGAAAAATCCCAGCGAGTTGGCCGAAGCATTTTATGCATTCATCAATCCTAATCCCATGCGCTGCAAAACGCATGTGTTTGCCGTTGAAAGAACGTTAACAAAGGTGCAATAACATGCCAAACAAGCTCACGAGCGAAGCAGTAAAAGAATATGGCATGCATGCAGGCGCAAGTGTGGTGGGCATTGCCGCTGCGAAAGATTTTGCGTTGGCGCCAGAGGGCTTTAGGCCCGCTGATGTGCTTGCGGGCTGCCTTTCGGTGATTGTGCTGGGTGCTGCATGTTTGCCTGAGGTGTTGACCGATGCAGTGGAGTATACCGCCAGCCGCAATGCAATGCTGAGCACAATGACAGACATGGCAAAGCAAGTGGCCAAGCGGATCAAAGCAGACGGCTACAAAACCAAAGCCATCAGCGCAACAGGCGGCAAATGGGTTGAGGGTGACGGACGAAAAGAACAATTCGGAACCATTTCGCTCAAACACGCCGCGCAATTGGCCGGGCTTGGCTTCATCGGCAAAAACTATTTGCTCACTAACCCGCAGCATGGCAATCTGCTTTGGCTCAGCGCTGTGTTGACGGACGCAGAACTGGCCCCAGATGAAAAAATGCAATCAACCATGTGTGATCATTGCAATAAATGTGTGCAAGCCTGCCCGTGCGGCGCACTGGATGACATTGCCTCATTTGACAAAAAAGGCTGTTCCCAGTTTTTCAAAATAGAGGACAAAAAATTTGTAATCAAGTGCTTTCGCTGCCGAACGGTGTGTCCGCATGGGCTTGGGTTTGACTACCAACCCCTCAGGCACGCCTTACGGCGTGCCAGCTCCCCTACAGGGGAGCCCTTGGCAAAGCCGAAAGGTTGAGTTTCGCCAGAGTCTCCCCTCCGGGGTCCCCGCAAATGCTTGCATTTGTGGGGTGGGCTTAGGGGAGATGCCGCGCAGCGGCAGAGGGGTTTCACGAAAAAATATTTTCGCAAAACATGACATGCTGTTGTCACTTTATGTATGCTATACTGGTGAAGTGCTAGACACAAACAAACAAAAAAGGAGAAATGATCATGGAAAATGAGAAAATGTGCGAAAGCTGTGGCATGCCCATGGGCGAAACCAACGAAATGTATGGCCTGGAGGCTAACGGCAGCAAGAGTGTAGATTACTGCAAATTTTGCTACGATAACGGTGCATTCACTCAACCCGACCTCACCCTTGCACAACAAATTGAACAGTGCACCGACATCATGGTGAAAGAATTTAGCTTTGACCGCGCAGATGCCCTGCAACAATGTCAAGAAGGCTTGCCCACGCTCAAACGCTGGAAAGCCGCAGCATAACCCTCCTACAATGCCCCGGACTTCGGTTCGGGGTTTTGCTATGTTTTTTCTTGTTTGCAAATATCGTCTACATGTGTTATAATAGACTACAACACGAAGCGAAGGGAATTAAAAACATGCCAGGCTTAGGAACATTGGTCAACGTGCTTGCGGTGCTGCTTGGCGGCGCGGCAGGGCTTGTGCTAAAGCGGTTTTTGTCCACGCGAATCACCGACACCGTGACGCATGGCCTTGGCCTTGCGGTGGTTATGGTTGGGCTGTGGGGCACGGTGAGCAACGCATTTGCCGTGCGTGACGATGGGCTTTACGCACAGCACACGATGATCGTGATTATCTCGCTTGCGGTGGGGGCATTGGCCGGTGAACTCATCAATATTGAGAAACGCTTGGATAGCCTTGCGAAAAAATGCGAAAAACGCTTTGTGCCAAATGAAACGCAGTCAACCTTTGCGCAGGGCTTTGTCACCGCATCGTTGATATTTTGCGTGGGCGCCATGGCCATTGTCGGATCACTGGAAGATGGCATTAACCGCAACTTTGACATCCTGTTTGCCAAGGCTCTGCTAGACGCTGTGATTGCATTGATTTTGGCATCCACGCTGGGCAAAGGCGTGCTGCTTTCGGCAGTTCCGGTGCTGGTATACCAAGGTTCGTTAACGGCTTTGGCGGTGCTCATCGCGCCGGTGTTGAGCGATGCATTGGTCACGCAGGTTTCGCTGGTGGGTTCGGTGCTGATTGTGGGCATTGGGCTGAATATTTTAAAGATAACCAAAATTCGCATTGGGAATTTGCTGCCATCCATTCTCGTGCCGATCATTTACTATGTGATTCGGCTGTTTGTGTGAACGAAACAAGAACTTGCATTTTGAACTAAATTATGATATAATAGAGACAGAACGCTGCGGCTTGATGTGACGCGATTAACGCACAGCGAAGCGACAGTGCTCACCGCAGGTGTGATATAATAGACATTAGATGTTAGATTTTAGATATTAGACGAAAAGGACAGAGCGAAGCGGCTAAGCCGCACCGCAGGTGCTGTGATGAAAGAAATCTTACGCCAGCTTGTTGGCGAATATATGCAATACGCCACGTTGCCGGTGCAGCAAGAGAAAACCGCGCTGTGGCGGGCGCTAAATCGTTGCGACATGCAACGACCGATGATTACCCTTGACCAATTGCCGTGGCACGAACTTGCCTGCGATGAACTCACCTGCCAAATTGAAGAGCCCTATTGGCGCGGTGTTGAGCAAACCTTGCGGCAAACGTTGTATAAGTGGCGCAATTTTCCCGCAGACATGGTGCTTGACCCATTCATCGCACTGCCCAAGGCAGTCACGCGCACAGGCTATGGCATTGCCGCGCAAACAGACTACCTAGGCATTTCGCAACACTTCACCAACCAACTGGCGGAGCTTAGTGATGTGGCAAAAATCAAAGACGAAATTATCACGCACGACGAAGCACTGACTGCGCAGATTTATGCCCAAGCGCAAGACATGTTCGGTGACTTGGCACCCATTCGTATGGTGGGCGTCAGTTTTCACTTGGGTGTGTGGGATAAACTCACCACTTACATGGGCGTGGACGAGTGCTACTATGCGTTTTATGATAGCCCAGAACTGCTGCACGCGGCAATGAATCGTATGACGGAATCCACCATCGCTGGCATTGAGGCGGCAAATCGGCTGGGTTTGCACAACGACAACCAAACGCTATGCCATTGCAGCCATGTGTTTACTGACGAATTGCTGCCATCAAGCGGCATGGGACGTGGTGCACTGTCGCAACATTGTTGGTCATTCGGCTTGGCACAACTGATGACCGCCACTTCACCCGACATTTTTGAGGAGTTTGAGTTGCCGTATATCTCGCGCATGGCAGAATATTTCGGTGCGGTGTATTATGGTTGCTGTGATAGGCTAGATGACCGCCTGCATTTGGTCAAGCGCATCCCCAATGTACGCAAGGTATCATGCAGCCCGTGGAGCAACAAAGAAAATTTCGCGGCGCAACTCGGGCCTGAACTTGTGCTTTCGGCCAAGCCAAACCCCGCATTCTTGGCAGGCGCTGAGATGAACGAAGAGGAAATTCGCCGTGAGCTGCAGGAGTATTGCGCATTAGCCAAGCAACATGGGCTGAGTGTGGAATTCTTGCTCAAAGATGTATCTACCGTTGGGGGCAACCCTGGCAGGCTAAGCCGTTGGGCGGATATTGCAATGCGGGTGGCTTGCGGCGAATAGCGTTTTTGAAGTTCCGGGCGGCTTGCAAGCCGCCCCTACATGCTGACGAGGGCTAAGGAGATACCATGCAGACAGAACATGACACCATCGAAACAGATTTAACCGATGAGGAATGTGCCATCATTCAACAAGGGCGCAAAGAATACGCGCAGGGTGGCTATGTGCCGTTTAGTGGTGCGATGCTGTAGAAAGAGATTTTCATGTTGATTGTATTGGAAGGCCTAGACGGCAGCGGCAAAAGCACGCAGCTAGCGTTGCTGCAGCAATGGCTTGCCGCGCAAGGCGCAAACCCGCTCACCATCAAACTGCCGGACTACGACGACGATTCGTCAGTGCTGGTGCGGCAATATCTTGCCGGGCGTTTTGGCAGCCAACCGGGTGACGTTAACGCTTATGCCGCGTCGCTGTTTTACGCTGTGGATCGTTACGCCAATTACAAGCTCAAGTGGGCGCAGGATTACGCCGACGGCCGCGTGATTCTCGCGGATAGATACACCACATCCAATGCCTACCATCAAGCCAGCAAATTGCCACCCGATCAATGGGCAGACTATTTTAGCTGGCTGGAGGATACAGAGTACCAAAAGCTTGGGCTGCCCAAGCCCGATTTAGTGATATACCTCGACATGCCCACGGAACTTTCACACATGCTCACTGGCAAGCGTGGCGCGCAGGACATTCACGAAACGGCGAGGGATTACCTTGCTTTGTGCAGACAGGCTGCTTTGGCCGCTGCTGCGCACTACGGTTGGCACATCATCCCTTGCGCGCGCAACAATATCATTCGCACTATCGAGGAGATTCATGCGGAGATCGTGGGGTGCATTCCCTCGTGAAAAAAATCCTTTGCTGTATCTTTGCAGCCATCATCATGGCAATGTTTTTGGCGGGTTGTTCGAGCCCTCAAAATCATATTCGTCCAGCAAATTTGACCAGCGAACAGCGAGACCTGCTTGATTTCATCACTACACACAACAGCGAAATCCTTCTGTTTGATTTTGCAACTTCTAAACCGTTTGAAACGATAGAGTTTTGGTTAGAGACGTATGAATACGGCGTTCTGGTGGATAGCATTCATAGCGTGCATGTCACCAGCTTTCAAGAATTCAATCGCGGAACTCTCGAGGGTCAGTTGGCTGTCCTCATTAACAGCAACAGAGAGAATGGCAATTTAGATTTTCAATATACGTTTATCGTTGAACTAGATGGCACACGCGCCCACCATACAGTTCAATCTTCGACGGCGGGTGATGATGCGTTGTGGGGCATATCTAGCGCAGTCAGCGAGCCGGTGTATATACAAAATGGCAGTGAAATCATCTTGTATCTATCCAAATTTTCGGGAGATGGATTAAGAACGATAGGCGACTTGCAGGATTTCGCGCAGCAGCCCGAATTGCTTGCGGAATACCCTTATGTTCACATGATAAAAGCAAGATTTTCGAGGTGAAAAATGTCGTTCCGCGAGCCTTCCTTACCCTCCCCGAGGTCGGGAGCTTGCTTTTTCAACTTCCATAAACAGTTCCCCGCGAAGCGACTAAAGTTTTTTGGTTCTTTTTTGCGCAACCCCCACCTGCACGCCTGCGACGTGCTTTCCTCCCCCGATGACCCACCCCACAAATGCAAGCATTTACGGGGACCCCGAGGGGGGAGGCCTTGGCAACACCTACACACCCCATAAAATAACAGCTCAAACGCAGTGCCTTTCTTAGGACACAGCGAAGCGACAAAAAGTTTTTTGGTTCTTTTTTGCGCAACCCCCACCTGCACGCCTACGACGTGCTTTCCTCCCCCGGAGGGGAGGCCTTGGCAACACCTACACACCCCATAAAATAACAGCTCAAACGCAGTGCCTTTCTTAGGACGCCGCGAAGCGACTAAAGTTTTTTGGTTCTTTTTTTCAAAAAAGAACAAGAAAAAAGACAGCAATAAGGAGATTCATGATAGCATCGCAAACCACATCCGACCCTGCCTTGCCCTGCAGCAGCAATCCCTTGGGCTTTCACCAGCCCACCGCGCAAGATTATGCCTGGGCGCAGCCGATTTTACACGCTGCCTCACGCATGGGCTGCGAATTTTGCTTTGGCAACATCTACGCCTGGTGTTTGAAGTATGGCACTGAAATCGCACAGGTGGGTGAGTTTTTCATCTCACGCAGCCGCAACCAAACGGTGCACTGCATGCCCATCGGTCAAGGCGATTTACGAGAAGTGCTGCAATTACTGCGCGCCGATGCTGCCCGCTGCGGGCATCCATTGACGCTGTATGGCGTGACCAGCGAGGATATTCCTCGATTGGAAGCTGCCGCGTCCGGGCAATTTCGCGTTGAACGCTGCGCGCAGGATGACTTTGACTATATTTATGCGCAACGTGATTTGGCAGAGCTTGCAGGCAAGAAATATCACCAAAAGCGCAACCACACGGCGCGTTTTGCGCGGGAATGCCCCGGTTGGTCTTATGAGGAAATCACGCCCTCTATCTTATATGAAGTGCTGGCCATGGAAGACCAATGGACGGCCGAAAACCGTGAACGCAATCCCGAGGGATTTGATGAAGAACTCATTGCATTCCAACGCAGCCTCAGCCATTTTGAAACATTCAACATGCGTGGTGCCGTGCTGCGCGAAAACGGCGCAGGCAGCCGTATCATCGCTTTCACCATGGGTGAGCCGCTCAGCACAACCACCTTCTGCACGCACTATGAAAAAGCCTATGCCGACTACACCGGCACCTACCAAATGATGAACCGTGCGTTTGCGCAGCACAGCTTGGATGACTTCGAGTTCATCAACCGCGAAGAGGATCTGGGCCACGAGGGTTTGCGCAAAGCCAAGCTGAGCTATCATCCGGCCATATTGCTGGAAAAACACAGGGTGCTGTTCGTATGATATGTAAACTTGTCCATGATGACTACCCGCAAGTGCTGCACATTTGGCAAACCTGTTTTGGCGACTCGGAAGACTATGTGCGATTTTTTTGGCAGCACGCATTCCCCCATTGCCGAGGAATTGGCTGCCATGTTGACGACCGACTGGTGAGCATGTTGTTTATGCTGCCGGGGACGCTAATGCCCAATCATGTGCCCGTGCACTATATTTATGCTGTTGCAACGCTGCCGGAGTATCGCAATCGCGGGCTGGCGCAGCAACTGCTGCAACACGCCGCACGTGACACCGGCGCGCTTGCCCTTTATCCTGCCACCGAGCAGCTGCAACGTTATTATGCTAAACAGGGCTTTGTGCCTGCATTTCGCAAGCAGAATTGCGGCGTTGGCAAGTTTGACTTCGCGCCAGCCATGCAAGCCTATATGCAAGCAGAAGCCAAACTAGTCAACCGTGATTTAACCGAGCGTGATGCTTTCGGCGGCATGTTGCTGCCACTTGATGGACAAGCACGAGAATGGTTAGTTCAAACCAAGCAGTGCGCTTATCTTCCCTACACGCTGGAATAGAGCACAGCGAAGCGACTTTATACGTTGGAGTGAGAGTGCGCTCTGCATCCCTTCCTCAGTCACGCGCGGCGCGTGCCAGCTCCCTCTAACAGAGGGAGCCGAGGATTTAGAGGATAACGACATCAAAAGTTTCGGCTACAAGCCCCTAGCTCCCTTTGTTAGAGGGAGCTCCCGCCGCAGCGGGTGAGGGAGGGGTGCGGAGCACAAAACAGTTTTAAGGATAGTTATGATTTACGTTTTTTTAGCGGATGGTTTTGAAGAAATAGAAGCCATCGCGCCCATTGACCTGCTGCGCCGTGCGGGTGTTGAAGTGCGCGCCGTGGGTATAGACAAAATGGTCACTGGTTCACACGGCATCGCAGTGCAATGCGACGTCGCCCATTGCGATGTTAGCGCATGCACCGGCATCATCTTGCCCGGTGGCCCAGGGCACAAATTGCTTGCGCAAAGCCCTGTTGTGCGCAATTGCTTGGCTGCGGTTGCTGAACGTGGCGGCATGCTCGCTGCCATTTGTGCCGCGCCGTCCATCTTGGGCGAGCAGGGTTATCTGCAAGGCAAACGAGCCACCTGCTACCCCGGCTTTGAGGACAAACTCACCGGTGCAACCGTTGTGGACGCCCCTGTGGTGACCGATGGCAATGTGATTACGGCCAAAGCGGCCGGTGCTTCAATTGAGTTTGGCTTGGCCTGCGTGGAGTATTTATGCGGCAAAGAAAAAGCAGATGAAGTGGCTACGCAAATTTGCTATGATTAATTTTTCGCGGGCTGTAGGGGCGGCAATTATGCCGCCCGAAGTTCGAAAAAACAATGATATTTTATGCTTTCGGGCGGCATAATTGCCGCCCCTACAGGTTGAGAAGAAGGCAGTTTTTAGATGAAAAAATCAACTTTACGGCGAGAACTCCTCGCACAACGCGCGGCAATTTTGCCGCAGGCCAAGCAAGCATGGGATGCCGCGCTGTGTCAAGCGATTATCACACACCCGGCGTTTATCAGTGCTCGCGAAATTCTCGGTTTTTTCCCCATTGGCACAGAACCGGACATCAAGCCTGTGCTTGAACATGCACTTGCACAAAACAAAGCACTCTATCTCCCCTGCTGCACACCCGAAACCCGCACAATGACATTCCGCCGCGTTGATGCATTAAATGAACTGGTGCCCGGCGCGCACAATATCCCCGAACCGCTGCCAACAAATTGCGCATTACGCATTACGCATTACGCATTGTGCCTTGTTCCTGGGCTAGCGTTTGATGACAGAGGTTATCGGCTTGGCTACGGCGGCGGATATTACGACCGATTTTTGGCAAACTTTCAAGGAAGAACACTGGGCATTTGTTATGCCGCGATGATAGGTGAAATACCCACCGGTCCGCATGATTTATCTGTGGACGTGGTGGTTACTGAAGGAGAATGGTATGGACAACAATAACAACGACTTTACGCCGCGCCGCCAGCAGGAACCCTTTAAGCTGGACATCAATTTTGATGACGACGACTTGCTGTTTGCAGATCCCGATCTGGCAGATGATATCCCTGTGCCCGCCAAACCCAAAGGTGAGGTGTATTTTTCCAACCCGCCGCCTGCACCTGTGTGCGCGCAAACAACGACGAATGCGCGCAGCAACAAAGCAAAGCCTGCTGCCAAAAAGCGCAACAAACGCGGGCTTTCTTCTGCGATGTTCATGGTCATCGCAGCCCTAGTGTTGTCTATCGTGCTGTCGTATGTTGGTATCACCGCCATGCGCGACCTGTTCGCCATCGGCAAAGATCCGCTTAACACCCGCGAGGTGAGCGTGGTGCTGCCGCACAATGCCAGCACCGACGAAGTCATTGACATTTTGGCGCAGCAGGGTCTCATTCAACAGCGCTGGATCGGCCAGCTTTACGCCCGCTTTACCTATTGGCTGGTTAACCGCAACGTCGCTAACCCATCGCCCCCGATTTATCTGCCCGGCGAGCATATGGTGTGCATTAGCTGGGCGCTTGAGGAAATGCTGGATAGCATGCGTCCGCGTCGCGGCACGTTCCAAACCGTCTCGCTTAGCTTTCATGAAAATATGACAGTGCGGCAGATTTTCGACCGTCTGCACGATAACCGCGTCGCCAGCCGAGATGGTCTGATGCGTGCGATGCACAGCGGCGAATTTGACTATCACTTCATCAACAATCTCGGCGACACCAGCTTGCGCTTCTTCAGGCTAGAGGGCTATCTCTTCCCCGACACCTATGAGTTTTTCATCAACGAAAGCCCACACAGCGTGCTGCGGCGTTTCTTCGATAACTTCAATCGCCGCTGGACTGAAGAATACACTGCGCGTGCCGCCGAACTTGGCATGACCACCGATGAAACCATCATTCTGGCATCCATGATACAAATGGAGGCGGCCAATGCCCAACAAATGCGGCAGGTTTCCGCCGTGTTCCACAACCGCTTGGGCAACCCCAGCCAGTTCCCTCACCTGCAAAGCGAGGCCACCCAGCATTATATCATGAACAACGTGGCTCAGCACGTGGAAAGCGGCATGCTCGCTTCCATCAATCAAGTCTACAACACCTACGTGCGTCCCGGTCTGCCAGCTGGTCCCATTGGCAACCCTGGCATGGACGCCATTGAAGCCGCCCTGTGGCCCGCGGAAACCAACTACTACTTTTTCCAGCATGACCGCAACGGGCAAATTTATCTCTCCAACACCCGCCAAGAACACGAAAGCACACGCTCCCGCCTGATGCTTGAAGGTTTGCTGCGGTAAGATTTCTCGTTCTTTTTTTGCAAAAAAAGAACCAAAAAAACCTATGCCGCTTCGCGGTGAACTTTTATGAACTGTGTAGGTGTTGCCAAGGCCTCCCCCGCCGGGGGAGGAAAGCACGTCGAAGGCGTGTAGGTGGGGGTTGATTGCAAAAAAAGAACCAAAAAACTTTTACGTCGCTTTGCTGTGTTCTACCCTTGCCCCATAAATATCCACCGCGAAGCGGCTAGGTTTTTTTGGTTACTTTTTTTGCAAAAAAAGTAACAGAAAAGGAGCAACCCTATGATAGAACTACTCGCCCCCGCTGGTGATATGGAATGCCTACAGACCGCACTGCGCTTTGGCGCGGATGCGGTCTATTTGGCTGGCAAAAAGTTTGGCATGCGCGGCGGCGCGAAAAATTTTGCATCAGATGAATTGGTGCAAGCGGTGCAGTTGGCGCATGCGGCGAGCAAGCGGGTTTATGTGACTTGTAATATCATCCCTCATCCTGAAGACATGGCTGCGTTGCCCGCATGGTTGCAGGTGATTGCGCATGCAGGCGTGGATGCCGTGATCGTGGGTGATTTGGGTGTGATGAAACTTGCGCAAAAACACGCACCTGGCGTGGCCATACATATCAGCACCCAGGCAGGTGTGACCAATGCCGAAACCGCCTGTGCGTTGCATGAGCTTGGCGCAAGCCGGGTTATTCTTGCGCGTGAGCTGACTTTAGAGGAAATCACGCAAATTCGTCAACACACACCGCGCGAACTCGAACTGGAAATGTTCGTGCACGGTGCCATGTGTGTGAGCTACAGCGGTCGCTGCCTGTTGAGCAATTATCTCACTGGGCGCGACGCCAACGGCGGTGCTTGCACGCAGCCCTGTCGCTGGACATATGCGCTGATGGAGCAAACTCGCCCGGGCATGTACCTTCCAATTGAGGAAGATGCTCGCGGCACGCACATCATGCATGCGCAAGACTTGTGCCTGATTGAGCATATCCCGGCGTTGCTGGCTGCAGGCATCACCAGCCTAAAAATTGAGGGCCGCGCCAAAGCAGCGTATTATGTTGCGGTGGTGGTGAATGCCTACCGTGCCGCGCTTGACGCTGCCTTGCAGGGCAAGCCGGTGCCCGCCTGGGTATTGCGCGAGCCCTACCTAGTCAGCCACCGGGAATACTGCACCGGCTTTGCGTTCGCCAAGCCCGGTGAGCGTGCGCACATCAGCGAAACGAGTGGTTATATTCGTGCAAGTGAGCCGATCGGCATTGTGCAGCGTTGCGCAAATGGCAGGTGCTATGCTGTGCAGCGTGGTCGTGCGTTTGCAGGCGATGCCATGCAAGCCGTGGCACCCGGGCAGCCACCGATTGACCTCACGTTGAACGATCTGCAAGACGAAGCCGGGCAAGCCCTTGAAGCTACCCGGCATGCGGAAATGCTATTTAGTTTTGCTTGTGATTTAAACTTGCCAGAGGGTGCAATTTTGCGATTGGTGCGCGTGTAGGGGCGGCTATTAGCCGCCCGTGATTTTTATGATGAGATGAAAAAACGGGCGGCTAATAGCCGCCCCTACACGAGAGGATGCAAGCATTTCCGGGGACCCCAACGGAGGGGAATGAGGCTTGTTTCTTCAACTTTCATCAATCGCTCCGCGAGCCTGCGTCGCTATAGGCGACAGATTGCCGCAGGGTTTTGATAAAGGTGGAGAAGTAAACTCGCCCTTACACGAGTGAATCCACATCTTCCGGGAGATTTTTCTCTTTTTTCCCTTGATTCAGCAATATCACAAACAGCGGGATGAACCCTAGCAAAACAAGCGCGCAAAGGAAAATGCTCATGGCCAAGTTCTCATGCACAAAACCCAGCACATGCCCGGCATAGGGAATACGCAGCGCAGTGACCCCCATCACCCGGCTGCCGCCCACGTGCGGGTCGGGGCTGCGGTTGGCATCGCCTTGGGTGATGAATCCCAAGCCGCTGGGGTCGTCAAAATTCTCTAGAATAGCCATCACACGGTGAGTTAACGGATCCTGTTGTGTGCCACGGTCAATGGTCACCACATGCCCCACGTGAACTTGCTCAGGCGCAATGTCACGCACGATGATCGCATCGCCCGCGCGCATCCAGCCGGGCTGTGTGTTGCCGCTGCTGTTGGCTGTGGGTGCCATGGAGTTTGAAGTAACATGAAACACGCGCAAACCGGCCACCGCGCGTGAGCTATCAGCACTCAGCGCAGTTAAGGCTGCACCACTCAGCATAATTACGCACAGCACGCTCATCAGCGCAAGGGCAATCCAAGGCAGCGACTTAGATTTAGCTTGCCGTTTGGGTTTTGCTTGCGATGCAGGCAAAGCAAACGCCAAGTCGTCATCATCAACTGGCACAGCAGGAGCCTGCGCAGGCATGCCAAGCAACGCCAGCAAATCGTTGTCGCTGTCGTTAATGTCGCATGCATCAATCAGTTGCATGAATTGCTGTTGTAAAACAGACATCTTGGTCCGCCTTTCTTGTTCTTTTTTTGCAAAAAAAGAACCAAAAAAACCTAGCCGCTTCGCGGTGGATTTTTATAAATACATTAAGGTGTTGCCAAGGCCTCCCCTTCGGGGGAGGAAAGCACGTCGTAGGCGTGCAGGTGGGGGTTGCACAAGAACAAAAAACCTAGCCGCTTCGCGGTGGATCTTTATAAATACATTAAGGTGTTGCCAAGGCCTCTCCCCTCGGGGTCCCCGCAAATGCTTGCATTTGTGGGGTGGGTCATTGGGGGAGGAAAGCGCGTCGCAGACGTGCAGGTGGGGGTTGCACAAGAAAAAAACCTAATGAAGCAAGCCCTAGCTCCTTCCATTGGAGGGAGCTCCCCGAGTCGCGAGGGGTGAGGAAGGTTCGCGGAGCGACACCCAAAAACCTTGCATATTATTCATCTTAACACGACACAGCGCAAAAGTCAAGCAGACCGCATGTTCTTTCCTGCGGTCTGCCTGACTTTTTACTTGCAATTCCAAATATTAACGTGTTCACATCGCGACCCTGCCGCAAATTACCTGCATTCCAAAAACAGCACACCCAGGCAAAGCAAGGCAAATCCACCGCGCAGGCCAAGCGCCAATTGCTGCGCCGCCATCACAGAAAACTGGAAATCCAGTACATGCCCGGCAGTGAAATACAACAAAATGGCCGCCAAATAAAGCAAAACCAGCGTTGTGCCGCCGCGCTTGAGCAAACGAACACTTTCGGGCTTTAAATTAATGTTTTCGCGCAAGGTTTTCATGGCCATCCCTCCTTTTTGGTGCTACCATGATAACACATTTGGCGGCGAAATGCAATGGTAGGTTATTTCCAATCTCTCTTGAGTGCAACAAAAAAATGCAAAAATAGTTGACAAAACGAACCTAATCGGTTATACTAATAGCAGAATATAACCTACTAGGAGGGAAGTATGTATTATGGCACAAACGACTTTTAGTGTGCGTATGGACAGCGATGTAAAAAATCAATTTGATGAATTTTGCAGCTTGGTGGGCATGAACACCACCACGGCGTTTAATCTGTTTGCTCGCGCGGTGCTGCGCGAACGCCGCTTGCCGTTCGACATTACCACCATCAGCGACCCATTTTATGGTGAAAGCAACATGGCTTTTTTGCGCAGTGCGAAAGCCGCACTGGATGCTGGCCAAGGGGTTGAACATGCGCTACTTGAGGTGGATTGATGAAGCTGGTTTGGTATGAGCGTGCATGGGAAGATTATCTTTATTGGCAAACGCAGGACAAGAAAACGCTGAAACGCGTGAATTTGCTGGTGCAAGATGTGCAACGAAACCACAACATTGGTATTGGTAAGCCAGAGCCGCTCAAGGGTGATCTGAGCGGTGCATGGAGTCGCCGCATTGATGAAATGAACCGCCTTGTATATGAAATCCGAGACGGTGAGATGTATATTTGGTCTTGCAAGGGCCACTATGACGGATAGGATAAATTTTACCCATGAGTAATTTTTTTAATTTCAGCCCAACCCTGCGCGACTTAGCCGCGCAAGCCATGGGTGATATCTCCCCTGCGTTTGCCGACATTGAGCAGCTCACCGAGCACAACCAGCACAAGGTGCTTGCGGCTTTTATGCGCCATCGTGTGAGCGAAATCCACTTTGCCGAAACCACTGGCTATGGCTATGGCGACCGCGGCCGCGAAGTGTTAGATGAAGTGTTTGCCGATGTGCTGGGTTGCGAAAGTGCACTGGTGCGCCACAGTTTCGCCAGCGGCACGCATACTTTGGCTGTGGCCTTGTTTGGCCTGCTGCGGCCCGGCGACTGCATGCTGTGCGTCACCGGCACGCCCTACGACACCATTCGTCCCGTCATCGGCCTCACCGGCAGCGGCATGGGCAGCCTGACGGACTTCGGCGTGCGCTATGAGGAAGTCGCCCTCGCTGCCGACGGCACGCCTGACTTGCCGGCTATCACACAAGCCATTGCTGCCCATCAGCCCAAGATGGTCTATATCCAGCGTTCACGGGGCTACACCTTGCGGCCAAGCCTGCGCGTGCAGGAAATCAACGAAATTGCGCAACTAGTGAAGCAACATAGCAACGCCATTGTGTTTGTGGACAACTGCTACGGCGAGTTCGTGCAGCACAGCGAACCTGACGTGGACATCATCGCAGGGTCGCTCATCAAGAATCCCGGCGGTGGCTTGGCGAAAAGCGGCGGCTATATTGCAGGCCGAACAGACCTAGTAGAACTGTGTGCCTACCGTGCCACCACGCCCGGTTTGGGCAGTGAGGTTGGCGCCTCGCTGGGGCAAAATCGTAACTTATTCATGGGTTTATTCCATGCGCCGCATGTGGTTGGCGAAAGCCTCAAGACCGCTGTGTTTGCCGCCGCGCTGTTCGCCCGCATGGGCTATGCCGTCACCCCCACATGGCACGAAACGCGCGCGGATATCATCCAAAGTGTCACGCTCGGCAGTGCAGACAAACTCATCGCACTTTGCCAAGGCTTGCAGGCCGGTGCCCCCATAGACGCCCACGTGCAGCCCCAGCCCTGGGACATGCCCGGCTACGACAGTCAGGTTATCATGGCTGCTGGTGCCTTCACCATGGGCGCATCCATCGAGCTTTCCGCCGATGCTCCCCTGCGCGAACCCTACGCTGCGTGGCTGCAAGGTGGCCTGAATTTCCACTCGGCGAAGATTGGTGTGCTTAAGGCTGCGGAGGCGTTACTTTTTTTGCAAAAAAAGTAACCAAAAAACCTAGCCGCTTCGCGGGGGATTTTTATGAGTTACGTAGGTGTTGCCAAGGCCTCCCCCCTCGGGGTCCCCGCAAATGCTTGCATTTGTGGGGTGGGTCATTGGGGGAGGAAAGCGCGTCGTAGACGTGCAGGCGGGGGTTCAACATCTAGCCGCCCCTGCGGGGAGCAGTCGCTTCGTGGTATCCTCTTAATGATAAGTTGAAAAAGCAAGCCCCTAGCTCCCTCTTGTAGAGGGAGCTCCCGACCTCGGGGAGGGTGAGGGAGGGCTGTGGAGCACAAAA
>WQWM01000010.1 GCA_009785335.1 Oscillospiraceae bacterium
AAACCACGAGCCCACCACAATCACCGTCAGCACCTCAAGCGCATAGAGCACCGAACTGAGCGCAACAGCGTTGTTGGCCTTGAACACCAACTTGCGGTTGATGATAAACTCCAGCACATAGCCTAGCGCAATCGACACCAAAAACGCAATCAAAATCCCCAAGCCATTATTGAGCCCGATGGCAGCCAAAAAATTCTGCCACCAAAGCGGCCCGCAAATGGGTGCATGCCGAAAGCTCTCGCTCATCAGCGCAATGATGACGTAATACAAACCGATATCTAGAACATTCACGGCGTTGGTCACCGCAAACCATTTGGCGAACTTCCAAAACTCTAGTTTTTCTGCTTCCAAGCGGTCATCCAAGCGCCGCCAAGCCTCTTTCATGCGCAAATCCACTCTCTGTATTTTATCGTCTTTTGTCTAACGTCTAATGTCTAGCATCTATTATAGTTTTTTCTTTCTTTTGCGTAAATACAATCAACCGGTTAAGCGGGTACGACCAGGTCATGGGTATGAGCACCTGCACAATTTTCGGCACGGTATTCACCACAGCCGCGGCGACACCACGATGATATAGCCAGTTGGCGAATGCTGTGCCAAACCATGAGCCTGCAATAATCACAACCAGCACATTGATGGCGTAAATCACCGAGCTCAGTGCAATGCCATTGTTGGCCTTGAAGGCCACTTTGCGGTTGAGGATATACGCCACGATATACCCCAGCGTGATGGACACCAAAAACGCAATGAACCTGCCCAGTCCTTCGTTTAATCCAATGGCCGAAAGGAAATTTTGCCACCATGCAGGGCCGCCGATGGGGGCATGCAAAAACGCTTGGCTCATCAACGCTTGCATAATAAAAAATGAACCCATGTCTACCCCGTTGGCAAAAAAGCCAACCACGCACCATTTGATGAACTTCCATATTTCCGGGATTTTCGTTTCTAGGCGAGCATCCAAGCTTTGCAGAGCTTTTTTCATGCGCAATCCCACTTTCGTGCATACTATCCATTTATTATACAGGATAGGGCAGGGGAAGTCAAGGGAAAGTTAAGAATCCTATGTTAATCAAATCTGCGGCGCGCCAAAGCAGGTTTGGCCATTAGCACACCACACCATTTGCGCATAGAATAACCTGAGACCTTGTAAGAAATGAGGATCACTATGCCGCCATTACATCGAAGAAACAATCGGTCATGTGCAGCGCAGCAAGCCAACACACGGGAGGCTTGCCCTGCCTTTTGTCCGCAACAACAGCCCGGCATCCATTATTGTGTGGTTGTGCCGCACGACGATGCGCAAGCTCCGCCGCCGTCTGCACCCGAACACTGCGCTTTAGGCCCCATGCCTGCCTACCTATTCATTGCAGATGATTGCGGTGCATTGCGTGTGGTGGATCCAACCAGCAACGAAGTTGTCGCCTGCGTGCAGGTGGACTATCCCGCTGGCATGGCCATTGACTGCGATTTGCGCAAGCTGTATGTAGCAAACGAACAGGGCACATCGCTAACCGTGCTTAACACAAGCAATTTGCAGGGCCTCAATTGCATTGCCTTGCAGGAATATCACAATACATACATGACCATGCAAGGAGAATTGCGCAGCACAAGGTTAGCGGTCAATCCCAACAATCACCGCGTATACATTCCTCAGCCGGGCAGCGGCAGACTTGCCGTGGTCAACGGCTTTCAGGATTGCTTGTTAGATGTGGTTCGCGTGGGCGGTCGTCCTGTGGTTGCGGCGGTTAATCAACGCACTAACCTGGTCTATGTCGCTAACCACACCAATGAAATCCCTGTGCTCAACAGCAATAACAACCAAGTTTTCGCCTGTGTTTCATTGCCCGGTGACGCCGGTGTGAAGGATGTGGTGGTGGACAACTGCGACAGCCGTGTTTATGCGCTGCGAGAAGATGGCAGTGTAGCCGTGATTGACGGTGCGACCAATACCCTCATCGAAAGCATTTGCCCGCCCGACGGAGCAGCTGCGTTAGCGGTGGACCAATCCATTGGCCTGCTGTACTTCATCAACGCCGCGCGCAACGCCGTGTTGGTCTACGACACCTGCACACTAGAGCAAATCGGCCGCCTGGATATTCCACGCAGCGTGTGTCGCTGCCTTGCACAACTGGTGGTAAACACACAGACTCATCTGGTTTATATCAGTGACCCACCGGCCAACAAAACCCACGTGATAGACGGCGGCTTGAACATGCCCATTGCAGAAATCCCCGCCGCAGGGCAAAGCATGGCGCTGCACAGCTGCACACAAAACTGCCCAATTTGCATGCGCAGGTAAATGTTTATGTGATTTGTTGCATCCCAAACCGTCCACATGGGCGGTTTTTTATTTCAACGCGGCAAAAAAGTCAGATTTTACTCTTTACTTTTCGTCGAAGTTATGCTATACTATGGACAAAGTTTAAATTATTGTACAATCAGGAGTAAAATGTCCATGAAGAAAATCAACGTGGCAGTCATCGGCTGCGGCAGCATTGCAAAAGGCGCGCACATCCCCCCATACGTACAAAACCCTAACGTGAACATCACCTATTTTTGCGATATTATCCCCGAACGTGCCGACGAAATGGCCAAAGAATACGGCGGCACAGCGGTGTATGATTATAAAGAACTGCTCAACAAAGAAGACATCGACTGTGTTTCGGTGTGCACGCATAACAATAGCCATGCGCCCATCAGCATTGATTTCATGCGTGCCGGCAAAGACGTGCTGTGCGAAAAACCCGCAGCACGCACCCTGCCCGAAGCGCTTGACATGCAAAAAGTTTGCCACGAAACCGGCAGAATTTTGAACATCGGCGTGGTTAACCGCTTTGGTGTGTATAACAACGCCGTGAAGCAAATGATTGAAGACGGCAAGCTGGGCGAGGTCTTCCACGTCTATGCCAGCTTTCGTGCGCATCGCAGCATCCCTGGTTTGGGCGGCGACTTCACCACCAAGGCTATCTCGGGCGGCGGTGCGCTGATTGACTGGGGTGTGCACTACCTTGACCTGATTTTGTATTGCTGCGGCGAACCCGAAGTAAAAAATGTAACCGGTCAGGCATTCAGTAAGCTGGGCGTAGACATGAAAAATTATGCTTATGAAAGCATGTGGGCAGACCGCACCATGAACCTCGACGGCACCTATGATGTGGACGATTCCGTCACTGGCATGATTCGCACCGCTGGTCCTGTGATTACCTTCAATGGCGCATGGGCGCAAAACATTGGCGAAAAAGAAGCCTTCATTGATTTCATGGGCACCAAAGGCGGCATTCGTCTGAATTATTGCGGCGATTTCACCTACTACACCGCAGAAGATGGAAAGTTGATCACCGAAGCGATTGATGAACTGGATGCTGGCAATTTCTATGCCTATGAAATTGATTCGTTCATCGAATGCGTGCAAACGCGCAAGCTCAACCAAGCGCACATTGACCGCACCATCATGGCCAGCAAAGTCATTGATGCGATTTATCGCAGCAGCGACGCAGGCAAGGAGATTGAGCTAGAGTAGGAAAGTTTGTGGCCAGATGAAAGCGGTCGCTCTCTTGTCGCTCCGCGAACCTTCCTCAGCCACGCTCGAAGCGTGCCAGCTCCTTCCTGAGGAAGGAGCCAAGGATTAGACGGTAAGCGACATCAAAATGATAAGGAACAATCCCTGGCTCCTTCCTTGGGAAGGAGCTCCCCGAGTCGCGAGGGGTGAGGAAGGCTCGCGGAGCGACGCGACTTGCAATGAGCACTTCTCAAGATTAAGGGGTTGGATTAAGTGCAGCAATACCCAAAGCTAATCTGTGTAACCGCGCTGGAAAATCACAAGTTATTGTTGTCTTATGCCAACAAAGAAAAGCGCGTGTATGATTTTACACCAAATCTTGCACATCCGTTCTTTCAACCGTTAGTCAATCAAACCTTATTCAAAAAAGTGCAAGCCATTGATGGCGAATTGGAATGGGCAACGGGCCAAGACTTTTGCCCGCACACATTGTACCAAGACAGTGAATCCCATGCGTGAACCACCCGCAATTACAATATTATGAGGAGTTACAGATGTCCCATCTAAAATACCCCCGTGCAATTCTCAAGCTGTCTGGCGAAGTGCTGGGCGGCGGTGCACCGGGCATTAACCCGGCCACCATGAAACCCATATGCGAAGCCATCAAAGCTTGCGTAGACGCAGGCGCACAGCTGGGCATCGTCGTGGGTGGCGGCAATTTTTGGCGCGGGAGAACCAGTGGTGACATGTGCGCTGTGTGGGCCGATAAAATGGGCATGCTCGCCACCATGATGAACTCACTTGCGCTTGACGATGCCCTTGAGTGGATCGGTCAACCGGTAGTGTTGCAATCGGCTTGTGTGATGCCCCAAGTGGCTGACTGCGTGGACAAATGGAAAGCCATTGAGGCCATGGAACAAGGAAAAGTGGTCGTTTTTGGTGGTGGCACGGGCAACCCGTTTTTTACTACGGATAGCGCTGCCGCATTGCGTGCCGCAGAAGTTGAAGCAAATGTTGTGCTCAAGGCCACCAATGTCAATGGTATCTACAACAAAGACCCCAACAAGCACGCCGACGCCGTTAAGTATGACACACTCACGCATGACGCCATTTTAGAGCAACGCCTGAATGTGATGGATGCTACCTGTGCGGCGCTGTGTCGCGACCAAAACATCCCCATGCTGGTGTTTAACCTCAACGATCCTGCCAACATTCTGCGCGCCCTGCAGGGCGAAAATGTGGGCACGGTTGTGGCTAATTCGTAATGCATAAATTAAGCATGGAGGACGCATATGAAACACGCGAAAAAATTGCTGGCAATTGTGTTGGCTATGCTGGTGCTGGGTAGTGTGGTTGCTGTGCCTGCGTCGGCCAATATACCTTTGACAGGCACGCCAGTGATCACTTGGCAATTGTTTGATGTGGAAATAGGGCTAGGGGTCAATTTTCGCTTGTCCGTCACTGCCAACATGCAGGGCGGTTGGAACACATCGATTAGCTATGAATGGCACGAAATGTTGAGCGATGACGAGTATATTATCATAGAAGGTGATGGTAGGACCTCGATTCAGTTGCGTTTTGATGAGGACTGGACCATTCGCACATTCCGTGTAGTTGCATACAACCAGTCGGACCATGAATTGCCGTGGTGGGAACGCCGCCATGCCGTTAGCGAAGATATTAACGTAACTCGCTCGTCAGGTATTCCAGAGTTCACCACACAGCCAGCCAGCAGAAGTTGGCGCGTGGGCTCCTCTTCATCTTCGAGCTTTTGGGCATTTGTCCCCGGCGGCTACCAGCATAGCCAGGTGTGGCAAGAGCGGATGAATGGACAATGGATAGACGTAACCACAGCGCAATCCATGTCGCACATTATCACGAGTGAATGGCAATCACGCACGTTTCGTGTTGTGGTATACAATACCGCCGATGCACACTTGCCGCTGCTTGAGCGCCGTCATACGCTTAGCGACGAATTTACCATTACACGTGACACGAGCTACCCGATTATCACCCAGCAGCCGCAAAACGCCAGTGGTTATTTCAACAGACCAATTACCCTAAGCGTGCACGCGCATGTAGAAAACGGTGACCCTGTTGCGTTTCAATGGTATCAAATGTCAGGCTCAACAGCTCGCCGCATTGAAGGCGCAACTGAATCTACGCTTGTGATTTCGTCTTCGCAACGCGTACGCACGGAGTTTCGGGTGACGGTATATAACGCCAACCACCCCAGTGCTCGCGTGCACAGCAACCGAGCTTGGGTTAATGTGACCAACAACCCATGGACTACGATTATTCTCCCGGTATTCATTGCCTTGCTTGTTGTTTTTGCGACTGTTGCCGCGATTGGAGTAGTGTTTTGGCGATTCATTTTCCCAGCTTTATTTTTATAAGAAGATAATTTTTTAGGAGGACTACGTATGAAACATGCAAAAAAACTGTTGGCACTGGTGCTAACACTCACCCTGGCCTTTGGTTTGGCTTTGCCCGCCGCTAGCGCATTAAGCTTGCCCACTAATACATCTGGGAGCAACTGGTTGGTGGATAGTTGGAGAACACAAAACCGTCGCAATGCTGCAGAAAACGTTGCTACTGAATTGGTTACAGCAGGAATGGAGGCACCGCGTTTGCGCCCATGGGTAATTGGCGGTTTAATTACAATTTTGGTATTATGTCTCGCGTTTATCGTGTGGTTCGTTTTGACGATGGCTCACATCATATAAAAACTAGCTAGACAATGACCAACCCCATTTTGGTCATTGCAACCTTGACTGTGAAGATGAATTTTTAGGGGGGACTACGTGTGAAACACGCAAAAAAACTGTTGGCGCTGGTGCTAACACTCACCCTAGCCTTTGGCTTGGCAGTGCCCGCAACGGCGGGCTTCAACACGAACCAAATCATCCAACAACAGCAGCAACAACGTCGGCAGCAGCAACGGCAGGGGAACACGCTTGCGTTTAGTTTTAACTTCATTCGTGCTTTCAATGAAGAGCGCGCTCGTGTTGGCAACTGCGAAGTGGAGGGTTGCGAAGACGAAAATTGCGATCACCCACGCGTAACCTGGTGGACAATTATCCGGGAAACGCTGCGCACGCTATTTTGGATAGGACTGATTATGTTCGGCCTTCTCTTGCTATTGGTGCTCATTATGTTTGTCGTTGTGCGCATTGTAACCTAACAACTTGGTCATTCCAGCCCCGGCTGTGAAGATAAATTTTTAGGAGGACTACGTATGAAACACTCAAAACGCCTGTTGGCACTGGTGCTAACACTCACTCTGGCCTTTGGCTTGGCAGTGCCCGCCATGGCCAACAATGCCACCCTCACCCCAAGCCAACCCACCGGCAATTTTATCATCGACACCTTCACCGGTTGGGCTGACAGCCTTGCACAAACCCTCCTCAGAGGTGTCCCCGCTGCGCAATTGAATGCCTGTGATGATAACAACGAGTGCGATATTCTCAATCTTGTGTGGCGCAACGTGCGTCCGTGGGTCATTGGCGGCGGCATCATCTTTGTGGTGGCAGCAGTCGTCCTGGTTGTGGTGATTGTAATTGCTGTCAATCACTTTAACAACGGCTAATTCGAACAACAACTATCTAGCAAAGCCCTTGCTGTTTGGCAGGGCAGCTTTGCTATGCTATGATTATCAAACCAAAGGGGAGACATATGAAACACGCAAAACGACTACTCGCCATTGCGCTCACACTGCTGCTGGCCTTTGCTGTTGCAATGCCCGCCGTAGCCAACGCACCAGCGGGCACACCAGCCATCACACAGCAACCGCAAGACAGAACCCTGCGCGCTGGCCAAGCCAGTGATTTGCGCGTCACTGCAACTATATTAGGCGGTGGCACCATGGGCTTTGTTTGGCAGGAAGTGCTGCCCAACAATACCTTCACCACATTCGCCACAACCTCTTCGTTCTTTCCTTTCACGGTTGATACCGCATGGACAACACGCACGTTTCGCGTGATTGTCTATAATGCTGCCGACCGTGAGTTGCCCCTTGAGCAACGCCGCCAAGTGATTAGCAACCATGCAACTGTCACCCGTGCCGATGGCATTCCGGTCATTACCCAACAGCCTGAAAGCCAAACCGCACCTGCAGGCAGCAATGTTACGTTTCGCGCCACTGCAACTATGCCGGGTTACTCCTTTGCAGACTTCACTTGGCAGGAACTGCAAGGCGGCAATTGGGTGCAGGCAAGCACCACAGTCAGCGGCAATTTCACCGTGCGTGTTGAAGACAACTGGACTGTGCGTACCTTCCGCGCCGTGGTGTGGAATTGGCATGATAATCATCTGCCGCTTGCGCAACGCCGCCAAGTCATCACGGATACCGTCACCGTCACGCGTGACACCAGTTTCCCCACCATCACCCAACAGCCCACCATTCAGGGCAGCATGGGCTACGTCGGCGATCCCATCACTGTTTCGGCTGCTGCAGCCGTTGAAAACGGCGATCCGGTAGGCTTTCAGTGGTTTTTGCGCCAAGGCACGGGTGGTGCTGGCCAACTGGTTGAAGGTGCAACCAACGCAACTTTCAGCTTCAATCCCACGCACCAGGGCGTCAATGTCATGGTTAGCGTCACGGCCTACAACGCCAACGACAGCCACTTGCCACTTTACGAACGTCGGCTGGTGGGCAGCGATACCTTGAACTTCACGGCGCGGCAGACGCCACGGCCGCTTTCCACTGGGCAGCGCATTTGGGCGGGCATTCTAGCCTTTCTTGCCATCGTCGGAACTGCATTGCTTGCCGTGCTGGCTGTTGTCATACCCATCGTGTTGGGTGCCGCACCAATCGTGTTTGTTGTTTGGATCGTTAGCTTAGCCGTTTAATCATTGATACTACATATGCAGGAGGACACCATGGACGATTTCTTAAAACCCGCACAAGACAAAATGAACAAAAGCGTGGACGCCATGAAGAACGAATTCGCGGCAATCCGCGCCGGGCGCGCAAACCCCGCCGTGCTTGATAAGCTGCGCGTGGACTACTACGGCACACCCACGCCCATCTCGCAAATGGCGGCAATCAATGTCGCCGAAGCCCGCCTGCTCACCATTCAGCCTTGGGATGTCAGCACCATCAAGCTCATCGAAAAAGCCATTCAAACCAGCGACATCGGCATCAACCCGCAAAACGATGGCCGTATCATCCGTCTGGCTTTTCCACAGCTCACCGAAGACAGCCGCCGCGACATCGCCAAGCAAATCAAACACCTTGCCGAGGCCGCCAAAGTCAGCGTGCGCAACACCCGGCGCGATACCGTGGATAAACTAAAAAAAGCGCAAAAGGCCAGCGAAATCACCGAAGACGACTTGAAGATAGATGAAAAAGAGCTGCAAGACATCACTGACAAATTCGTCAAAGAAATCGACACCCTCGCCACCGCCAAAGAAAAAGAAATCATGGAGCTTTAGCCACCTGCGGTGGGGCTCCGCCGCTTCGCTGTGCCACCTGCGGTGGGGCTTCGTCGCTTCGCTGTGCTCAACTACAATTTTTCAGGAGAATTCATGCAACAGCGTGCACCTATTACAGAGCAAAGCCCTGCGTTGCCCCGCCACGTCGCCATCATCATGGATGGCAACGGCCGCTGGGCAGCGCAGCGTGGCTTGTCGCGCAGCGAGGGCCATCGCGCCGGCGTAGATGCCTTTGAGCGCATCTGCGAACACGCGGCCGACCTCGGCATTGCCCACCTGACCTTCTATGCATTTTCGGCAGAAAACTGGGCGCGTCCGCAAGGTGAGGTGGATGCTTTGATGGCATTGTTTCGCCGTCAGCTTAGCCAAGCCAAGCGCCGCCGTGCCGAAAATGAACAAAAACGCTGGCGCATTCGCTACATTGGTGATTTGCAGCCGGGCGGGTTGCTGCCTGCGGACATCCTCACGCTCATCGACGAAATGCAAGCGGAATCTGCCATGCAGAACAAAACCGTGGTGAATATTGCGATTAACTACGGCGGGCAGCAGGAGATTCTTCAAGCCACCAAGCGATTGGCACAGGCTTGCGCAGCAGGGGAGCGCGATGCCGCAACCCTCACCGAACAAGACATCGAAGCGCAGCTTTACACCGCCGGGCAGCCACCGCCGGACCTCATCATTCGTCCCAGCGGTGAGCAACGGCTGAGCAATTTTTTGCTGTGGCAAAGTGCGTATGCAGAATTTTGGTTCAGCGACATTCTGTGGCCGGACTTTAGCACGGCAGACTTCGACCAAGCCTTGGCGGACTATGCCAAGCGCAGCAGACGATTTGGCGGGGTGTAACCACCTGCGGTGGGGCTCCGACGCTTCGCTGTGCTCTATCCAAGACGTGTGTGAATTCGCTAGAAAATTCTCCCCGCGAAGCGGGCTAACGTTTTTTGCGTCACTTTTTTTCAAAAAAGTGACATAAAGGAGGCTCCCCGATGAAAACAAAAATTGCAGCTGGTCTCGTAGGCATGTGCATCGCAATTCCCGCGCTCATTTTCATTCAGTGGCCGGTGTTGGATGTGCTGTTGATGATATTCGCGGCTCTTGCTGCGTTTGAGCTATGCACCGTAACAGGCACAAAAAACAAGGCGATGATCATTACCGCAACCGTGGCTGCTCCCCTCACGTTGCTGCTAATGGCGCAAGCACAATTTCGTCCGTTTGGGCTGGGCATGTTCCCGTTGATGCTGTTGGTGGGGCTTTTGCTGGTTGTGCTGTTTCTGGCACAGTTCAAAAAAACCACATTCCAGCATTTGATGTTCGCCTGCATGGCAGCATTTGTTGTTCCCGCAGCGGCGGCAACGTTCCTGCTGGTGCGCAATCTCTTTTTTGATGATGCCGGGCGCATTGTCGCGATTTTCGCGGTGCTCATCATGCTCACCTGCGCATGGCTAACAGATGCCATGGCCTATTTCAGCGGCAAGGCCTTTGGCAAGCGCAAGCTGTGCCCCAACATCAGCCCCAACAAAACCTGGGCAGGTGCCATTGGCGGCGTGCTGTGCACCACGGTGATCAATCTGCTGCTCACCGCGGCGTTCATTCCGATGGTGGGCGATGCGATGGATAGCTTTGCTTATATTCTGGTGGGCGTAACATCGCTCATTCTTTGCCCCATTGCGATTATGGGCGACTTGTTGGCCAGCACGCTCAAGCGCAATTTAGGCATTAAGGACTTCGGCAAAATTATGCCAGGCCACGGTGGTGCTCTCGATAGATTCGATAGCCTGCTGCTGGTGGCCCCCACCACGTGGGCGGGAGTCTCTGTGCTGCTTGCTCTTACAGGCGGCGTGCTGTAGTGTCTCAGGTTCGGGCGGATTTGCATTCGCCTGGCTAGTAAGAGGATTTTTCATGAAACGTATAACAATCTTAGGTTCCACTGGCAGCATTGGCGTGCAAGCCTTGCAGGTGATTGAACGCCTTGGCTGGCAGGTGGTTGCCCTCACCGCGCATTCAAATACAGCTTTGCTGCACGAGCAAGTGCGCAAGTTTAACGTAAAGCACTTTGCATGCGGCAATGCTGAAGAAATCGCCAACTGCGCTGCTATTCCCTGCGACATTGTGCTCAATGCCATTGTGGGCATTGCGGGTTTGCGACCGACGGTTGCAGCCTTAGAAGCAGGCAATCCCGTTGCCTTGGCCAACAAAGAAAGCCTGGTGGCAGGCGGGCATCTAGTGATGGCATTGGCCAGCGCAAAAGGCTTGCCCATTTTGCCGGTAGACAGCGAACATTCGGCGATTTTTCAGTGCTTGCATGTAGGGGACATCGTCCTCGATGTCCCGGGCGACCGAGGACGGTCGCCCCTACGCAAACTGATCTTAACCGCATCCGGCGGCGCATTCTTCGGCAAAACACGCGAAGAACTCACCCATGTGACGGCAGCAGACGCCTTGTGCCATCCCACGTGGAACATGGGCGCAAAAATCACCGTAGACAGCGCAACGCTGTTCAACAAAGGCCTTGAGGTGATTGAGGCGGCATGGCTGTTTGGTATGCATGTGGATGATATTGACGTGGTGGTGCATCGCCAAAGCATAGTGCACTCGCTTGTGGAATATAATGACGGTGCGGTGTTGGCGCAGCTGGGTGCGCCGGATATGCAACTGCCTATCCAATACGCGCTGACCTACCCGGCCCGGCTGCCCATGCCTGCGCAACGGTTGAACTTGGCCGTAGCGGGCACACTAACCTTTGAAGCCGTTGACCACGACACCTTCCCGGCCATTGAATTATGCAAAACAGCATGGCGGCGCGGCGGTCTTGCGTGTGCGGCACTCAATGGTGCAAACGAAGCCGCCAATGCACTATTTCGCCAAGGCAAACTCGGCTTTTTAGACATTACCCCAATGGTAGAGCAAGCCATGCTTGCTATTCCTGCGGGTGATCCGCGCAACTTGGAGGACATATTTGCAGTGGACAACGCTGCCCGCCAATCAATTAAGAATTATGCATTAAGAATTATGCATTAGAATGGGGTAACCTTATCAACATCCTAACCACCATCATTTCTATCTTTGTGGGCATTTTATTTTTTGGTCTGGTGATTTTGGTGCACGAGCTGGGGCACTTTTGGGCAGCACGCGCCAACGACGTGAAGGTCATCGAATTCAGCATTGGCATGGGCCCGAGGCTGCTGAAAAAACAAAAAGGCGAAACGCTGTTCAGCCTCAAAGCCATTCCATTCGGCGGCAGCTGCCTGATGCAAGAGGATGAAGGCCCAAGCGACGACCCGCGTGCTTTTGTGAATAAAAAACCTTGGCGGCGCTTCACCATTTTGGCTGCCGGGGCAGTGATGAATTTGCTGCTAGGTGTGATCATGATGGGCGTGGTTGTGGCAGCTTCACCCATGGTGCCAACCACCACAGTGGGCTATTTTCACCGCGACGGCATCACACAGGAGCAAGGTTTATACACAGGCGACGTGATTACCCATGTGAATGGCCGGCGGGTGTATTCACACCTGGACATTACTTTTCTTTATATCCGCGGCGACAGAAGCACCGTGGACTTGGTGGTGCGTCGCGATGGCCAACGTGTGGATCTGCCCGGCATTGCATTGGCGCAACTGCCACTAGCCGATGGCACCGAAAATTATCACCTGGGATTTTGGTCGGCACTGGCACCGCGCAGCGTTGGCCGCGTGCTGGGCAGCACATTCACCGAAAGCGCAAGCATGACGCGCATTGTATGGCTAAGCCTGTTTGATTTGATTACCGGGCAATTCGGGCTAAGCGACATGGCTGGCCCCGTTGGTCTTGTCGTCATGGTGGGCGACGGCGCGCAAAGTGTGCCGGCTGGCATTGCCCAAGGCCAAACCATCGCGCAGGCACTCAGCCCACTGTTGTTTATCGGCGCGTTGATTTCCATCAACCTTGGTGTAATGAACTTGCTGCCATTGCCCGCGCTTGATGGCGGACGCATTGTGTTTGTGTTCATCGAGGGCATCATGCGAAAACCCGTGCCCAAGAAGTTTGAGGGCATGGTGCACGGCATTGGCCTTGCCCTGCTGATGCTATTGATGATTATCATCACGTTTTCGGATATTATTGGGCTGATACGCAGGTAGGTCGCGTGTAGGGGCGGCAATCTGCCGCCCGCACTTCTTGCATATGCCCATCAGAATCCACGGGCGGCTAATAGCCGCCCCTACACAAGGAGACGCCTATGCAACGACGCATCACACGCGCAGTTCGAGCAGGCACCCTCGTCATCGGCGGGGGGGCGCGCATCAGCGTGCAAAGCATGCTCAATTGCCCCGTTAATGACATCCCCGCGAATGTTGCACAAGCCAATGCGCTGCAAGCCGCTGGCTGCGACATCGTGCGCATCGCCGTGCCCGATAAATCCGCTGCACGCACCATTGCCGCGCTGAAAGAACAGTGCGGCATTCCCGTGGTGGCAGATATTCACTTTGACCATAAGCTAGCCCTTGAGAGCTTGGCTGCAGGTGCAGATAAAATCCGCCTTAATCCCGGCAACATCGGTGGACAAGCCAACGTGCAAGCCGTCGCCAACGCTTGTGCGCAACATAATGTGCCCATTCGCATTGGCGTAAATGGCGGCTCGCTTGAAAAAGAATTTCTTGAAAAGCATGGCTCTGCCACCGCCGAAGCCATGGCCGAAAGCGCACTCAATCACGCGCGATTGCTTGAACAATGCGACTTTCAGGATATCGTCATTTCCGTCAAGTCATCGCATGTGCAGCGCACCGTGCAGGCCTATCAACTGCTGGCCGAGGCTTGCGATTATCCATTACATATCGGCCTAACAGAAGCCGGAACAGCAAAAATGGGCTTGGTAAAAAGCAACATTGCAATCGGCGCGCTGCTGTTGCAGGGCATTGGCGACACCATTCGGGTTTCGCTCACCGCCAACCCTGTGGAAGAAATCGCCGCCGCACAGGATATTTTGCATGCGCTGGGGCAGCAGCAAGGGCGGCCAAATATCGTGAGCTGTCCCACTTGCGGGCGTTGCAAGATTGACCTGATTGCCCTAGCTAGCGCTGCAGAAGAGCGCCTTGCAAGCTGCAGCAAGAACATCACCGTGGCCATCATGGGTTGCGTGGTCAATGGCCCGGGCGAGGCACGCGAAGCCGATGTTGGGCTGGCCGGCGGTGACGGCTGCTATGCGCTGTTTGCGCGCGGCGAAGTGCTGCGGCGCGTAAGCGAAGAAAACGCCCTAGATGCGCTGATGGAAGCGATTGAAGCACTGTGATTTGTCGCACTCTAGTTTGGTGATTGCACGCGAAATTTTCATAAGGCTTTAATAGGACACAGCGAAGCGACAAAATGTTTTTTGGTTACTTTTTTTCAAAAAAGTAACGCCTGCGCGGCGAGCGCAAAAATCTATCAAACGAGGTCACCATGTCATTCGTTCCCCTGTGGATTTTCTTTGGCGATTGCTTGCCGGGCGTGGAGTTCCCTGCCGAAACGCAAGGGCTGTTGGTACAACCGCAAATAAACCTACAACAACGCACCATGCATCTTCATCTGCAAGCCAAAGAGCCCATTGATGAAAGCATGGTGCAAACGCTGTGTCGCAACGTGGCAAAGGCGACAAATTGCCGGGTGAGTTATAAGCTCGACCAGCCTACACCTGCAGTGGAAGATGACGATATTCCGCTGCCAGACGCACCACCAGATGGAGTAGTCTATGATGAGCCCGTAGGGGCGACCGTCTCGGTCACCCGCGACCATGATGAACCCACAGGGGCGCCCGAAGTCATAGCATCAAACCTCCCGTTTGATTTCGCTGAATCCACGCTGCTGTTTGGCCCTAAAATCACCACGCAGCCCATCTCCATGGCGCAAGCCGACATCACCGATGGCATGATCACCGTGGCGGGTGAACTGTTTGGCCTGCGTGACAATAAGACCCGCGACGGCAAGAATAAAATCATCACCTTCAACCTCACCGATTTCACCGGCAGTGTAGCCTGCAAGCTGTTTGAAAAAGCTGAACATGCCGATGACCTGCTATCAAAACTGAAGAACGGCGCGTGTTATTTGCTGCGCGGCCCGGTGGAATTCGACCAATTCAGCAAATGCGATGTGCTGCGGCCGAAGTCCATTGCCACAGCCAAGGCAGTCATTCCCGAAGACACCGCCGAGCAAAAACGCGTGGAGTTGCATCTGCACACCAACATGAGCGAAATGGATGCCATGAACGACCCCGCCGAACTCATCGCCCGCGCAGCTGCGTGGGGGCACAAGGCTGTTGCCATCACTGATCACGGCGTGGCGCAGGCTTTTCCTGCGGCGGCTAAGGCTGGCGAAAAACACGGCATCAAGGTCATTCTGGGCATGGAAGCATATTATATTGACGACATGCCGCAGGCTGTCATGTTTGGCTCCACCGCAAGCGGGGGAGCTGGCGCGCGAAGTGCGACTGAGGGGGCATCCATACCTTGCAATCACGAATTCGTCGTGTTTGACGTAGAAACCACAGGTCTCAATGCCCAGCGCGACCGTGTGATTGAAATCGGCGCGGTGAAATTCGCAGGCGGTGAGGTGCTGGGGAAATTCCAAACATTCATTGACCCCAAACGCTCGCTGCCACCGCGCATCACAGAACTAACAGGCATTACGCAGGACATGCTTGTCGGTGCCCCCGACGAATGGGATGCAGCACTTGCCTTCGCAGAATTCTGCGGCGAAGGTGCCGTGCTTGCTGCACACAACGCAAGCTTCGACATGGGCTTTATGCGCGCGCTATATCAACGTCATGGCGGGAGCTTTAACTACCCCTGCGTAGACACGCTAACCCTCGCACAAATGCTGCTGGAGCTGAAAAACTACCGCCTGAACACCGTGGCAGAGCATTTTCGCTTGGGTGCGTTCAACCATCACCGCGCAGACGACGATGCCCGTGTGACCGCACGCATCTTGCAGGAATTGTTGAGCATTGCACAGGAGAAATACCCCAACTGTGCCGATGATTTGGCATGGCTCAACGGCAATGTGCGCGTGGCGGCGAAAATACCACGTCCCATGCACATGACCATGCTGGTGCAAAACACCACAGGGCTCAAGAACCTATATCAACTCATCAGCAAAAGCCACACCGAGCATTTTTTTCGCCGACCAAGGGTGCCGCGCAGCGTCCTCGCAAAACATCGCGAGGGCTTGCTGTTGGGCAGCGCATGCGAGGCAGGGGAGCTCTTTCAGGCCATGCTGCGTGGGGCGGAAAACGAACAGCTGCTGCACATTGCCGCACAATATGACTTTTTGGAAATCATGCCGCGTGCGCACAATGCGTTCCTCAAGCTGCCGGATGAAGAATTATGTGAACTCAATCGGCGCATTATTCACTTGGGCGATGCGCTGGGCAAGCCAGTGTGCGCCACCGGTGATGTGCACTTTCTGGACCCTAAGGATGCGGTGTATCGCGAAATTTTGCAAACTGCGCAGGGGTTTGACGACGCCGCCAAACAAGCACCACTATATCTGCACACCACGCAGGACATGCTGAAGGAGTTCGACTATCTTGGCGAGGATGCCGCGCTTGAAGTAGTCGTGACCAACCCCAACAAAATTGCCGACATGTGCGAAAATGTGCAGCCCATCCCCAAGGGGACATACACGCCCGAAATCGCAGGCAGTGACGATGCCTTGCGCAACATTTGCACCGAAAGAATGCAGCAAGCCTATGGCAACCCGCTGCCCGAAGCCGTGGCTGCGCGCTTGGAAAAAGAGTTGGCGGCCATCATCAAGCACAACTTTGCGGTGTTGTATATGATCGCGCAAAAACTTGTAAAGCACAGCAATGATAACGGCTATAAGGTCGGCTCGCGTGGCTCGGTCGGCTCGTCCTTTGCGGCCTATGCAGCAGGTATTTCCGAGGTCAACCCCTTGGCACCGCACTACCTGTGCAAGCAGTGCCAACACAGCGAGTTCTTTCTGCAGGGTGAAGTTGGCTCGGGCTTTGACCTGCCGTCCAAAACCTGCCCGCACTGTGATATTAACATGCAGCGCGACGGCCATGATATCCCCTTTGAAACATTCCTTGGCTTTGACGGCGACAAAACGCCCGATATCGACTTGAACTTCAGCGGCGAATGGCAGTTTTATGCCCACCGCTACACCGAGGAATTGTTCGGCGAAACGCACGTGTTCAAGGCCGGCACCATCAGCACACTGGCCGAAAAAACCGCCTTTGGCTATGTGAAAAAATATGTGGAACTCACCGGAAAAGACCTGCCTCAGGCCGAAATGGAGCGTCTTGCGCGCGGCTGTGAAGGCGTGAAACGCACCAGCGGCCAGCACCCCGGCGGCATGGTGGTCATCCCCGCGCACATGGTGGCAGAAGACTTCACGCCCGTGCAATACCCGGCCAACGATGCCGCAAAAGGCAAAACCACGCATCTTGACTTCCATAGCCTGCACGACACCATTCTCAAGCTCGATAATCTCGGCCACGATGTGCCGACCATTTATAAATACCTCGAAGATCTCACCGGTATTGACATTGAGCAGGCCGATGTGTGTGACCCACGCTTGTACGAGCTTTTCACCACACCTGCACCGCTTGGCGTAACTGCGCAGGAAATCGACTGCCCAACCGGCACGCTCAGCTTGCCGGAGATGGGCACGCCATTTGTGCTGGGCATGTTGGGCGAAGCACAGCCCAAATGCTTCAGCGATCTGTTGCAAATCTCAGGCTTGTCACACGGCACAGACGTGTGGCTGGGCAACGCACAGGAGCTCATCAAAGCGGGCACCTGCACCATCGGCGAGGTCATCGGCACACGCGACAACATCATGGTATATCTCATGCACAAGGGCGTGCAGCCCAAAATGGCCTTTGCCATCACCGAAATTGTGCGTAAAGGTCTGGCACGGTTCAAGCTAACTGACGAGCACATCAACGCCATGAAAGATTGCGGCGTGGAAGATTGGTACATCGACAGCTGCATGAAAATTAAATACATGTTTCCCAAGGCGCACGCGGCAGCTTATGTTATGGCAGCCGTGCGCTTGGCGTGGTATAAAGTATATCATCCGCTGCAATATTATGCGGCCTATCTCACCGTGCGCGGCGAGGATATCGACACCCGTGCAGTGCTGCAAGGCAAGGCTGCGGTGCTGGCAAAAATCCGCGAGATTCGCGGCAAAGAGCAGCGCCGCGAGGCAACGCCGAAGGAACGCAGCACCATTCCCATGCTGCAAGTGCTCAATGAAATGCTGGCCCGCGGCGTGGAAATCCTGCCCGTGGATATTTACCTGTCTGATGCCACGCGTTACCTGATTGAGGATGGGAAAATCCGCCTGCCATTTGCAGCGCTAGAGGGCTGCGGCGATGTAGCAGCCACCCAACTTGCTGCCGCACGAGACGATGGGGAGTATCTGAGCAAAGATGAGTTCAAGCGCCGCACAAAAGTAGCAGCACCTGTGTTTGTCTTGCTGGAGGAGCTTGGGGCATTCAGCGGCATGAGCCAAAGTGAGCAGATGAGTTTGTTTGAGATGGTGTAAGATTTAGATGGAGAGTTAAAATGGACAATGGCTTGCAATTATTCGAGAATAAGAAAATTCGTACCGCATGGGACGAAGCTAATGAAGAATGGTATTTTTCCGTGGTAGACGTGGTTGGTGCATTGACTGAACAGTCAACGTCGCGCGGAGCAAGTAACTATTGGGCGAAGCTCAAGGAAAGACTTAATGACGAGGGTGCAGGTCAGTTGCTGACAAATTGTCAGCAACTGAAAATGACCGCTGCTGATGGTAAAAAATATGCAACAGACGTTGCCAGCACGGAACAAATCCTACGCATCATTCAGTCTATTCCCTCGCCCAAAGCCGAGCCGTTCAAATTGTGGCTTGCCCGCGTTGGTAGCGAGCGAATAGAAGAAACGATTGACCCTGAATTGACGATTGAGCGTGCACTCGAAACCTACCTGAAAAAGGGTTATACACGAGAATGGATAAACCAGCGCTTGCAGGCCATTCAAGTGCGTAAGGAGCTGACTGACGAATGGGAAAATCGCGGTGTGACCAAAGGGATTGAATACGCTATTTTGACCGATGAAATTTCTAAAGCATGGTCGGGCATGACCACGCGGCAATATAAAAATTTCAAGGGTTTAAAGAAAGAAAACTTGCGCGATAACATGACAACACTTGAGCTTGTATTGAATATGCTCGCGGAAGCTACGACCACGGAAATCTCAAAAGAGCAGCAGCCACAAACCTTTGATGAAAACAAAGCGATTGCCCAATCCGGCGGTGAGGTCGCAGGCATTGCGCGAGTGGAAGCCGAAAAACGCACCGGCAAGCCCGTCATCACTACGCAAAACGCAGTGGATTTTAGTAATATCATCACACAGCTGATTGGAGATTCCCACCATGACCACCCATGAACGCATCACCCGCATATTCAACCACAAAGAAGCCGACCGCGTGCCCATCATCGACAGCCCATGGGCGGGAACAATTGCGCGCTGGCACGCCGAAGGCATGCCCATCGGCGTGAACTGGGCGGACTACTTTGGTGCAGATAAACTCGGTGGCATTGGCGTGAACATCACCCCGCGCTACGAAGAAAAAGTGCTTGAAGAAAACAACCGTTGGCGTATCATCACCACCAATTGGGGCGTGACGATGAAAAAGTTCAACGAGCTCGATAGCACGCCCGAATTTCTCGATTTCACCATCACCACACCCGAAGCCTGGGTCGACGCTAAACGCCGCATGGCGGATTTAAGCGGACGCATCAACTGGGCGCAACTGGCGAAAGATTACTCGCAATGGCAGGCCGAAGGCAGATGGATTAGCGGGCAGTTTTGGTTCGGCTTTGATGTAACACACAGCTGGGCTGTTGGCACCGAAACCTTGCTGATTGCCATGCTGGAAGAACCCGAGTGGGTCACCGACATGTTTGACACCTATCTGAATAGCTGCATGGCATTGTTCGATGAAATCTGGGATGCAGGCTATCGTTTTGATGAAATCTATTGGCCGGACGACATGGGCTACAAGGGCACAACGTTCTTTTCGCCTGCGTTATATCGCGAGTTGTTGCAGCCTTTCCACAAAAAAGCTGTTGACTGGGCACACGCAAAAGGGGTGCGCACACGTCTGCATTCCTGTGGCGACATCAACGCCTTGCTGCCGGATATCCTCGCCACTGGCGTAGATTGCATCAACCCCTTGGAGGTAAAGGCTGGCATGGACGCCCTAGTGGTGAAAGAAAAATATGGCGATCAAGTTGTGCTGCACGGTGGGTTAAATGCCATGTTGTGGGATGACAAAGACCGCTGCGTGGACGAAATCGAACGTCTTGTGCCGCGCTTGAAAGAAGGTGGTGGCTACATCTTTGCCAGCGACCATTCCATCCCAAGCAGCGTGAGCTTGGAAAATTTTCGGGCGATTATTGAGGCGGTGAAGAAACATGGAGCGTATAGTTGACAAATACGCGAAATTTGTGTATAATAAACACTGGATACTTAGATTTTTTACAACTTGCTGATTAAGACACAGCGAAGCGACTTGGAGGTGCGCACATGCAACACCCAATGAATCCCGGCGAAAGCCGCGAGCAATACGTGGCACGTATGGAATTATATGCACAGCTGCAAGCTGGTTTAGATGACGTAGCAGCAGGCAGGGTTTCAGATTATCATGAATTCATGGCTGACTTTTGGGAGGAAAGAAAACATGGCTTATCAATTGGACATCACGGATGAAGCCAAGATGGACATGGTTGAAATCTACAACCATATCACAACACAATTGCGCAACCCCATTGCAGCCGCAAATACGATCGCACGCATTGATGAAGCCATTCTTGATTTAGCCGAAAGCCCAGGTTATTCACTGGTGAATGACGAGTTTTTAGCCGCGCAAGGCTTGCGACGAATCGTAGCGGGAAATTACTTGGTATTCTTTTCGCGCAATGACGAAGAAAAAACAATCGAAATCATGCGTGTACTTTACGGTCGCCGCGACTGGGCGAACATATTGACAAACCCACAAAATCATGTATAATATAAACTAGGATGGGCGGATGCGAATCCGCCCGCGTGTTATTTTGATAAAGTTTTGCGCTTTATCAAAATAAAGTAAAGCAGGGGAGGACCACCGCCATGAAACGCCACGATAAAATCACCCCCGAAGGCATGCGGGATTACTTATTCGACGACGTGCAGGCCTATGATAGCGTGCGCGATGCACTCGCTAATGTGTTTGAGCTGCACGGTTATCGACCGGTGGCCACGCCGCTGCTGGAGTTCCACGATGTATTTCGTCGCCACGCACATGGCTGGTTGGCCGATCGCATGTATCACACCACAGATTCCCGTGGTCGCTTGCTTGTGCTGCGGCCAGATAACACGCTGCCCATTGCGCGCATTGCCGCCACGCACCTGCTGCGCGAGCCACTGCCGCTGCGGTTGTGCTATCACCAAAGCGTGTTTCGGCGCTCACAGGTCTATGGCGGGCACGCCGACGAAAGCATGCAAAGCGGCGTGGAACTGCTGGGCGCACATGGAATGGACGCTGACCTGGAAATACTAAGTTGTGCAGTGCAGGCGTTGCGCGCGGCTGGTGCGCAAGGCTTTCGCATCGAACTTGGGCATGCCGAAATCTTTTCATGTCTCGCAGATAGTCTACGTGCTGTTGAAAGTCTATCCTGTCTCGCAGATAGTCTATGTGCTGTTGAAAGCCTGTCCTGTCTCGCAGATAGTCTGTGTGCTGCAGAAAATCTTGAAGCAGGCGAAACACTTCGCGATGAACTGGCCAGTGCTATCGAAAGCAAAAACACGCCTGCCCTGAAGGCTTTGCTTGCGCCACACGGCGAAAACCCTGCCGCCAAGGCATTGCTTGCGTTGCCCACATTGTTTGGCGGCGAAGAGGTGCTGCAACGTGCACGTGAGCTATTCTCCGCACCCTGCGCCATTGCTGCGCTGGACTACCTAGCCGAGCTTTTTGCGAAATTGAAAGCACAAGGCTTGGGTGATTGCATCGACATTGATCTATCACTGGTGCATGGCCAGCACTATTACACGGGCCTGGTGTTCCGCGGATTCATCGCGGGCTCCGGTGCCACGGTTCTCGCAGGCGGGCGCTACGACAACCTCATGGCAGAGTTCGGCCGCGATGCCGCCGCCGTGGGTTTCGCCATTGAGGTGGATGCGCTAGTGAACGCGTGAAGTTGTGTTACTTTTCAGTAACCAAAAGAACTTTAGCCGCTTCGCGGTGGACGATTTTTAGGCGCACAGGAGAAGGCGATGGATTTAATTGAGCAACTTCATGCTTTTATGGTGGCCACGGAAATCGACTACGCCATTTGCGGCGGCCATGCAATTGACCTGTTTGTGGGCAAAAAAACGCGCCCGCACAAGGATTTAGACCTAGTGGTTTACTGGGAAGACCGAGATAGACTGGTTGCGCACATGCTCGCTGATGGCTGGGATGTTTATGAGCCCTGCGGCACAGGATATTTGCATAAAATTAATGCCGTGGACGATCAATTGCGCATAAAAATGAACATTTGGTGCGTGCAGTCGAGCAATCCGCACTATACCTTCACCGAACATGAGAAAGATATGTATGCCGTTGCGTTTGACGACGCAGAGCAAACGGAGCTTGATTTTATCGAATTTTTATTTAACACGCGGCAGGACGGGGCGTTTTTGTTCGCTCGAAACCACGACATAAAACGCAGCCTGAACAAGGCGATATTGCACGCGAATGGTGTGCCCTATCTCGCGCCCGAACTGGTGCTGCTGTATAAATCGCAGCCGGCTGACCACACGGAAAATCAACTGGATTTTGAATGTGCCGCTGTAAAATTGAACGCCGAGCAACGCGCGTGGTTGCAACATGCACTGGCTGTGCTGTTCCCCGATGGGCACAAATGGCTTGCCAAAAGGAGCTCACATGACCCTGCCGCCTGAACCCGCGCGTCTCATCACCCTGCTGGAACAAGCGGGGTTTTCGGTATATGTCGTAGGTGGCTGCGTGCGCGACAGCCTGCTGGGCAAGCAGCCCGAAGACTGGGACTTATGCACCGCCGCTACGCCGCAGCAGGCGAGTGAAATCCTGCATTCAGCGGGCATCACCGTGCACGAAACAGGCTTGCAACACGGCACCATCACCGCCGTAATTGACGGAAAAGCCTACGAAATCACCAGCTTTCGCTGCGACGGTGCCTACACCGACCACCGGCGACCAGACAGTGTGCAGTTCACACAAAATCTGCATGAGGATTTAGCAAGACGTGATTTTACGATTAACGCGATGGCGTTTCACCCGCAAACTGGCCTGGTTGACCCATTTGGCGGACAAGCTGACTTGCAAGCGGGTGTCATTCGCTGTGTGGGCGAGCCCGCGCAACGTTTTGCCGAAGATGCCCTGCGCATCTTGCGTGCGCTGCGCTTTGCTGCCACACTCGGCTTTGCAATAGAAGAAAACACTGCCCAAGCTGCATATCATGCGCGTGAATATCTGCTGCACATTGCGCACGAGCGTGTGCAGGTTGAGCTAACCAAGCTGCTGTGCGGTTCGCACGCGCATGAGATTCTGCTGGCGCATCGGGAGATCATCTTCGCCGTGTTGCCCGAACTTGCGCCGCTAAACGGCTTTGACCAGCATACGCCCTGGCATTGCTATGATGTATATGAACACAGTTGTGTTGCAGTGCAACATGTGCCGCCCACGCCTGCACTGCGCTGGGCCGCGTTGCTGCATGACATCGGCAAGCCCGCGTGTTTTTTCATGCGTGACGGCACAGGACACGCCCACGGGCACCCGGCTGTGAGCGTGCAGCTTACGCTGCAAGTGTGCGAACGCCTGAAGTTTTCGCGCAAGCTCACACAGCAGGTGCACACGCTGGTAGAGCACCACGAGCTGCGCCTGCTGGAAGATGATGTCGCACCCGCGCGGCTGCGCAGATTATTGGGCAAGCATGGCGGCAATTTGCTATTGCAATTGTTGCAACTCAACCGCGCAGACGTGTGCGCCCAGCATCCTGATAAGCTTTATCGCTTGGAGAATTTCGAGCCCATCCAGCAGGCCATTGAGCAGCTCATTGCCGAGCAAAGCTGTGTCACGCGTGCACAACTGGCTGTGAACGGCAACGATTTAATGGCGCTTGGGCTGCGAGATAAACAGCTGGGGCAAGCACTGGATGAATTATTGCACCAGGTGATCGAGGGCAAGTTGCCGAATGAGCGTGAATACTTGCTCACGCATATTCAACAATCGCGAAGCGACTAGGTTTTTATGGGCGTTGTAGATGTTGCCGCGAAGCGAGGTGCTCCACCGCAGGTGGTTTTTTGCAAAAAAAGAACTATATCTCCACCCAATCACCCAGCCAGAACGAATAAATCAGCGTTTGTGCAACTTCGATGCCAAAGCATTGCTGCATCGCGCGGCGATATAGCCGTAGCTGTGCGCCATAGCGTTCGACCAGCGCGGCCATGTCATCCACGCGGTCGGTCTTGTAGTCGAGCAAAATCAGCGCGCCGTCTTCCTCAAACGCACAGTCAATGATGCCCTGCACGACGATCTCTTCACCCAGTGCGGCAAAATCATCAAGCAACTCAAGGGCTGGTATAGACATTGTAAACTTTTGCTCACGCAGCAGCGTGGGCGATTTTGCCATGCGGGCCGCGAAATCGCTTGCAAAGAATCGCTCAAGTTTATCGCGCTCAAGGGCTTTTGCGTCGCGCGCGGTGAGGTAGCCCAGTTGCTCCAGCCGCGCGATTTCGCCAGTTAGGTCAGCGGCTGCAGCAGCGTAGTCGCAATACTGCAAAAAGGCATGCATGGCACTGCCCCGGTGCGCGGCGGCGATGCCATGCGCGCGGGTGAACGCCGGCCGCTGCGAAAACGCGAACTGCTCGGCCTGCGCTTGCTCGGTCAATTCGCTCACGGCCTGCTTTGCCGCCAGCTGATTTAATGCGGCGTAAGGATACACATAATCCAGCCGCTGTTGCACCAGTTTGCGCAGCGATTCATCTGCAGCAGGGCGTTGCATGGCAGGTTCTTCTGCGGCTTGATGATGTTCTTGCGCCTGCGTGATGACCACACGCAATTGCTCCGCAGCAGGCAAGGTAATGGTGCTGTCTAGCCCGGCGATATCACGCAACTCGCCAGCACAAGGATGACGCAGCAATGCGGGCAGCAGCCAGTCGGCATAGCTCTTCGCGCCTTGCACCATGGCAGGCGTAAAGCTCGTGCTGTCAAATGTTGAGGTTGCGGCGGCGGCCAGCAACGCTTTTTCGGCACTCACATGGCTGCTGAGCATGACTAAGCGATCTTTTGCACGGGTCATGGCAACATACAGCAGGCGCAATTCTTCTGCAAGAGTGCTGCGCTGGATGGCAGTCTTCACGGCGTGATGCGGCAGCGTTTGCAGGCGGCTGCGATGCTCGGGCTCGGGGCGCTGCAAGCCCAAGCCTGCCTTGGCGTGCAGCAGCAGCGTTTCACGTGTATCAAGCAAATTAAAGCTCTTGCTGCACTGCGCCAAAATGCACACGGGGAACTCAAGACCCTTGGATTTGTGGATACTCATGATGCGCACCACGTCGGCGGTTTCGCTCATCACGTTGGCCGCTAAGAGGCTTTGCTCCTGCTCAATGCGATCGAGGTAACGTAAAAATCCACTGAGGCCCCCAGCGTTGCGCGCACTGTAATCACGGGCGTAATCGGCTAGGCGCAGCAAATTGGCGCGGCGGCGGGCAGGGGATTTCATCGCCGCAGCAAGGGCAAGCAGGCCGCTATCCTCCAGCAGCATGCGCACTAAATCGCCCACGGCACACACGGCGGCGAATTCGCGCCACTGGGCCAGCTGTGTGAAAAACGCCACGCACTGTGCATCGCCTGCATCTGCGGCCGCATGAATCACGTGGTAAATACCCGCAAGCTTGTGCTGTGTGCGCAAGCGCGCCAGATTATCCGGTGAGAAGCCTATCATGGGCGACAACAGCAACGCAGTCAGCGGAATGTCTTGCACGGGGTTGTCTACCACGCGTAACAGCGAAAGCAATAGCTGAATCTCACGTGATGCAAACAAGCTTTCGCTTTGCGCGGCGTAGGCCTGCACCCCCGCGTCTTGCAATGCCTGGGCGTAGACCATGCCGCTGGCTTTGTCGGCCCGCAAGAGGATGCAAATATCACGCGGCCGCAGGTTTGTGTGGGCGATTTCATTGGCAATCCACCGGGCGATGTGTTGCGCCTCGGCTTGTGCCATGTCATCGCTATATTCCAGCAGGTGCAGCTCGGCGTCGCAGACGGAAAGCTCGTTGCGGCCACACACCAGCTCTTCGTCGGCGGTGTATTCAATCTCCGCAGCTTGGCGGCGCATGAGTTGGCGAAACGTGAAGTTGACCGCATCGGTTACACCGGGTTTGCTGCGAAAATTGCACCCCAGCACCACACATGCGGGGTAAGCTTCGCCGTCGTAAGGCGCATAAGTATCACGCTTTTCGATGAACAACGTGGGGCTGGCCTGGCGAAACCCATAGATGCTTTGTTTAACATCACCAACCATGAACAGGTTGTCGCCATTGCGCGATACCGCGTGAAACAACTGCCCTTGTGCGGCGTTGATATCCTGATATTCGTCCACCAAAATTTCGCGGTATTGCTCGCCCAGCTGCATGGCAAGCGCAGACTTCGAGCCGTCTTCGTTGTGCAACAGCTGCAATGCCCAGTGCAAAATATCGCTGAACTCGGCGGCTTGGCGGGCATCTTTTGCAGCATCGCATCGGGCAATGTAGTCCGCCGTCAACTGCACAAATCGCACTGCAATGGGGGCTAAGGCCTGCATGTCTTCGGCGTGCTCGGCCATGCTGACGCAGCACAGTTTGGTGAGATTCTCCAGCTGCTTTTTCATGCGCTTGCGGCGTTCTTTGTCTTGGTCGCTGTGGCCTTTTGGCAGCCGTTGATAGGCAACGCTCTGCAATGCCATGCGCAGCTCATCCCAGCCCTGCAACGCAAGCAAGCCATCAACCAACATCATGTCGCTGTCCAGAAAGCACATGGCGCGGCAATCTTGCAGGATCTCATGAGCGTGACTCAGCAAAATTTTCAGCCATTGCGCGGTTTTATCTTCAAGCAAGCTTTGCAGCCACGCGGCGGGGTTCGGCGTGGCCAGTGCCATGTTTGCGGTTGCTTGCACGCGCCGCGCTAGCTTGGTGTCATCACCGGCGAATTCAAGCAGCAGCCCCAGCGCGGTGAAGGCCTCATCTGCCTGCGGCGAGTCGCCGCTCACTGTTCGCGCCTTGGCTTTCTCGGGGCAAGAGTTTTCGTTCCCGCGTGAAAATTCCGTATTATTAGCCTTATCATAAGCCGCCTCAAGGGTTTCCTCCATCGCCTGTGCGCGAATAGCACGCAGCTCGCTGTCGTCCAACAGTCGCAGTTGTGCGGGCAAGCCAGCCGCTGCGCCGTGTTCTTGCACAAGCTTCAGGCAAAAGCTATCGATGGTGCAGATATCGGCAAGGGGCAGCAATTGCTGTTGCTTGCGCAGGGCGTGATTGTTAGGCTCTTGCTTGAGCTGCGCAGCAATGGCTTCGTCGATTTTTGCGCGCATTTGCGCCGCCGCCGCACGCGTGAACGTCACGATGAGTAGTTCATCAGCACGGCAATTTTCTTGCGTGAAATAGCGCAACACGCGCTGCACCAGCACGGCGGTTTTGCCGCTGCCGGCCGCAGCACTCACCAGCAGGCTGCCCCCGCGAGAGGTGATGGCTTGGTTTTGTTCTGGGGTAGGCTTAAACGCCATCGGGGTGCACCTCCTTCAGCTGCGTTAAGCTTTCCTCAAACTTTACGCTGGGTATTTCTTTGATCGCGCCGTCGCTTTCGCGCCCGCACACGGCTTGGTAGTCACACCAATCACAGGCCTCTTGCGCGGGCAGCGCAGGAATCTCACCCTGCCGCAGGCTGTGCACAATATCATCCAGCACACGGTGGATTTCCCGCTGCACACGCGCCCAGTCTTCTTGCAGCATCACGGGCAGCTTATGCGGATTTTCATCGGGGGCGATCAAAAAACCGTCGGGTTTGCCCTGCGTGAATTTCTCCCGTGCGATTTCCTCCGCGCTGCGGTCACGCTTGGCGGCATTGAGCGGCGGATCTTTGGCGGGCTGAATCATCACGCCTGCAGGGGCAGCGCTTTTGTAGCCATTTTGCTGCAGCGCAAGCAGATATACCGGCAGTTGCAGGCCAAGCCCATGCGAAAGCTCACCCAGGTTGAATTTACGGCTGCCGGTTTTGTAGTCCACCACGCGCAACACACGCTGGCCGTTGAATTCCGCGCAGTCCACGCGGTCGGCGGTGCCGCCAAGCCGCAGGCTGCTGCCGTCGCTCAGCTGCACGCGATAGGGTTGCACAGCACTGTCCGGTGCTATCCTAAGTTCACAGGCAATTGGCCGAAATGCACTATCACGGAATTGTGCTACCACGCGCTCGAACACACTCGCTGCAATGCCGCGCAAACGATTAAATAAGTAAGTTACCCGCGCGGGCAATTCGGCAGGAAAATGCTCGGCAGCATAGTCATCTAGCTCGGCGTTGACCAATTCAGCACGCGCACTTGGTGTCATGTTTAATAATTCATCACAGCCGTAACAGGTAAATAGGCGCTCAAACAGCCAGTGCAAAATGTCGCCGCGCAGCAGGGGATTGTAGTCCACGCTGTTGCGTGCAGTTGCCTTTAGGCCATACTGGCAGTAATACGCAAAGGGGCAGCGGGCATAGCTTTCTACCCGCGATGGAGAGAGGTAGTTTACCCCGCCAAACAAAGCCGTGGCAGTTGCTGAGTCTGTCATGCGCAGACTATCAGGTTTTTCACGTGCAGTGCGTTGCAGGGCCGCCAAGCGCGGCGCATAGTGCGCGTGTGCACTGAAATAGTCATGCAGCGCGGCGTATAGCGCACTTTGTTTGGGCTGTTCCTCACACAACAGCGCAAAGGCTGCACTGTGCCCATGCAGTTTATCTTCGGGTGGCAGGAAAGCGGCATCTTGCACCTGCACGGCAGGAAAGTCTTCGCGCAATTGGCGCAGCACCGGGGAGGGTGCCAACTCATCGCCGCTGCTGGTGCGCAATGCCCAGCTGATGTGCAGCTGCTCTCGTGCAGCCGTTAATGTGCGATAGACCACCATGCGCTCCATGGCCAGCTGCTGTGGGGCGTTGTCCTGCATGCGCAGCCCCAGCGCGGTGAGTGCAGCGCGGTCACGGTCGCCCACTAGGCTGTTTTTGGCAGGCAGCTGCGGAAACACGCCCTCATTCATGCCCAGCACAAACACTGCCTTGGGTGAATTCAATCTCACACGTTCTGCCGAACCAAAGGTCACGGCATCCAAGCTTTGCGGCAGCTGCCCAAGCGTTTGCTGCTGCAGGATTAGCCCAAACAGTCCGCAGAAGCGCGCTGCACCAACCGGCTGCTCGCCTAGGCCATCGGCCAGTTGATCCAACAATTCCATCAGCAGCTCCCAAATGCGCGAGAGCTCTTGTGCTTGCGGCGGCGGCAGGGTGGCACGCAGTTTCTTTAATCCAACAGGAATATGCGCGTCTTGCAATAGTTTATCTACAGCTTGTGCACCCGCAAGCCCAGTGCAGTCACGCAGGCTTTCGCGAAAAGCTTGCAGCGGCGCAACGACTAGGTCACGCAGGCGATTCAGCTTGGCCAGCAGCAGATCGCTGTGCTGGTTTTCGCTTTGCCCAAGGCCTTTGGGGTGCGCCGTCCACTCAGTTAACCAGCGATTGCCCTGCACCCGCCACAACAGTGCATATTCTTCAAGCAGGGCGATGTCTTCGTCGTCCAATTGCGATAACCCAGTCTTCAGCCAGCGCATCACGGCATCGGCGGTGAAACCATGCTGCGCGATATCAAGCGCGGCGGCCACCATGCGCATCAGTGGTTGCGCGGCCACTGGCTGGCGGCGGTCCTCAAACAACGGCACGCCTGCGCGGCGCAACGCGGCGAACATGGGCTGCTCGTAGCTATCGCTGTTGCGGGCAACAATGGCGATGTCGCGGCAGCGCAAGCCCTCCCGCAGCAGCGATTTCACCTGTGCGGCAACCAGCGAGCACTCTGCTTCCACGTCTTCACAAACAGTCAGGCGAAGCATTTCTTCGTGCAGCGGCCGATATTCTATATCGCAGGTGATGGGCACCTTTACGCGCACATCTGCCTGTTGCGCCAAGCTACGCAATTCAGCATAAGTACGCTGTGTGTGCTCAAATGTGTCGTCAAGTTTATCAAAGCAAAGCGTGACATAAACGGCTTCGCTGTGCTCCATCACGCGCTGCAAAATGCGCAGCTCCTGCGGCGTGAAGCCCATGAAAGAATCAATGGCTATCACGCGGCCATGAAAAAACGCACGGCCTTCAGGTGTGTCTAAAGCCTCAAGTAGTCCTTGTAATGCGTCACAGTGCCCGCCGAACTGTGTGTGCAGCACAGCGTCATAGGCCTGCATAATTTCGCCCAGTTCGCGCAGTTTGGGTTGGTTGAGCGAAAGCGCAGCGGCATAAAATGCCTGCGGCGTGGTGCCTGCCATGCTCAACTCGTTGCGCAAACGCAGTAACCCGGGTAGCATACGCTCGTTTGCGCGGGCGAACATGTCCAGCTTGTCACGCACAGCTTCTATGGCCAGATGCATGGCGATGGTACACTGCGCATCAGTCAGATTCACGCGCCCGCCACGCCCGCCGCATGCGCGAAACAGGCTGTCCGCCAGCCGCGTAAAACTCAGCACCTCCACGGCCTGGGCATCACGCGAGCCAAGCAACGCCAGCAACGCACGCTCGTGATTGAACGAATCCTGCTCGGGCACCAGCAAAATAACATCGCGCCGCCCCGCCTGCACGAAATCACGCAGCAGGTTGTGTAAATATGTTGTTTTTCCTGTGCCTGCCTTGCCTAAGATAAGTTGTAGCATGAGGGCTCCTATTCTTGTTCTTTTTTTGCAAAAAAAGAACCAAAAAAACCTATGCCGCTTCGCGGTGGATTCTTATAAAAATGTGTAGATGTTGCCAAAGGCTCCACCGCTTGCGGGGGAGCTGGCACGCGTAGCGTGACTGAGGGGGCACCACGCGTATCAGCGAGAAGGCTCATGGAGCAATTACTATATCTTCATTATACAACAATCCCTGAAAATTTGCAAGAAAAATCACCCTCCGCTTACAGCAGAAGGTGAAAATATTCAATTACGCATTAGGCAAGGTTGGTGGTGCGGCGATAAGTGGCCGCGATGCGGAAGTCGCTGGTGAAGAATTCCACCAAGGGCACAACAATGGCCATGTCATAGCTAAAGTCCGCGCTGACGATTTCAAGGGTTTGGGCATCCACGCGCAGTTGCACGCGCGGGTTTTCATAACGCACTTGCACAGCTGCCGTGCCCAATGCGCCAATCACGGGTCCCAACACGGGTATTCCGTTGAAAATAACGTTGAGAATATCCGTCACTTGCGCGCCCAACACGCCAATGGTGCGGCCAACTGAGCCCTCGTTTGATGCACCGGTGATGCCATCCACTTGCGCGCGCGGCACCAGTGTAACGACCAAAGTGCGGCCGTTGTTGTGAGTTTCGGCGCGAGCACTCGCTAGGTCTGCGGGCGTGATAGCCGCGGGGTTGCCGGGCAGTCCAGTGCTATTGTCGCCGTCAACCAGCAGCGCCATGTCGATGATCTGGCGCAGGTTGGCGGGCACAATGGCGGGGTATTCGGTTACGTTCATCACGCGGCGCAGGTCAAGGTTTTGGTTGGCGTTGGCAATGTTGCGATAAATCGCAAGCACTTGCGCGGGGTCGGTCACTACATTGGTGGGGCGCGACCAGGGCATAATCATGTGCCCCCAGTTGCTGAATAGAGATACGATGGCCATCACAATGGCAATGATGGATTGAAGCATGGCGTTTTTCTCGCTTTCGTCATTTAAGATTTGTTAACCCTTTACTCCTCTTTGTCGCGTTGTGTGCGAGAATTCCTCAGCCTAATTTTGGTTTTAGTGAAATAATTTGTCACTGTGCCCCCCCCCCCCCAAGGAGGGGAATAAGGCTTGTTTCTTATTCTCTCATCAATCATCCACCGCGAAGCGGCATAGGTTTTTTTGGTTACTTTTTTTGCAAAAAAAGTAACACAATCCCCGCATCTACCAGTTAAAGTTCGTGTAGTAGTGCCGCACGGTGTAGGAAAGCGCGGCATCGGTGCGCAGCGGGCCGATTGCGACATCACGTGCCGTGGCAGAAACCACAAAGCCGCTGCGGGCTTCCATCACTCGGCCTTGCTCGTTGAGTATGACAGTGGCAAAGCCGCCGTGGTGACGCAAGCTGGTGTTGGCCGCGCTCACTTGCACAATTTCCACGCCGCCGAGGGTTTGGTCAATCACTTGTTGGGGCGTGAATGTGACTTGCACACGGTCGTTGTGCTCTTCACGCACATGCACGGTAATCACCCAGCCCTGGCCGCTTGCCACGGTTTCAATGGCTTCAATGTCGTCCATCGTCAGCTCTGAGGCATTGGTGTCGGCCGAGAAAAACTCCCCGGTGTTGTTTTGCCCGCGCGAGATGCGTGTGGTCACCCATTCAGCAGGGGGCAACTGTTGCTGCAAAATCGGGTTGAGTGCAGGCATCGCAAGGCCTGCCATGCCGCTGGCACTCACGCGGCCCATCACAATGCGGCTACGGCGCGAAAACGCCGGACGCTCCAGACGCACATCGTTGGCCGCTTGATTGAACACATGCAACTGAGCGGCTTCGCTCAGCTCGTGCAGATTATCCGGCAGAGCGGCGGTGTCGATGGGCGGCAGGGGTTCGGCGGGCAGGGTAGTGACTTGCATTTGCATTTGCTCTGTGGCGGGTTCGAGTAGGGTTGTGGTTTCATCCAGGGTGGTCGCCAGTTGTGTGGTGTAACCCGCTGCAGGGATATCATGTGCGGGCTGTGCGCGGCAACCTGTGAGAACAATGGCTGTTGCTAAAATTACAATGGGTAAAATAATTTTTTTCATCAATAAACCTCCAGTGCGTTTAGTGTATCACACCGGAGGTAGCTTATGCTGTTGTGCAACGCTTCAAAAACTTACCAACCAAAGTTGCTGTAGGTCCAGCGGCTGGTTTGCAAAGCCGTTACATTGGTGCCAACGCTGAGGATACCAACGCCAATGCGTGCGCTGTCAATTTGTGCGTTCACATCAAAGCCGTTGGCTGCTTCGATAATTTGCCCTTGCGGGTTCACAACCACCCAGGCAAAGCCGTTGTGGTAACGTACGTTTGCGTTGTTGGGGTCACCGGTCACCGGTGCATCGTCAACGATGGAAGCAATGATTTCCTCACGGGTTTGGATAGAAGCAATGCGTCCGTGATGGCTAACGAAGTGTTGCGGGTTGTTTTCTTCGCGCACACGCACTTCAATGCGCCAATTGTTGCCTTGGCGCGTGGAGGTGATGCGTGCGATGTCTTGTGCACGCAGGTTGGAGCCAAAGTTGGGCGAGTTGCTCATCCAATAATATTGGTTCTCTTGGCCGCGTGCGCGCACACGAGTTTCGGGGTCGCCGGGCATCAAGCGGTTTACAATACCGTTAATAATTCCCTGCACAGCGCTCACAGCACCGGTGAAGTTCAGGCTTTCAATGCGCAATGTTTGCACTTGGGTGTGGCCGGGGCGTTCACGGTGCACACGATTGACTACGCGGTTGAAGTATTCCAGTTGTTCTGCTTGGCTCAATTGGTTGAGGTTATCGGGCGGCAGATATGGATCAGCCGGTTCGGTTGTTGCTGCTTCCGTGGTCGTGGTCTCAACCGTTGTGGTGGTTTCGTCGACAGGCTCGGTTGTTTCTTCGTTGTCGTTGCCCTCTGCGGTGTACTCATCTGTAGTATAGTATATTGTGGTGGAATCATTGTCGTTGTCATTGTCATTGTTGTTGCGGTTGCAAGCGGTGAGCACAACCCCTAGGCTAACAATCATGGCGATGGCAGCAATGAGCGCAAGAACTTTCTTCATGTGGCTTTCTCCTCCTAATATTGTGGTGAACAAAATCTAAAGGTTAATTAGCGCCAAATAAAATTCGTGAAATACGAGCGGGTTTCTTGCGGAGCACTCACGTTGGTGCGGATGGGCCCAACGCGCACATCGCTGGCGTTTGCGTCAACGTTGAAGCCGCTGCTGGCAGCCGTCACTTGGCCTTGTGCATTCACGGTTAGCGTTGCAAATGCGTCATGATAGCGCAGGGTTGTGTTTTCAACGTCTGCTTGAATGAGGTCACTGATGTCGGTGATTTCACGCAGCACATCTGCGCGTGTTACAATGTTGTTGATGCGGCCGTTGGCACTGGCGGCACCGGGCACGGGGTTGATTTCCTCACGCACACGCACGGTGATCGTCCAGCTGCCGTTGGCACCGGCTACTGATGTGATGGATGTAATGTCGCCCGGGCGCAGCGAAGATGCTTGTGCAGCGTTGGAGAAGAATTCTTCACGGTTGTCTGTGCCGGGGGCATAGGTGCGATATTCCCAGTCGCCGGGCATTAGGTTGTTTTGGATAGGACGAATGATGGGGTTGGCGATGGACGCAAAGCCGCTGAGTCTGATTGCGCCAAGCAGCAGACGATTGCGACGTTGGAAGCCCGGACGCTCGGTGCGCACGCGATTGGCAACCAAGTTAAAGTATTCCAGCTGTGCAGCTTGGCTGAGTTGGTTGAGATTTGCCGGGGGCAAGAATGGGTCAACGACTTCTTCTTCAGTGGTCGTTTCTGGCTCGGTGGTGGTTTCTGCCACTGTGGTGGGTTCGTCATTGTCGTTGTCGTTTTCTTCCGCGTAGGTATCTTCGACGGTGTATTCGTACTCGGTGGTGTACTCGGGATAGCCGTTTTCGCCGTTGTTGTTGCCGCAAGCGGTGAGCACAACACCAAGACTAAAGAGCATGGCGATGGCGGCGATGAGCGCAAGGATTTTTTTCATGTGGTTTTCCTCCCCAAAATATCAATGATATGGCTATTGTATCACATTCTGATGACAAATGCAAGGTTTTTTTTTGCAACTTTTACACAAGATATGCATATAGGGGGGCTTGTATGAATTTTCGTAGCGATTTGGCCTTGGAATGCATGGCCATCAACCAAAAAGTTTCTGGTGTATATTACCACGAGGACGACCACGGCGAGTTTCGTGTTACCCGCTTGCACGTGCAAAACGAACAAGGCGCACACGCATTGGGCAAACCGGTGGGGCATTATGTTACCCTTGAATTGCCGCCGCTGGGCGAATATGCTGATGTATACGGCGCGGCAATGCACTGTGTGGCCGAAGAGCTGCATCGCCTGTTGCCCAAGCAGGGCACGGTGCTGGTGGCAGGGTTGGGCAACCATAGCATGACACCCGATGCCCTCGGTCCGCTGTGTTGTGAGCAAGTGTTGGCCACACGGCACATTGCCGCTGAACTGGCCAAAAGCGCGGGTTTGGGCAAGCTGCGCCCGGTGAGTACACTCACGCCCGGAGTGTTGGGGCGCACTGGCATGGAAAGCGGAGAGCTCATTGCGGCCGCCGTGCAAGCACTGCAGCCCGCTGCGGTGATTATCGTGGATGCCCTTGCCGCACGCAGCTTGAGTCGCCTGGGCTGCACCGTGCAGATGAGCGATGCAGGCATTGTGCCGGGTTCGGGCGTGGGCAATGCACGCCTGGAGCTCAGCGAAAGCGCGCTGGGCGTGCCCGTCATCGCCCTTGGTGTGCCCACAGTCGTGGATGCCGCCACCCTGGTGAACGAATTAAGCGACTGCGAAGCCAATGACCTGCAAAGCTGCAAAACCATGATGGTCACCCCGCGTGAAATTGACTTGCTGGTGCAGCGCGCCGCAAAACTGTGCGGCATGGCCATTAACCGTGCACTGCAACCACACCTAAGCGTGGAGGATTTTTTGGCGCTGGTGGAATAACCACCTGCGGCGGAGATGAAGAGGCCTACGTTAACCCACAACCACGCGTGTAGGGGCGGCTATTAGCCGCCCGAGATTCGATAGCGAATGGAAGAGGAACGGGCGGCTAATAGCCGCCCCTACACGCGGTCACCTGCACCTCAGCCCTCTCACTCATACCCAAAACTCGCCCGGCATATACTGCAATAACTATCTTGCGGGGAGGTTACTGTGAACCGAAACAAGCTCATTGCCATTTCTATTGTGCTGGTGGCTGCCATCAGCCTGCTGGTAAGCGATAGTTTGCTGCAAAGCGCAGCGATGGTCAGCGCAGGCATTGAACTGCCGCAAGGGGCTTTTGTGTTGCTGCAAGATTTTTCCGATCTGCCTGCTGATGCACGCTATGTGCCGCGTCCGCCAACACCGCCGCGCCGCCGTCCTGTTGTGCCGCCCGGCGAATTAGACCTGATGGCCACACCTGCGGATATCTTATTGATGATGGAAGAAGCAGAACATGAATTCGCTGATCAAGTGCCCGCCGGGAATATCGTGCCGCGGCATTTCACCAACCGCAATGCCACGGATGTGTTTGGTGACTTGGCTGTGTATAACCTCACCGCCACACAGCGCGAGCGTGATTTTTCACAAGATCTAGCGCAGCCGCTAACGTTGCAGCTAGACCCAGACTTGCCCAGCATACTTATCTATCACACCCACACCACCGAAGGTTTTGAGATCATTGATCGCCCGTGGTATGCCGCGAATTGGGATTCACGCACGACCAATTACAACCGCAACATCGTGCGTGTGGGCGAGGAAATTGTGGATATGCTGCGCCGTGCCGGGTTCAATGTGATACACGACACGAGAGTGTTTGATATTCCTTTCGCGGGTGCATATGACCGCTCACGGCTGGCAGTGCAATACTGGCTGTCGCGTTATCCGTCCATCCAGTTGACCATTGATGTGCACCGTGATGCCATCCATCGTGCCAACGGTGACCGCATTAAGCCCGTGGCAGAAATCATGGAACATCAGGTGGCACAGGTGATGCTGCTTGCCGGCACGCAAGAAGAAAATGTGGGTGAATTCCCAAACTGGGAAACAAACCTGGCGTTGGCGTCGCAATTGCATGTGTTTGCGCAGCAACGCTATCCCGGGTTAATGAAGCCGCTGTGGTTCACGGCGCGCCGCTTTAACATGGATTTAGCGCCCTACGCGCTGTTTTTCGAAATCGGCACCGATGCCAACACCCTGCAAGAATCTGTGCTCGCCGGCAGGGTGTTCGGCGAAGCACTCAGCGCGTTTTTGCTGGAGTATGCGAAGTGATGCGATGCGTTATGTTACTTTTTTTGCAAAAAAAGTAACCAAAAAAACCTAGGTGCTTCGCGGGGACGATTGATGAAACTAAAACCAAGTAGGGGGGCAATTTTGCCGCCCGGGTTATAAAAACATGGCACCGTTGAGCTTTCGGGCGACAAAACAACCTCCCTGTGGTCGTGACGGCTACGCCGTGCCCCTACATGCTGGTTTTAGTTTCATAAATTGTCCAGCGCGAAGCGGCAAAAGTTTTTTGCGTCACTTTTTTTCAAAAAAGTGACATAATCTTTGATAGGCGAATGGGCATACTACAGGCATGACTGAAACATTGAAGCTTTTGAAACGATTTGCCGCCACCTGCTTAATCTTGCTGTGCCTCACCGCTGCGCTGGGTGCAGCCACGGTGGTGCGCAACAACAGCCGCCTGCTGACCTTCGGTCAAGCCGGGCAGCAGGTTGCTTTTTCCATGGACATGCAGGTGATCACGTTTCAGGTGAGTGATGTTACACACGAGCTGCCACGCATTAGCCCTTGGCTGCGCTGGGCACGGCATGCGCCTGCACCGCTGGGCGCGTGGTTGATGGTGGCATATGCCGCGCGCAGTAGTTAAGGCGGTGTGATCTCACGCAAGACGATATCATCCCGTCGTTCATAAAGCAGACTATCGCCCTTTTGCGTGAATTCTTTGATGGCGTGATATTCCACGCTATGCTCGTCAATCACCGCTACGATGCCGCCATTGTCCGTCGTTACATATTGTGTTGTGCCGATTTTTTTCAGGTTTCGATAGCCATCGAGGCCTTTTTTCACACCCAGTGTTACATCGTGTGATTCTACTTCCCAGCTGCTGCCGTTTGTGTAAACCGCGACGCTCGGGCGCAGCTTTTTTGCAAATTTCCGGCCTGTTGAATCGCGTAAGCCATGGTGACCGATTTTTAGCAAATCAACGGTGCCGTTGATCGTTTTGCCGATTTCAAGCTCTCGGCTTTCGCCTGTCATGTCTGCGGCAAGCAATGCGTTGAAATCACCAACTTGCACCAGCTGGCATAGCGAATCCTCATTGGTGGAGCAGCCCGTGAGTGCTGTGCCATTGAGCAACGTAACGGTCATGCTGCCCAGCGTGAGCACCACATTGCCCAAGTTGTGTTGCACAACCTCAATGCCTTTGTTGTCACAGCCCGTGAGGAAATTTTGATAATGCCCTCGGTCGATTTCATCGGCTAAGTCCGGGTCGGGTTCATGCTTCAAAAAGGCTTTGCCGACTGTGATATGAGGATGCTCCAGTATATAAGGAAAACCGCCCATGTGGTCAACGTGGGAGTGTGTGCCAATGATAAAATCTAAATGCACGGCGGCGTGACCTGCCAGCCGTTGCAAATAATCCACGATATACGCACCGCGCCCAGGTTCACCTGCGTCAATCAAGGCGAAATGGCCAGCACTTTGCAGGATGATGGCATCCTCCCAGCCTATGTTGAGCATGTGGATGCTGCCCAGTTTTTTGTTCATGCTTTGCCCTTTCAATGATGTTAGCATGATAAATACCATGACGGTGTCAACTGGTTGAAATCATCATGCCAGTTCAATATATTTTCAAGATGGCGGCGACCTTCCTCGGGCGTGCCTTGGTTGTGCTGCGATGAATCACACAACGCCGCCAACGCACAGTAAGCATTATAATAAGCAAACATACGAAAAAATGCCTGCGGCGGCTTGCCATCAAAGTAACCATTAATCAGCCCACTGTTGTAGCGCGCGTTAACCTCACCGCCCCAATTCACAGGGTCGAATTCCCACCAAGGGTCGCCGTGGTCTTTGTTGTAGGCGTTGAAGTCAATCACGCCCACTTGGCCGCTTGGCTGCAAAATGAGATTGGTTTGGTTGAAGTCGCCATGCAAAAAACACTGCGGCCGATCACTCAACCACGCCTTATTTTCTTGCAAAAATCGCACGGCAATATCCCCGCCGCTTGATTTGATAGGATGACTGTGATAAAAATCCAGCCTGTCCTGCATCTTGCGCAAAAACCAACGCTCCCACGGTTCGACATCTTCAGGTGCGGGTAGCGTATGCAAGCAGCGCAACAACGCACCAGCTTTTTGCCCCAAATCGTATTGCTCAAGCGCGTTCATGTGTGTCATCGCCGTTTTCACGTCTTCGCCGGGTAGCCACGTGCACAGCTGATAAACACACTGACCCTCATCGCACAAGCCAAATTTAATGGGTTGCGCAGTGCAAACCCCATGTTGATACGCACGTGTGAGCAAGTTGAACTCCGCCTGCTTGCGGTCGTGCTCAGCAAGGGCAGACACACGCAACAGCAATTGCTGGCCATCTGCTGTGGTCAGGCGATATTTTTTGTCGTCCGACCAGCCTTTTTCGATAACTTGCGCGTCAGTGTAAGTGATGTGTTTTGGTATGTTCATGAAATCTCCGCTCGAAAACCACCCCGGCACTGCGGTGCCACCCCTCCACGGAGGGGAATTGGGGCTTGCTTCTTCTGCTTTCATAATTCGCTCCGCGAACCTTCCTCAGACCGACCCGAGGTCGGCCAGCTCCTTCCCGAGGAAGGAGCCAAGGCTTGTTTTTTCAACTTATCATAAAAAATCCCGCGCGCGCAGCGCGACTAAAGTTTTTTGGTTCTTTTTTTCAAAAAAGAACACTTCGTCCCCACCCCGCAGCCTGCACATGCTTCGCGGCAGTTTGGTGTGGTTTGCGCAGCGTGGGCCTGTTCACGTTCACGTAGCAGGAATTTTTTGCTCACGCCGTAGTCGAAGTTGTGCCAAGGCAGTGGCTCTTCAATTTCACGTGCTTGCAGATAATCATCCGGGTCAATGCCCAACTGGGCGAAGCAATCGCGCCACAGTTGCGGCTTAAATTGGTCATCCCAGCCGTCGAAACGTGCACCTGCTGCCCATGCAGCTTCCAGCACATCGGCTAGTTTCTCGTCACCGCGAGCGAACACACCCTCCAGCAGGCTGGTTTCGCAATCGTGTGTTTTCACGCTGATTTTCTTGCTCTTCACGCTGTTGCGCAACAGTTGTTGCTTGCGGCGAATCTCTTCACCATTGGCCTGTGTTTCCCATTGAAAAGGCGTGTGCGGCTTGGGCACAAAATTAGAAGCACTCACCGTGACAGTGACGCCTTTGCCAGCGGGCTTGTTCGGGTTGGCGTAGTAAGCCTCCACAATGGCTTGGGCAAGCGCGGCGATGCCCTGGATATCTTCATCGGTTTCGGTGGGCAGGCCAAGCATGAAATAGAGCTTAATCTGCGTCCACCCAGCGGAAAACGCGCGCGTGGCGGTGGTTAGCATCTGTTCTTGCGTGATGTTTTTGTTGATAACATCGCGCAGGCGCTGTGTGCCGGCCTCGGGCGCAAAGGTCAGCCCGCTGCGGCGCAGCTTGGCCAAACGCTCCATCAAATGCTCGGGGAATTCATCGGCACGCAAGCTGGGCGCCGCCACGTTGACTTTTTGCTCGGCCGTCCAGTCCAGCAGGTTGTCCAGCAACTGGGGAAGTTGCGTGTAATCACTGGTGCTGAGCGAACACAGCGACACTTCATCATAACCGGTGTTTTCGGTGACCATGCGGCATTGTTCGCTGATTAATTCAGGCGATTTCTCACGCACAGGGCGGGTGATGAACCCCGCCTGACAAAACCGGCAGCCGCGAATGCAGCCGCGAAACACTTCACCCACCGTGCGGTCGTGCACGGTTTCAATCAACGGCACGGGGAAGGTTTCGGGGAAATAGCAGCTGTTCATGTTCTGCACAATGCGTTTTTTCACCACGCCTTGTGATATACCGGGCACATAGCAGCCCTCAAGCTGTGCGGCTGCTTGCAAAAAGGCACTCTTTTTTCGTTTATGGACAGCAAGCAAATCAAGCAGCTCGCCCAGCACTTCTTCGCCCTCGCCAATCACAAACAGGTCGATAAACGGCGCTAGGGGGGCCGGATTGCAAGTGCATGGTCCACCCGCGATAACAACAGGCATGTCATCGTCGCGTTCACTTTCACGCAGCGGCAGCCCTGCTAAGTCTAGCATATTCAACACATTGCTATAACAAAGCTCGTATTGCAGCGTAAAGCCCAACAGGTCGAAATTGCGCAGCGGGTCACCGCTTTCGAGGGCGCATAGCGGCACGCCTGTGCGTCGCATTTCGGCCTCCATGTCTACCCATGGGGCAAAGGCGCGCTCGCACCAGCAGTCTTCACGCGCGTTAGCGAGACCATAAAGTATCTTCAGCCCTAGGTGCGACATGCCGATTTCGTATACATCCGGGAAGCAAAACGCCATGCGCAACGCAACCTCGGCAGAATTTTTCATCACGCTGCCGGGCTCACCGCCGGTGTAGCGGCCGGGTTTTTGCACGAGCGGTAGCAATTGTTCAATATGTCTCATACTTGCCTTTCTCTGTTCTTTTTTGAAAAAAGAACCAAAAAACTTTAGTCGCGCTATGCGCGGGAATTATGATTATCTTTTGTATAGGACACCGCGAAGCGGCTAGGTTTTTTTGGGTTACTTTTTTTGCAAAAAAAGGTACATCGGCGCCTGCTCCCACGGTGTTTTTTCGCTGCACGGCACAAGCGCATAGCGCCCTTGGGCATCGCTTGCAGCAAGGCCTAGCTCGCGCAGCACCTCGGCGGCCAGCCACAGGCGAGCAAAATCAATTTCGCTGGCTTGCGTTTGCAGCAACATGCGTTCTATGGCCACGGGCTTTTGCGCAGCCTTCAATAGGCGGAATATCGCAGCGCCATCTTCACGGGTGGGGCAGGCAACTTGCACAAGCTCTCTACGTAAAATTTGCTCAACTGTGCGCTGTGCTTGCAGCAGCGCATCGTTAGGCAGCAAGCTGAACTTCGCATTCTTCAAGATCAGCGACACATCACGTTGCCCGCGGAATTCGTTGGCTTCGAGGGTGACGGCGAGGTCAAGCACATCGCCAGCGGCGAATGCGAAATCTTCAATCGTGGTGCGAAAGGCCATGACAGTGATGCGTGTGCTCGTTTGTTCAAACGTGAGACGCAGATGCTTGCCCTCGCCCACGGGTGTGGCCGCGAGGAGAGTCATTTTAGACAGCGCGAACACCGGCTGCGGGTTGCCTTGACCGAATGGTTCCAGCAGGGCGAGCTCGTCGGCCAAGTCGGTAGTCAGATGTGCAGGCTTGAGCTTGCAATCCACGTGTTGGGCGGGGAATGGCATGTCCATCTGTGCAGCATAAGCGTTGATTTCTTCACGAAGTTTGTTCACCTCTGCCGAAGGCAAGGAAAAGCCTGCGGCAAGCTCGTGCCCGCCGAATTTTTGCATGAGATGTGCGCTGTTTTGCAGCGCATGAAACAGATGAAAACCGGGTATGCTGCGACCGCTGCCCTTGGCCTGTTCGCCGTTAAGCGTGATCATCAGCACCGGTTTGCCGCAGCGTTCCATCAGCCGGGCAGCCACAATGCCCACCACACCTTCGTGCCAGCCTTCACCTGCGAACACCAGCACGCGGTCGTGTTGTCGCGCGGGGTTTGCCTCCAGCCATGCGGCGGCCTGAGCGAAAATCTCTTGTTCCACCAGCTGGCGGTCGTGATTGTATACATCAAGCTTTTGTGCGAGTATTTCGGTCTGGGCTTCGTCGCGGCAAAGCAGCAGCTCGAGGGCTTCATTCGCCAGCCCCATGCGCCCGGCAGCGTTGATGCGCGGTGCCAGCATGAACGAAAACGCCGATGCACCAAACGGTTTGCGCTGCGCGTTGGCAACTCTAAGCAAAGCGGAAAAGGGCAAGCCCGGATTTTCATTCAGCATCTCAAGGCCGGCGCGGGCAAACGCGCGATTGTCGCCCAGCAGGGGAGCGACGTCGGCGATTGTGCCCAGCGCAACCAGTTCGGCGTAATGCGGCAGCAGTTCTTCGGGCTCGCTGCCTTCAAGGGCACACACGAGCAAAAACGCCACCGCCACGCCGGTGTAATCTTTAAACGGCAAGTCACAATCATGCCGGTGCGGGTTGACAACAGCGCAGCATGCGGGCAATTCGTCACCGCATTGGTGATGGTCGGTAACCACGGCTTCAATGCCAAGTGCTTTTGCGTGTGCGATTTCGCGAATCGCAGAAACGCCGTTATCCACCGTAACAATCAACTGTGTGCCTTGCGCGTGCAGTTGGTCAATCGCAGCCATGGTCAAACCATAGCCCTCTGTTTGGCGGTTAGGAATGTGCCAGGTGACGTGTTCACTGCGGCTTTGTAAATACATCGTGAGCAAAGCAGTGGCGGTGACGCCGTCGGCATCGTAATCGCCAAACACGGTGATGTGCTCGCCGCGTGCGATGGCCAGTTCAACGCGCTCAACGGCCAATTCCATGTCGGGCAAGTCGTAAGGGTTGACCAGAGGTTCATCTGCAAGCCCCAAAAGTCCGGGCAGTTCGTCCTCGCCTATGCCGCGGCCCAGCGCGAGCATGGCGGCAAGTGCTGGCAGCTCAAGTTCTTGGGCAAGCGTGGCTGCGGTGTGGCGATGCTCAGCGAGGTTTTTATTCAACAGCCATTGTTTGCGGGGCATGGCGTTCTCCTTTTTTATAATGCTTAATGCTTGAATGGAGACTCGTGTAGGGGCAGCAATCCGCCGCCCGGGATTTTCGTGGCATGTGCTAGAGGAACGGGCAGCAATCCGCCCCTACACGAGGGACAGTGCTTGCTTAAGGGCTTGACAAGCGGCTGCTCGTGTGTTATACTGAGTGAAAAAGCAGAGGAGGATTGTTATCGTGGTAGACTTCTTCGTGCAGCTTTGGGAATGGATTTGGCTGGGCATTCAGTATTTTGCCTATTTTGCGCTGCTGGGCGTGCTGTGGATGTAACCGCCTTTTCTCATGTAGGGGCGGATAGTATCCGCCCGTTCCTCTTCAGCTTGCCATAAAACTCCCGGGCGGCTAATAGCCGCCCCTACACGCGTTTGTCCAGCACGTCTACATATTCCGCATAAAACTGCTCAAATATGCCTTGCGCAATGTGCTCGCGCATGTGCTGCATGAGGGTATTATAGAAATGCAGGTTGTGCATCACCAGCAAGCGCTGGGCCAACATTTCGCCGCTTTTGAGCAAATGCCGCAGGTATGCACGACTGTAGCGCGTGCAAGTAGGACAGGTGCAGGTAAGATCAATGGGCTGTTGGTCTTGCGCGTGTTTTTTGTTGTTGAGATTAATCACACCCTGCCAGGTGAACAAATGACCATGGCGGGCGTTTCGGCTTGGCATCACGCAGTCAAACATGTCAATGCCCAGCCGTACCGCCTCCAGCAGGTTACCCGGTGTGCCCACCCCCATGAGATAACGCGGTTTATGCTGCGGCATGTGTGGCTCAACCGTGGCTACGATGCGATACATTTCTTCTTTGGGTTCACCCACCGCAAGTCCGCCAATGGCATAGCCCGGCAGGTCAAGCGCAGCGATTTCCTGCATGTGGGCAATGCGCAGGTCTTCGTATGTTCCGCCTTGGTTGATTCCCATGAGCACCTGCGGTGCGGCTCCGTCGCTTCGCTGTGCTTGGATGCGAGTCAGTTCGTTTATGCAGCGCAGCAGCCAGCGTGTGGTGCGTGCACACGAGGCTTGCACATAATCGTGTTTAGCAGGGTTGGCCACGCATTCGTCAAAGGCCATGATAATGTCGCTGCCCAGGTTGTGCTGAATGCGCATGCTTTCTTCGGGCCCCATGAAAATGCGCGCACCGTTGACATGGCTGGCAAAGGTCACGCCTTCTTCTTTGATGTTGCGCAGTTTGGCCAGGCTAAACACCTGAAAGCCGCCGCTATCTGTGAGAATGGGCCCTTGCCAACCGGTGAAGTTGTGCAGCCCGCCCATGTTGCGCACGAGTTCGTCGCCCGGGCGCACATGCAGGTGATAGGTGTTGCAGAGCATCACTTGTGTGTGCAGTTGTTCGGCCATGTCGTGTGCGCTCACCGCGCCTTTGATGGCACCTGCGGTGGCCACGTTCATGAAGCACGGCGTTTGAATCTCGCCATGCGGAGTATACAGCACGCCCGTTCGGGCGCGGTTTTCTGTTGCGGTTATGTTAAACATTACATCATTATAACATGCAAGCTCAAAATTGTCAAATGGGGCTTGCAATTTTTCTTGCAAAGGTGTATAATAGAGGTTGTGCTGCGCGCAGCGGCGGTTGCTTCCCGCCCTCGAAAGGGGGTGAGGGGTTGGAGGCTACAGAACTGTTGATTTACTTACTGGTTTTTCTGGTGGTTGCAACGCGTTTTTTGGAAACCAAAGACCATGCAAATAAGAAGTAACCGCCCCTGAGCCTGCAAGCTTGGGCGGTTATTTCTCGCTTATTTATCTCGGGCGAGGGATTGAGAACTTAGCTGTCTGCTAGCGCAGCACAACCCTCGCTTTCATTCTAACATATTATCTTGCGAGTGTCAAGTAGAAAATTAAGTAATAGCGGAGGACAACTATGCGCAGCGACGTAGATATCGCACAATCAGCGAAGATGCAGCCCATTAACCAAGTGGCGGCACAACTGGGGCTCGCCGAAGACGACCTCGAACTTTATGGTCGGCACAAGGCCAAGCTTAGCCATACACTGTTTGCCAAAACAGCCGCAAAGCCGGATGGCAAACTCGTGCTGGTCACAGCCATTAACCCAACACCCGCTGGCGAGGGCAAAACAACCGTGACGGTGGGGCTGGGGCAAGCCATGCAGCGCATTGGCAAAAAAGCGGTGATCGCTCTGCGTGAGCCAAGCTTGGGGCCGGTGTTCGGCATCAAAGGCGGGGCGGCCGGCGGCGGTTATGCGCAGGTGGTGCCCATGGAGGACATCAACCTGCATTTTACCGGCGACATGCATGCCATCACCTCGGCGAACAATTTGCTGTGTGCGGCGATTGACAATAGCTTGCAACAGGGCAATGCACTGGGCATTGACCCGCGGCAGATTCTCTTTAAGCGTTGTTTGGACATGAACGACCGCGCCCTGCGTAACATCACGATCGGCTTGGGTGGGCGCATCAACGGCGTACCGCGCGAAGACCATTTTCACATCACCGTGGCCAGTGAAGTCATGGCGATTCTATGCTTGGCCAGCGACAGAGCCGACCTGCGTGCGCGTTTGGAGCGCATGCTTGTAGCGTTTACTTACGACAACCAGCCGGTTTACGCCCGTGATTTAGGCGTGTGCGGCGCGATGACGCTATTGCTGAAAGACGCGCTGAATCCCAACTTAGTGCAAACGCTAGAAAACACGCCTGCGCTCATGCACGGCGGGCCATTTGCGAACATCGCACATGGCTGCAACAGCATTCGTGCAACGAAGCTTGCGCTGAAGCTGGGTGATTATGCCATCACCGAGGCCGGTTTTGGCAGCGACCTTGGCGCAGAGAAATTCCTGCACATCAAATGCCGCGCGGCGGGCATCACCCCAGCTTGTGTGGTGATTGTGGCCACCGTGCGTGCGCTCAAGCATAATGGACATGGTAGCCTGCAAGCGGGCTATCCCAATCTGCAAACGCACATCGAGAATATGCAGAAGTTCGGCTTGCCAGTGGTGGTTGCACTCAATCGCTTTGCAGATGACACGGACGAGGAAATTGCGTTTTTGCAAGCGAACTGCCCTGTGCCGCTTGCGTTGTGCGAGGTGTTCGCACACGGCGGTGCAGGCGGCGAAGAGCTCGCTGAGATGGTGGTTGCCGCCTGTGAACAACCCGCGAATTATACGCCGCTGTATGACTTAGAAGACAGCATCAAAGATAAGCTGCACAAAATTGCCACGACAATCTATCGCGCGGATGGCGTGCAGTTCACCCCTGCGGCAGAGAAATCGCTCAAGCGGCTCATTGAGCTGGGCTATGATAACCTGCCGGTGTGTGTGGCTAAAACGCCCGCATCGCTCAGCGATGACCCGACCAAGCTCGGCAGCCCGCGTGGCCACACCATCACCGTGCGTGACGTGACCGTCAGCGCAGGCGCAGGCTTTGTCGTGGTCTACACAGGCGATATCATGACCATGCCCGGCTTGCCCAAAACGCCCGCTGCCAATCGCATGGATATCGACGACGATGGCGTGATTACGGGGCTATTTTAGTGCCTGCGGGCACGAAATGCGCTCGCCGCGCAGGCATTACTTTTTTTGCAAAAAAAGTAATCAAAAAAACTCTAGATTTGATTAGGCAATATTAGACCAGCGCGAAGCGGTCTAAAGTTTTTTGGTTCTTTTTTTCAAAAAAGAACAGAAAAAGAAAGGCAGACAATGACATTTCAACATGGCGATGTTTCGCTATACTACGAGAAAACTGGGCAAGGGCCAGCGATTATCTTGTTGCATGGCAACAGCGAAAACAGCGGCATTTTTGATGTGCTGACCAAGCAGCTTGCGCCGCAGTATACGGTGTATGCCATCGACAGCCGCGACCATGGCAAAAGCAGCAAAGTGGACGTGCTTAACTATGCTGATATGATGGAAGATGTGGCCGCATTTGTGCAGGGGCTAGGTATCGAAAAACCTGTGTTGTTGGGCTTTAGCGATGGCGGCATCATTGGTCTGCTGCTGGCGATGAAATACCCCAACATGCTTAGTAAGCTGATTGCCATTGGGGTGAACACCTCACCGGCGATGATCAAATGGCAATGGCGGCTGGCGATGAAATCCGTGTATTTCTTTACACGCAGCCGCAAGTTTAAGCTCATGCTCACCCAGCCGAATATTACGACAGCGCAGCTCAATAGCATTGCCACGCCAACGCTTGTGCTGGCAGGCAGCAAAGATGTAGTTGACCAAGCGCACACTGAATACATTGCGCAGAATATACCGGGTAGCACACTGAAGATTCTGCCGGGCGAAAACCACGTGAGTTATGTGCTGCACAGCGAGAAATTATATGATGCGATTTTGCCTTTTTTATCCACTTGAGCCTAAAGTTTTTCGGTTTTGCAACCCCCACCTGCACAACTCATAAAAAACCCCCGCGAAGCGCGAGTCACACGTAGTGACTATAATAGGACACAGCGAAGCGACTTAAAAGTTTTTTGCGTGATTGCAACCCCCACCTGCACGCCTGCGACGTGCTTTCCTCCCCCAATGACCCACCCCACAAATGCAAGCATTCGCGGGGACCCCGGAGGGGAGGCCTTGGCAACACCTACACATTCTTATAAAAAATCCCCCGCGAAGCGGTCTAAAGTTTTTTGGTTCTTTTTTTCAAAAAAGAACAAGAAAGGATATTCATAATGAAAGAACAACTGCAAGCGCTGCAACAGCAAGCGCAAGAACGCATCGCCGCGTGTGAAAGCACGGCAGAACTTGAAGGCGTGCGCGTGAATTATCTGGGCAAAAAGGGTGAGCTGACAGCTATTCTCAAGCAAATGGGCAAGCTCAGCGCCGAAGAACGCCCCGTGATGGGCCAACTGGCCAACGAAGTGCGCGCTGAGCTGGAAAGCACACTGGAGCAGCGCGGCGCGGCACTGAAACAAGCTGAATTGCAAGCACGGCTGGCTGGCGAGAAAATCGACATTACTATGCCGGGCACACAGCGAACCGTAGGGCACAAGCATCCGCTGAGCATCGTGATTGACGAAGCCAAAGCGGTGTTTTTGGGCATGGGATTCAGCGTTGCCACAGGGCCTGAAGTGGAGTGGGATTACTACAACTTTGAGGCACTCAACCTGCCGCCCGGGCATCCCTCGCGTGACACACACGACACGTTTTACATCACCGAACGTATGCTGCTGCGCACGCAAACATCGCCTGTGCAAGTGCGTTATATGGAAGAAAACACGCCGCCGATTCGTATCATTGCGCCCGGGCGAGTGTATCGCCAAGACAGCCTGGATGCCACGCACTCGCCGGTGTTTCACCAGCTGGAAGGCTTGGTGGTTGACGAAGGCGTGACGATGGCGCACCTCAAACACACCTTGGATTTGATGGCCAAGGGTCTGTTTGGCGAGAACACGCAAACGCGTTTTCGTCCGCACCATTTTCCGTTCACTGAGCCCAGCTGCGAGGTGGACGTGAGTTGCTTCCGTTGCGGCGGCAGCGGCTGTGGGTTGTGCAAAGGCGAAGGCTGGATTGAACTACTGGGTGCCGGCATGGTGCATCCCGAGGTGTTGCGGCGCGGTGGCATTGACCCCGAAAAATACAGCGGCTTTGCCTTTGGTGCCGGTCTCGACCGCATCACCATGGCACGCTTTCAGATCGACGACATTCGCCTGCTGTTTGAAAACGACCTGCGCTTTTTGAGCCAGTTTTAGGTGAGATTTTTCTGTTCTTTTTTGAAAAAAAGAACCAAAAAACTTTAGTCGCGCTTCGCGCGGGGAGATTTTATGAAACTATCAAAAAAATGGCTGGGCGATTACATTCAACTAGATTGCTCAGATAAACAATTCGCGGATGCGATGACCTTGAGCGGCTCGAAAGTCGAAGCTTTTGAGCAAGAGGGCAACCAGCTGCAAAATATTGTGGTTGGTTTGGTGACAGCAATTGAACGCCACGCTGACAGCGACCGCCTGTGGGTGGTTCAAATTGACGTAGGCAGCGAGCAAGTACAAATCGTCACGGCTGCGCAAAATGTGACGGTTGGGTGCTACGTGCCCGTGGCAAAAGATAATTCTGTGATTGCGGGCGGCGTGCAAATCAAAAAAACCAAGATGCGCGGCGTGGCCAGCCAAGGCATGCTGTGCGGCATCGACGAGCTTGGGTTGAGCCAACACGATTTTCCCTATGCTGCGGATGACGGCATTTTTCTGCTGGGCGATGACTGCACGCGCGAACCCGGGCTGGCCATTCAAGCTGCGCTGGGTTTAGACGACATCGTCACCGAGTTTGAAATTACACCGAATAGACCCGATTGCTTAAGCGTGGTTGGTCTTGCGCGTGAGGCGGCGGCTACGTTTGCTGTGCCCTTTGCTGCGCCACAGCCTGTGTTACCCAGTGGCACGGGTGACGTGAACGAGCATCTTAAGGTGCAAATTGATGAGCCGAGTTTGTGCTATCGCTATGCTGGTGCGGTGGTGCAAAATGTGCGTGTGGCACCCAGTCCGCGTTGGCTGCGCGAGCGTTTGCGTGCCAGCGGCGTGCGCCCCATCAACAACATTGTGGATATCACCAACTATGTGATGCTGGAATTTGGGCAACCCATGCATGCTTTTGATATGCGCTATCTGCAAGGCGGACAGGTGATTGTGCGCTGTGCAGGGGCAGGGGAGAAGATTACTACCCTTGACGGCGTGGAACGCGAACTTAGCGCAAACATGCTGGTGATTGCCGACGCGCAAAAACCCGTGGCAGTCGCGGGCGTGATGGGCGGCGAGTTCAGCGGCGTGATGGATGACACCAAAACGGTGGTGTTTGAGTCGGCGTGCTTTAACGGCATGCAGGTGCGTGCGACGGCAAAAACATTGGGGCTGCGCACGGAATCCAGTGCTCGCTTTGAAAAAGAGCTTGACCCCAGCGGCTGTGTGCAGGTGATTGCACGCGCACTTGAGCTGGTGAAGGAACTAGACGCAGGCGACATCGTGGGCGGCGTCGTGGATGTATTCCCCACGCCAAAGTCAGCACGCAGCATCAAGTTTGATCCTGCGTGGATTAGCGAATTTTTGGGCATTGATTGCCCTGTGGCAACACAAACGGCTATGCTGCAAAACCTTGGCTGTGTGGTGAAAGGCAATGAAGTGACTGTGCCCACTTGGCGCAATGACCTCGTGGCGCGCGAAGATTTGGCAGAGGAAGTGGCACGGTTGTTTGGCTATGATAACATTCCGCCTGTGCCGATGCGCGGCCTGGCCAACGCTCGCCTTACCCCGCGTCAACAACTGCAAAGCTTCGTGGGTGACGTACTGCGCGCGCAGGGCTTCAGCGAAATCACAACCTGGTCATTCATCAGTCCCAAAGGTTATGATAAACTTGACCTGCCCGCGGATTCGTTCCTGCGCAACAGCATAGTAATTAGCAACCCGTTGGGCGAAGACACCAGCGTGATGCGCACCATTCCGCTGCCGAGCATGCTAGATGTGCTGTCGCGCAATTATAATAATAGAAATGCCAGTGCAGCGTTATATGAACTGGCGACGATATACTTGCCACCCTCCTCGAGGGGGGATGCCCTGCAAGGGCAGGGGGGAGCGCACGAACCAGAAGAACTGCCTGAAGAGCGCATGGTAGTCACCCTCGGCATGTATGGCGCAGGTGTGGATTTCTTCACGCTCAAGGGCGCGATTGAGCAATTGCTTGCGCGTTGCGGCGTGGCTGGCTATGACATTTTGGCCATTGCAGAGCCTTATGCGCTGCATCCCGGCCGTGCAGCTGCATTGGCCATTGACGGCGAAGAGTTCTGCTGGTTTGGCGAGGTTAGCCCGCAGGTGCAGGAGAACTACGAACTGGGCATGCGTGCTTACACCTGCACGATGAACTTCAATGTGTTGTTTGCCCATGCAAACCGCAAAGTCATCTACAAGCCGCTGCCGCGCTACCCGGCCATCACGCGTGATTTGGCCTTAGTGTGCGACATCGACCTGCCGGTGCTTAGCTTGCAGCGCGAGATTGAACAAGCCGCCGGCAAACTGCTGGAAGAAGTTGCGCTGTTTGATGTTTACACCGGCGAGCAAGTGCAGGCCGGCAAAAAAAGCGTGGCCTTCAGCCTGCGGCTGCGCAGTGCGGAAGGTACACTGACCGACGAACAGGCCGACGCGGCAGTAAAGCGCTGCGTAAAGGCACTTGATAAGATGGGTGTGAGCTTGCGGGCATGATTTTTCAACAAATTCAGCAGCATTATCCTGGGCTGTCCAAAAGCCACCGCAAAGTGGCTGATTTCATCATGCAACATGTAGACAAAGCTGCGTTTATGACCGCGGCGGCCATTGGTGCAACGGTAGGGGTCAGTGAGTCCACAGTGGTACGCTTTGCGGCGGTTACAGGCTATGGCGGCTATCCGCAGCTGCAAAAATATCTGCAAGACATGATTCGCAGCAGCCTCACCAGCGTGCAGCGGTTGCAGGCTGCCGATGTGAAGCTGGGCAGCCGCGAAGACAAGATACTCGACCGCACCATGGCCGCCGATGCCGAGCTCATTCGCCGCACGCTTGAGCAAACCGACCGCGAGGCCTTTGCGGCGGTGGTGCAGGCCATTGCGCAAGCGCGCTGCATTTACATCCAAGGCACGCGCTCGTCGGCCACGCTTGCGAGCTTTTTGGCACTTTATCTGAATATTTTGCACCCAGGTGTGGTGCATGTGGACGCCCTAACCTATGAGCAAATGATGCGCATCGGCGAGCAAGACATGTGCATTGCCATCAGTTTTCCGCGTTATTCTGGGCACACGCTCAGTGCCCTGCGCTTTGCGCGCGACCGTGGCGCCACCACCGTAGCCATCACCGATGCGTCGCATTCACCCATCGCACAGGTGAGCCAGCATGTGTTGCTGGCCGCGTGCGACGCAGCCTCGTTCGTCGATTCCCTCGTTGCACCGCTGAGCTTGATCAACGCGCTGCTGGCCGCTAGCGCACGCAGCCAAGGCGATGACGTGGTGCAAACGCTGCACGAGCTGGAGGATATTTGGGCGGAGTATGATGTTTACGCGGCATAGCACTGCATAATTGTTCTTTTTTTGAAAAAAAAGAACCAAAAAAACTTTAGCCGCTTCGCGGTGGATTTTTATGTACTGTGTAGGTGTTGCCAAGGCCTCCCCCTTGGGGGGAGGAAAGCGCGTCGTAGACGTGCAGGTGGGGGGCTTAAAAAGTAACACAAAAAACTTTAGCCGCTTCGCGGTGGGTGATGAATAAAATAGCAAACCTCCAGCCTGTGAGAAAAATCGACTGGGGGTTTTATTCATTTGCAAGTGTTGCCGCGAAACGATTGCTCCCCACAGGTGGTTTGCAAAAATATTTTCGAAAAATAGGTTGACAGAATGCTAAAAACGTGATATAATGTCACAAAGACAGCAACAAAGAGGAGATAGGCCGCCCCCTCACCTATAGCCGAATAACCCTTCAAAGGAGTGCAGCATGACTAACTCCGCAAAACTGAACACATTGCTAGAATTGGCGCACAACCATGCAAACAACCAGCACAAGGCCTACGTGATCGGCGTGCTGGCAGATCATACGGAAGATGAACATGTTGACCAGGTGTTTTTAGATTGGCTAGTTGAATTATTAGCATGAAGTAAAAGAGAGCGACCGTTAGAGGGGAACGGTCGCCCCTGCGGGGAGCAAGTCGCTTCGCTGTGGTTTGTCAAAATAATAATAAAGAGGCACGGGTTAACGCCCTGCCTCTTTATCGTGTTTTTTAATAGACCATAGCGAAGCGACGGAGCGCACCGCAGGTGCTTAATACATGCCGCCCATGCCGCCAGCACCAGCCATGGCAGCTGCACTTGCTGCTGCGTCGGCTGCGGGATCGGGTTTGTCGGCCACTAGAGATTCCGTGGTGAGCACCATGGCAGCAACCGAAGCTGCGTTCGTCAGTGCGCTGCGGGTAACTTTGGTTGGGTCGAGAATGCCCGCTTGCAGGATGTCGCCGTAGCTATCCGTGGCGAAATCATAGCCGTAATTCAGGCCGCCTTTTGCCATGATAGCGTTGACCACCACGCTGCCTTCCACGCCTGCGTTTTGCGCAATTTGGCGCAGGGGAGCTTCCAGACCTTTCAGCACGATGTTCACGCCGGTTTTGTGGTCGGTGTCTGTGATACCATTCAACAGTGCTTGCACGGCAGGCACGCAGTTCAGCAGCGCCACGCCGCCGCCTGCCACGTAGCCTTCTTCAACGGCTGCTTTGGTGGCTGCAAGGGCGTCTTCGATGCGCAGTTTTTTCTCTTTCATCTCGGTTTCGGTGGCAGCACCAACCTTGACCACTGCCACGCCGCCGGCGAGTTTCGCCAAGCGTTCTTGCAGTTTTTCGCGATCAAAATCGCTGGTGCTCACCTCAATGGCTGCGCGAATTTGGCTCACACGGGCATCGATATCGACTTTATTACCGGCACCGCCCACAATGGTGGTGGTTTCTTTGGTCACACGCACAGTTTTGGCGCGGCCGAGGTCTGCCAAGGTGGCATCTTTCAGCTCCAAGCCAAGGTCGCTGGTAACCACTTGCCCGCCGGTGAGGGTAGCGATGTCTTGCAGCATTTCTTTGCGGCGATCGCCAAAGCCGGGGGCCTTCACGCCAACGCACACGAAAATGCCGCGCAGGCGGTTAACCAAGATGGATTGCAGGGCTTCGCCTTCGATGTCTTCAGCGATGACGACAAGTTTTTTCTGCATTTGCAGCACTTGTTCCACTAGCGGCAGAATGTCCGCAAAGCTGCCGATTTTTTTGTCGGTGATGAGAATGAAGGCCTCTTCGTTGTCGATAACGGCTTCCATTTTTTCAGCATCGGTGACCATATAAGGGCTGATGTAGCCACGGTCAAACTGCATGCCTTCCACCACGTCGCAGGTGGTGTCAGCAGTTTTGCTTTCCTCCACGGTAATCACGCCATCTTTGGTCACTTTCTCCATGGCTTCGCCCACGATTTGGCCAATGGTCGCATCGCCCGACGACACGGTGGCAATGCGTGCGATGTCTGCTGGGGAATTCACAATGTTGCTGTGGGCTTTCAGGGCATCCACGGCGGCTTCAACCGCTTTTTGAATGCCATATTTCACGGCCATGGGGTTTGCGCCTGCGGCCACGTTTTTCATGCCTTCACGCACAAGGGCTTGTGCCAGCAGGGTGGCAGTTGTGGTGCCATCACCTGCGATGTCGTTGGTTTTGGTGGCCACTTCTTTCACCAGCTGTGCGCCCATGTTCTCAAAGGCATCTTCCAGTTCAATGTCTTTGGCGATGGTCACGCCGTCGTTGGTGATCAGCGGTGCGCCATATTTTTTGTCCAACACCACGTTGCGACCCTTGGGTCCCAGCGTGATGATAACGGTGCTCGCCAGTTTATCAATGCCCGCTTGCAGGGCGCGGCGTGCCTCTTCGCCGTAAATAATTTGTTTAGCCATGTGTGTAATCTCCTTTCGTATATGCTACTTTTTTGAAAAAAAGTAGCGCAAAAAACTTTAGTCGCTTCGCGGGGGATTTTTATAGGAATGTGTAGGTGTTGCCAAGGCCTCCCCCTCCGGGGGAGGAAAGCGCGTCGCAGACGTGCAGGTGGGGGTTGCATGAAAAAACCAAAAAACTTTAGTCGCTTCGCGGTGGATTTTTATGCGAGTAGTAACTAATTCAGCATTTAGCATTAAGAATTAAGCATTATTCTACAGTTGCCAAAATATCGCCCACACTAAGTACGGTATATTCTTCTTTGTCCAAGGTCACGTTTGTGCCGGCGTATTGCTTAAAGATTACACGGTCGCCAACCTTCACGGTCATGGGGTTGTCGTCAGTGCCGGGGCCCACGGCCACAACCTCGGCCATTTGTGATTTTTCCTGCGCATTGCCCGCCAAAATAATGCCGCTGCGGGTGGTTTCTTCGGCGGCCACGGCTTGCAACACCACGCGGTCGCTCAAGGGTTTAATGTTCATTGCTGTTCCTCCTATATTGTAAAATTAAGCAGAAAATTAGCACTCGTTTTGCATGAGTGCTAATTCTATTATAGCATGCTTTTTTGGCAAAATCAAGGGGTTTGAGAAAAATTAAGAAAAATTTCACAAACAGAGGGATAGGCGGGTTGTTTTCTACTCATCATCGTGGGGATTGCCGCGAAGCGACTGCTCCGCCGCTAGGCGGGCGCGAAAGACCATCACAAACGCAACTTCCTGCACGAAATCGTAATGCTCCTCGATGAAGTAGCGAATGCCGTGCTGATTATTTTCCACTTCACGCGGCTGAGCAAGCAGCCATTCGGTCACAGCTTGTTCCTCTCCGGCTTCCAGGTGCCAGTGGGGGAACATATACAAATGCTCGCGGCGATATAGATGCACAGCAAGGAAAGTCGTGGCTGTTACGCTGCCGTCGGGCAGGTTGCGCAGCACGTCGTTAACGGCGGCGATGCGGTGCTCATTGATTTGCATGGTGCGCTCAAGATGCTGGAAACGCGGCAGCAACAAGGGCAGGGTAGTGATCATGCTGGCGATGACTGCAAACGTGAGCACACGCTGGCGGGTAACGCGTTTCATGCCGCGCAACGCAAGCAAACCCAGCACCATGGCCATGGCAAATGTGGCGTAATGATATTGAAAACCAATGCGGAATTGATAGCCGTAATTAGACAGGAAGTTGATGACCAGCAGCGGGATGAGCAGTACCCAATCGGCGCCTTTTTTGCGCAAGATGGGCGCGAAGCCCAAGGGCAGCAGCAGCCACAGCATAAACGGGAATTTCTCAGCCGTGAAGACCTGTGAAATCACATAGCCCATGTTGCTGAGGATGACCATCATCACATCCACAAAGCCGGGATAATTGCTACCGGGCAGGAAGTAATTATCCAGGCGGCTGACCATCATCGTGCCGCCCAGCGATTCGATAATCGCACGCGCGATGAGGAACCAAGCCACGCTCGCGCCAATGATGCCAATGGCAGAAATCACGCGCTTACGTTCTTTTTCGGTTGCCCACTTGTGCCCCAGCAGCAGCCACAGCCCCAGCACACCTGCGTAAATAGCGGCGTCTTCCTTCACCATCAGCACTAGCAAGGTGAACAGCAGCATGGGCAGCGCCTTTTGCTTGAGCATGAAGTATATCGCCCACAGCACCAACACGGTGAGAAACTTATTTTCATGGAAATCGAACAAAAGCCCACTAGAAAACGCGGGGTTAAAAATAAACAGCAGGCAGGATAATATAATCAGCCGTGGCGATTTGCCAAACAGGTGCTGCGCAATGCCGCGGATGGCAAACACGCCTGCGCCCACCGCCGCCGCTTGAATCACCAGCAGCGTTTCGATGCGTGGCACCAGCATATAAAACGGCAGCACAAGGTAGTATATGGGCGACACATGCACCGCAAAGTGGCTCAGCAGCTGGTTGCGTTCCACGGTGGTGAGCATGCGACCGGTGGTGCGTGCGAACTCAAACATCTGCGCAAAAATGCCAAGATCGAAGGTGGTGGCATTGAACACACGCAGCCGCAGGATGCTATAATAAGCCATGATGGCCGTGAAGACGACGAACAAGAGCACCGCCACCAGATGGGTTGTCCACATGGGCATGTTGTGTGGGCGCAAAAATGGATTGCGCTCGGGGTTGAGTGTCCACAGCAGCGTGATGAACACTGGTAGACACAATCCCAGCGCAAGAAAGATGTTGCTGGGCGCGTTGCTCGCCGCCAGCACGCTAAAAAACGCCACCACTGCGCCCACAACCATCGCCATGCCGCGCTGATGTTGTTGCACCACACCCAGAAAAAGCATGGCCGCAGCAACAGCCAATACCACAGCAGCAAAAAACAGCCAACTCAGCTCTTGCACCATGTGCAGGTTTAGAAAATCATGTGGACTGTGCAACATCACCGCACAGGTTGCGCCAAACAATGCCGCTGCCGCAATGGCAATCCACCCGCCGTTTTTCAAGGCAGGTGTGATAGTTTTAATGAGATTTTGCATGATACCCCTTTTGCTACTTTTTTGAAAAAAAGTAGCGCAAAAAACTTTAGCCGCTTCGCGGTGAGGTTTTTATAGTTGGTTATCTTGAGAACAGGTTCTCGTGTAGGGGCGGCTAGTAGCCGCCCGAAAATTTTTAACAAGCGAAAGAGTCACGGGCGGCAGGTTGCCGCCCCTACATACGGCGATGATATCAATCAAACACGTTTTAGAGATGCAACACCCGGTCTTTAATCTCTTTGGTTTTGCCCACATTCCAGAAGTTCTCGCCAAGGTAGCCGCAGGTGCGGCGGGTAACGTTCATTTGCTGGCGATCTTTGTTGCCGCAGCTGGGGCATTGCCAAGCGAAGTCGTCGTCAACGGTGATTTCGCCATCAAAGCCGCAGGCATGACAGTAGTCGCTTTTGGTGTTGAACTCGGCATACTGGATGTTATCATAAATGAAGCGCACAATGTCTTCAAGAGCTTCGAGATTATGCCGCATATTGGGAATTTCCACGTAACTAATCGCACCCGAGCTGCTGATGGTCTGGAACTGTGACTCGAAGTTGAACTTCGCGAAAGCATCAATCGGCTCGCGCACATCCACGTGGTAGGAGTTGGTGTAGTAGCCTTTGTCGGTGATATCAGCGATGTTGCCGAATTTTTCGGCATCAATGCGGGCAAAGCGATAGCACAGGCTTTCGGCGGGGGTGCCGTAAAGCCCAAAGCCAATGGAGGTTTGCTGCTTCCATTTGTCGGCGGCAGCGCGCAGGCGGTTCATCACTTGCAGGGCGAAATCAAGGCCCGCAGGGTCGGTGTGACTGACACTGCGCATGAGTTTTGTTACTTCATACAGTCCGATGTAGCCCAAACTGATGGTGCTGTAGCCGTTGAGCAAATAGTCGTCGATCAGCTCGCCTTTTTCTAGCCTTGCGATCGCGCCATATTGCCAGTGCACGGGTGACACATCGCTTTTTGTGCCTTTGAGCGCTTTGTGGCGTTCCATCAGAGCCTCAAAGCAAAGCTCGAGTCGTTCATCAAGCAGCTGCCAAAAGGCGTTGTCGTCGCCTTGGCAAAGCAGACCGATTTGCGGCAGGTTCAGGCTCACCACGCCTTGGTTGAAGCGACCCTCGAATTTATAGTTGCCGTGCTCGTCTTTCCAGGGGTTGAGGAAGCTGCGGCAACCCATGCAGCTGTAGACATTGCCTTCGTAGTTCTCGCGCATTTTTTTCGCGGATATGTAGTCGGGATACAGGCGTTTTGCGCTGCATTGCACCGCTAATTTCGTCAGATAATCATACTTGCCGCCTTGCAAGCTGTTGTGGTCCTCCAGCACATAAATGAGCTTGGGGAAGGCTGGGGTGACATACACGCCCTTCTCATTTTTGATGCCTTGGATGCGCTGCTTAAGAATTTCTTCGACGATCAGCGCGTTTTCTTCCACATACTCATCGTCTTCTTTCAGGTGCATGAACAGCGTGACGAAGGGGCTTTGCCCGTTGGTCGTCATCAGCGTGTTGATTTGATATTGAATGGTTTGCACACCGCTTTTCAGCTCGTTATTCAGCAGGGTGTTCACCAGCGTGGCTTGCGCTTGCGGCGAAATGCTGTGCCCGCAATCTTCTTGCACTTGGCGGTTGATTTTCTCGCGGCTGCGGCGCAAAAACTTGCCCAAGTGGGTCACGTCCACGCTTTGCCCGCCATATTGATTGCTGGCCACGCTTGCGATGATTTGCGTCATCACCGTGCAAGCCACTTGAAAACTGCGCGGGCTTTCGATGAGCTTGCCGTTCATCACGGTGCCGTTGTCGAGCATATCGCCAATGTTGATGAGGCAGCAATTGAAGATGGGCTGCAGGAAATAATCGGTGTCGTGAAAATGAATGGCACCTTCGTCGTGCGCTTGGGAGATGTGGTCGGGCAGCAGCAGGCGACGGGTGATATCACGGCTCACCTCGCCTGCGATTAAATCGCGCTGCGTGGCCGCCGTGGCAGCATTTTTGTTGGAGTTCTCGTCCATCACGTCGCGGTTTTGCTGGCGAATGAGCGACAGAATAGACTCGTCCGTCGTGTTTGCTTGACGAACGAGAGCACGGGTATAGCGATAGATGATGTAGGCTTTCGCCAGGGCAAATTTGCCCAGCTCCATCAGCGCTTGCTCCACAATATCCTGGATATCTTCCACCAGAATACGCTCGCGCGTGCGCCGCTCAATGCCGCGCACAATGTCTTCAATTTGCTCGTCGGTGGCCTGATGCTCGGGTTCCACGGCGGTGTTTGCCTTCTGCATGGCCAACATAATTTTGCTTCGATTAAATGGCACAGATGTGCCGTCCCGCTTGATGACTTTCACGCTCCCACAACCTCCACAGTATCTTAGTGCTTATGTATTATAGCAAATGTGTGCCTTGCTGTCAATAGGCAAAAGACACAAAATATAGTTTATTTTTTTCGCATATGCGACAGGTTGGCACTAGATATGGTGCAGTTCCCCATTAAAGGTATAAACACGCTGCACACGGGCACTCACGCGGCAACAAGCTTCGTAGTTTATCGTGCCGCACCAGTCCGCCAGTTGCTCCATACTGATGCTATCGCCCACCAGCACAACTTCGTCGCCCGCCGCCACACCGGGAATATCCGTGACATCCACCATGCATTGATCCATGCACACACGACCCAAAATGGGCGCAGGCTGCCCGTTGATGATCACATGCCCAGTGTTGCTCAGCGCGCGAGGATAGCCATCTGCATAGCCCACGGGCAAGGTGGCCACGCGGGTTTCACGCACAGTCACAAACGTGTGGCCATAGCTGATGCCGGTGCCCGCTGGCACGGTTTTCACGTGAGACACGCGAACTTTCCATGTCATGGCAGGCAGCAGGGGCAAAGCAGATTGATCCACTTCATCACTGGGATAAAGCCCATACAGCGCAATGCCCATACGAATCATGTCATAGTGGCGATCAAAGTCAATGAGTGCAGCGGAGTTGCACGCATGAGTGAATGCGTAATGCGTAATGCGTAATGCGTAATTAACGAATGCATCAAATCGGGTGAATTGTGCGAGGGCACTGGTTTTGTCGGCATCGTCGGCACAAGCGAAATGCGTAAAGATTCCCTCGATGTGCAAGTTGGGCAGCGCGGCGATTTGTGCAATTTCACCAAGCGATTTCTCGTTGTCTGCAAAACCCAAGCGGCTCATGCCGGTGTCAACTGCGAGGTGTATCGTTGCGGTTTTTTCTTGTGCTGCAGCAACGCGTGAGAGCTGCTGTGCTTGCTCAAGGGTGTAAATCGTCAGTGCGATATCATGTTCAATCGCTTCGGCGTATTGCTCAGGTGCGGTATAGCCTAGCAGCAGCAGGGGCGTGGTAATGTCCGCATGCCGCAGTTCGAGTGCCTCATCCACGCAGGCAAGGCCAAAATAATCACATTTGCCCTGCAAAAACCGTGCAAGCTCCACCGCGCCGTGGCCATAAGCGTTGGCCTTCAGCGACAGCAAAAGTTTTGTATCGGGCTGCATTTTTGCGCGCATCGCAGCTATGTTATGTGCGATATTATCGAGCGAAATTTTAACCCAAGTGCGATGTTTGTGCATAGAATCTCCTGTATTTTTATGGGTTTCTGATAGAACACAGCGAAGCGACTTGCTCCCCGCAGGGGGCCGCCACAGCGCAAATAAAATTCTCATGAATGTCGGGGAAATAAATCTCTGCCGCATCGCCCAAGCCGCTCTTAAGTCGCGCTTCGTAGGCTGTCCATAGCTGCAAAAAAGGCACATTATCTTCGTCCGGAAAAAGTTTGCGGCGAATGGCAGCTTCGTTCTTCACGGTGCGATTAGCGGGTTCAACGTCGCAGCCAACAGGGGAGTCGCTAACCGCCAGCAACACCATGCCGCCCGAATGGCTAATACTAAAATGCGGCCCATCGGGTAAATAAGGCTTGCCGTTGGGCGCAACGTGAATGTCTTGCTCGCAACAGCCCAACACACGGCACGCGAAAGCACGCGCATCTCGCGGCTGCGCCATGGTGTAGTATAAATGCACATAATTGTCCATTGTCAACTGTCAACTGTCAATTGATGATAGCCCTTTTTGCCCTTTTTAATCATCACCGGCAGGCTGGCTTTTTCGATAGTATAGGCAAAATCGGTCACTTTAGTATCATCCACCAGCACGCCGCCTTGTTCAATCAGCCGCCGTGCTTCACTTTTGCTTTTCGCCAAGCCCGTCAGCGTCAGCGCATCAATGATGTTGATGTCGGCATCAATCTGTGTGGTGGGCGTGCTGCCGCCTGCACCTGTGCCGCCGAACAGCGATTTCGCCGCCGCCTGCGCTTTGTCGGCTTCCTCATGCCCATGGATGAGTGCCGTCATTTCCCAAGCAAGACGCTCTTTTGCGGCGTTCACCGCGCTGCCCTCAAGCTTGGCGTAATCTGCAATTTCCTCAAGCGGCACGAAAGTCAGCATCTTCATACAGGTCACCACGTCAGCGTCAGCGGTGTTTCTAAAATATTGATAAAACTCATAGGGACTGGTGCGCGCAGGATCAAGCCAAACAGCGCCTTTTTCGGTTTTGCCCATCTTCTTGCCTTCGCTGGTCAGCAGCAAATTCCACGTCATGGCATAGGTCTCGGCTTGGTCAACGCGGCGATTCAGCTCCACGCCGGCGATCACGTTGCTCCATTGGTCGTCGCCGCCCATTTGCAGCACCACACCGTGTGTGCGCCGCAGATGCAGGAAATCATATGCCTGCATAATCATATAGTTCAGCTCAAAGAAGCTCAGGCCGGTCTCCAGTCTTGCTTTGTAGCATTCGGCAGCCAGCATGCGATTGACGGAAAAATGCACGCCAATTTCGCGCAAAAATTCAATGTAGTTGAGCCCGCACAGCCAATCTCCGTTGTTGACCACCATGCCTTTTTCGGGTGCGAAGTCTAAAATACGCCCCACTTGCTCACGAAAACAAGCGATGTTGTGCGCAAGTTCTTGCGGTGTGAGCATTTTGCGCATGTCGGTTTTGCCGCTGGGGTCGCCCACCAGTGCGGTGCCGCCGCCAAACAGCGCAACAGGATAATGTCCCGCGCGTTGCAGGTGCGCCATGAACATCACGGCCACCAAGTGCCCCACATGCAGGCTATCCGCCGTGGGATCAAAGCCAACATAAAATTTCACGCTGCTGCCATTGAGCAGTTCTTGCATTTTTTCGGGTGCGGTGCATTGGGCAAGCAGATTGCGTGCTTGCAGTTGTTCGAATAAGTTCATCGTGTTCTCCTCAAATAAAAAAATGCTTGACACACAAGCGAAATCGTGTTATACTAAACAAACGAGGGATGGTGTCGCACAACAGTCGGCAACTGCTCTAACCCTCGCTCTAATGGAATAACGAGAAGCAACCGCCCAAGCTTAGCTGGCTCAGGGGCGGTTACTTCTTATTGCTATGGTCTTTTGATTCAAGAAAACGTGTTGCAACCACTAGAAATACCAGTAAGTAAATCAACAACTCCCAATCTTCCAACCGCTCACCTCCTTTCGGAGACGAGGAAACAACCGCCGCATGCGCGACACCGACTATATTATACTATGTTTCGCGAACAATTGCAAGCGTTTTTCGAAAATTATTTCGCCATAAATTCGCTTTAATCATACAACGCCCGATCTGCTGGTAGGTCTTCACCGGCCCAGATTTTCTTCGCTGTCCATGCCTGATCTTCGCCTGCCCAAAAGCGGTGAGTTTCGGGCAAGCCCAATGGCAAAAACACCGCGGTGCACAAATAAAGACTGCCAGTGGTGATATAATTTTCACACAGGTTAAGCTGTGTGCCAACCATGCCGAGCTTAAGCCAGCCATCGGCATCGAACATCGCGTCATCGTTCGCCATAAACCGCCGCAGCACAGCACTGAGTGCACAGCGCACTTGCTCGGACGATAGTTCCGGCGGCAATTGCTCTTGCCACGCTAGCTGGGCAAGAGCCTGAAACGCACCAAAGCGATAGCACAACGAGCGGCCAATGGGCGGGTATGTACCTTCGGGTGAAATCATGCGCTCAAGCACGACGGCGTAACGCTGCACCCGCGCCAGAATAGGCCCAGAAAAGCCTTGCCAGTGTGGGCTTTGCTGCTCAGCCGTGCGTACAATATCCAGCAGCATGGGGTGAATGACGAAGGAGTTGTAATAATCCCAGTGAAACGCAGGCCCGTCGGCATATGCGCCGTCACCGACGTACCATTGCTCGTGTTGCCGCAGGGCGTAATCCACACGCATCATATCCCAGTCTGCTTCGCCCATCACAAACAGTGCAGTTTCAATCATCGCCGAAAATAGCAGCCAATTGTTGAAGTAGGGTGCTCGTCCCACGCGGGTTGCTTTGAGTGCAGCAATGAGATTTTCTTTTTCCCGCTGCGACAGCGCGAAGAATAATTCTTTTGGTGCGCGCACAATCGCGTGTGCCAAAAACGCTGCATCCACAATAGATTGCTGCGCGGTGAAGCACATGAAATCTGGCGAGCTTGGGTCTGCGCCTGCTGCAATGGCGCTGCGTGCCAATGTGCAATATTGCTGACGCAGTTGCTCTTCGGCTTGATTTTCGCTGGCGTGCTCCAGCCAAGGCGCCATGCCTGCTAAAGTGCGCCCCAGTGCTTCAAGATAAGCGGTTTCGCTGGGTTGCTGCAAGGGCATGGTTTGCCGCAGCTGCCGATTGTGCAGCGCATGCAGCACCGGGTTGGCGATGGTTAGCATGGCATTTAGCCAGTCAGCGCGGCTGTTCATATGTACTCCTATTATTTGCGGAAATCCACCGCATGGAATTGATTGCGCCTTGCCACCAAGGCATCATTTATAAGCTAAAACCGTAAACCCACTTGGCAGTTTGCTCAAATAGATATTATTGCGCACTTCTTCTGCAACATCTTCCGTCGCGCAAAGGGTATTGGATTCATGCGTGTTGTGAATGATAAATCCTGCACCGCAAATGGCGTTTAATATGTCGGATATTCGATATCTGTTGCATACACACGCTAAATCTACCGACCAACCACCAAAACGCTCTGAAATTCCAGTGCCGTCAAACGTTTCTTCTCTTTCCGCTTTTGGATGATTGTAGTCTTTCGATACAATCAGTCCATTCTCATCCGCTTCAATGCACGCTAAGACTGGGTGATCCATGTTCAGCAGCAGTTTCCCGCCCGGTTTCAATACCCTGTGCCAGTTTCGGCAGGCTTCATTCAAGTCTTGAATCCAAACCGGGTACGTAGCAAACACAATGTCAAATTGGTTATCGCCGACTGACGTAAGCGTTTGCATATCTTCCACGATAAATTCAATGTTAACATTCATTTTTGCAGCGTTCGCGCTTGCTATTTCGATTGCTTTGGGCGTTATATCACAAGCAGTGACAATCGCACCCGAATTGTGCCATGACAACGCCTGTATCGCATCGCAAGCGCAGCAAGTATCAAGCAGTTTTAAACCCTTCACATTGCCAATCATGTCAAGCATATGCTCCTCGCCTTGCCAGTCCACGCCGCCGTTTGAGAAAAACGCAAAATAGTCAGGCCTTGCCATCAGGTGAAATTTAAAATATTCATCTTGGTATGCATCCCATGCTTCTTTGTTCAGTTGATTTGTGTTTTCCATGTTTGCTCCTGACAGGTCTTACCCGCGCATATTGGAATGGTTTTCACACTCTTTGAGACACAGCAAAACACACTTTTTTACGCCGCAACCTCATCCTTCACCCATTGCGCAAACCATGCAGCCATCTTCGCTTCATAGCCTGCTCTGTCTAAGTAGTATGACATCACATGGTGCGCACCCGGCACCAAGAAAAGCTCTTTCTCACACCCAGCCGCTTCGTGGCATTGTTCAGTCATATAGCACGGCACAAAAGGATCATCCACACCGCACACAAACAACGTAGGCCGCGCAAATTTTGCTGCCTTGCCCAGTGGGTCAGCATCGCGTTTGAGCGACTTGCCTGTGTAAAGCTTATACCACAGCCCGCATGACCACATCACCGGTTTAGCGATTTTCGGCATACCCATTTTTTGTTGCGCAGCCAGCCACATCATGTCAAAGCCGTTGCTAAACCCGCAATCCGCCACCACACATTTGATATAGGCCGCAGGCTTGTTCGCGTTGAGGTTCATCACTGTGGCCGCTCCCATGCTCATGCCATGCACCACCACTTGGGCGTCGTCACCCAAGCGTTGGGCAAACTCGTCCGCCCAGTCTGCAATATCCATCCACTCCAGACCGGAAAAGCCGATATACTTGCCTTCGCTGCGGCCATGGCAGCGTTGGTCAGGTGCAACGAAGTGAAAGCCCTGCTCGTGATACCAGCGAAAGAACGCCGCGAATTCACGCTGGCCATCTGCGGTGTAGCCATGCGAAAACACCACCAACTTGCGGCTTTCGCCCACAGCAGGCAGATAATGCCCGCGCAGCGTCAGTCCATCGCGCGAGAAAATTTCAACCTCTTGCGGGTTTTGCGCCGCAAACCATGCGCGCCCCACGTCGCCCACCTCGGAATATAGCTCTGCTTGCCGCTGTGCTTCGGGGTTATCTTTTTTGTTCAGCGACGGCTTGCTGGGCTTCGGTCTCGTCAGCGACATCTGAAACGCCACGCGCCCCGCCGCCAACCACACAATAAGTAAGAACGCAACCACGCTAAGTAATACAATCAACCATGCCATGGGGAATCTCCTTTCTTGTTCTTTTTTTGCAAAAAAGAACCAAAAAAACCTATGCCGCTTCGCGGGGGATTTTTGTGAATATGTTTAGGTGTTGCCAAGGGCTCCACCACCTGCGGTGGGGCTGGCACGCCGCAAGGCGTGACTTTTGGACGCCTTAGCGTTCACAAAGTAGAGGGGGCGCAAAAAAGAACAAAAACAAATCTATGTCGCTCCGCGAACCTTCCTCAGTCACCCGAGGTGACAGCTCCTTCCCAAGGAAGGAGCCTAGAGGCTTAAGCGGATAACAACAGCGAAACTTGAAGAAGCATGCCTTGGCTCCTTCCTTGGGAAGGAGCTGTCACCTCGGGTGACTGAGGAAGGTTCGCGGAGCGACGTGATTTGCACAGCATACTTTCGTCGCATCAGCCCGAAACCCTCGTGTCGCAATCATTCACTGGCCTTGAAGTTGTAAACCGGCAGCAATCGTTCCACGATATCTGCGGTGGGGGTGATGTGTGCCACGATTTCCGCCATGGGTTTGTAGGCCATGGGGGCTTCGTCGAGAGTTCTGCGGTCTACGCAGGTGGTGAAGACACCCTGCATTTCGGCAGCGTATTCATCCATGCTCAGTGCTTGTTTGGCGGCGGTGCGACTCATCAGGCGACCGGCACCGTGCGGCGCAGATTGATTCCAATCGTCGTTGCCTTTGCCAACGCAAATGAGGCTGCCGTCGCGCATGTTGATGGGCACCAGCAAGCGTTGACCTGCTTTTGCACTCACCGCGCCCTTGCGCAAAATCATCTCATCCGTATCTATATAATTATGTATCGTGGTGAATCGCTCAAGCTCTGTCAGCTGCATATGTTCGAGAATCACTTGTGTCATCGCCATGCGGTTGAGCGTGGCAAAGCGTTGAATGATCTTCATGTCGTGCATGTAATCGTCAAACAACGCACCTTCGCAATAAGCAAGATCTTTGGGGATGTCATGCGATGGGTTGTCGCGTTTGAACTGCTGTTTTACGTTTTCGATTTCGCTGTCGCGGCCATCGGCTTTTAGCTGCGCAATGGCATCTGCAAGCAGTTGCTTGTGTTTGCTGTTCAGCGCAGCCCATGCAAGGTCTTGATAATACTTCGCCACTTGGTTGCCAATGTGCCTGCTGCCGCTGTGCACCACAAGATAAAGCTCGCCGTCCTCGTTGCGTCCAACTTCAATAAAATGATTGCCGCCGCCGAGCGTGCCAATGCTAAGGCTTGCGCGTTCAAGATTCACGTGCTTGGTGCAGCGCAGTGCCTTCAAGTCAATGTCGCGATTAAGCGGGTGTGTTTTGCGGCGCACATCTTGTCCGCTGGGAATGTTGCGGCGAATGACTTGGTCCAGCGCAACAAAGTCGATGTCGCGCTCGGCAAGTTTCACGGTTTCCATGCCGCAGCCAATGTCAACACCCACCATGCCTGGCACCACTTTGTTGGTGATGGTCATGGTGGTGCCAATGGTGCAGCCCATGCCCGCATGCACGTCAGGCATAATGCGGATTTTGCTGTGGGCGAACTCCGGCCGATTGCACACGGCCAGAATTTGTTGTTCGGCTTTGGCCTCAAGCGTGCTGGTGAAAACCTTTGCACTGTTGTGCGCACCTGTTACAGTAATCATACCTCCCATTATAACGCATTCACAACAAAATTGCAACTGCTTTTTCTCGCAAAATTTTAACATTTAAAATAAAGTCAAAAATTCACAGAAAAACACTTGACACGCTCGTCAGCATGTGATATACTATATGTAGTGGAAGACAACCAAGCTTGTCTGCTTTAAATTGCTTTCTTCATTTGCTTCATACAAACCCTTCAACCCTAACGCCACTTGCTTCATTGCAGGTGGCGTTAGGGTTTTATGTCGCTTCGCTGTGCCACCTGCGGTGGGGCTCCGCCGCTTCGCTGTGCTTTATTCCAGTTTAACTGAAAAAACTAATCGCTAGGGCTTGCGTTATCATCATAGGCATGCTATAATAAAATCATACCAAACAGGGGAGGGCAAGCCATGCACATCTTGGCCTATGACATCGGCACAACCGGCGTAAAAACCTGCGTGTTTCGCGTGGGCAAAACCATTGAGCTGCTCAGTGGAGCCAGCGGCGGCTATCAGTTGTATGTGTTACCCGGCGGCGGTGCCGAGCAAGAACCCGACGAATGGTGGGCCGCCATGGCCGAAACCACGCGCAAAGCACTGACCGAAGCAAACCTGCAACCGCAAGATATCGCGGGTATTTCGTTTTGCTCGCAGATGCAAGGCCTTGTGTTGGTGGATGCCCAAGGCGTGCCGCTGCGCCGCGCGTTTAGCTACATGGACCAACGCGCCACCGAACAACACAAACGCGGCATGGCGCATGGCCTGCAGGTGGCTGGCGGCAATGTAATCAAGCTGCTGCGATCGCTCAAAGCCACGGGAGCCGCCGCGCTTAGCGTAAAGGATCCGGTATGGAAATACAAATGGGTGCAGCAGCATGAGCCAGAAATCTTTGCCCAAACGCACAAGTGGCTTGACGTGAAAGAAGCCCTCATCGCCCGCATGACGGGGCGCTGCGTGATGACCCCCGACAGTGCCTTTGCCACGCTGCTGTATGATATTCACAAGCAGCAATGGAGCAAAAGCGTGTGCAACATGCTAGGCGTAGATATCAATCACTTGCCCGAAATTGTGCCCTGCACCGCTGAAGTTGGCAAGCTGCGCCAACAACAGGCCGAGGAGCTCGGCTTAGTTGCGGGAATTCCCGTGTTTGGCGGCGGCGGCGATGCTGCGCTGGTGGGCGTGGGCGCAGGCGCAGTGGAGCTTGGCGACACCCACATTTACTGCGGCACATCTGGCTGGGTGAGCACCGTGGTTGGCAAAAGCATGGTAGATGCCAGCGCGAACATTGCGGCAATCTTGGGTGCACAGCCTGGCTTGTATAATTATTTTGCCGAACAGGAAACCGCCGGCAAATGCCTAGAATGGGTGAAAAATCACATGGCCTTGGACGAAATTAACGTGTACCTCAACAAGACCTTTAAGCACGAAAGCCCTGATCACGAAGCGCAATATGCGTCACTGTATGATTATCTCATGGCGGTGATTTCGCGGGCACCCATTGGCGCAGGCGGCGTGATGTTTACCCCGTGGTTGCATGGCAATCGCTGCCCCTTTGAAGACCCCGCCGCACGCGGCATGTTCGTTGGGCTTAGCCTAGAAACCGGCAAAACCGAAATGATTCGCGCCGTGGTAGAGGGGGTAGTCTATCACCTGCGCTGGATGCTGGAAACCCAGCAGAAGAAAATCACCACATCGCAAACCATCCGCTTTGTGGGCGGCGGCGCGCTCAGCGATGTGATGTGCCAAATCGTGGCCGATTGCACCGGCCGTGTTGTGGAAACCGTGGCCAGCCCGCAAAACGTGGGCAGCATGGGTGCCGCTGCCGTGGCCGCTGTAGGCTGTGGGGTAATCAACAGCCTCGCACAGGCTAAACAAATCATCCCCGCCGTGAAGACTTATCATCCCAACCCGCAGCACACCGCACAATATGATAAATATTTCGCTGTCTACAAACAACTGCACAGGGCGAACAAAAAGGTGTTTGCGCAGTTGAATGCGTAAGCGTGCGGAGCGAAGTGTTCTTTTTTTGAAAAAAAGAACCAAAAAAACTTTAGCCGCTTCGCGGTGAACTATTCCTGTGAGTTCTAAGGCGCAAGCCTCAGCTCCTTCCAGGGGAAGGAGCTCCCCGAGTCGCGAGGGGTGAGGAAGGTTCGCGGAGCGATTTATGAAAGCCGAAAAAACAAGCTTAATTCCCCACCGCAGGTGGTTTTCGCGCAGCAATTAAGGAGATTCCCATGAACCGCTGGATAACTATCCTCATATTTTGCTTAACCATCCCCGCTACCATTGCTGCTGGGGTGGTGTTTTGGGGACATCGGCAGTTTTATTTCATCGCCATGCTGGTGGTTTTGCAGGCCATGCTGCCATTCATTCTGCGCTTTGAGGGCCGCAAACCCAAAGCACGTGAACTGGTCATTCTCGCTGTGTTGATCGCCCTTGCAGTAGCCGGACGCGGCGCGTTTGTGATGCTGCCGCAGTTCAAGCCCGTGGCGGCCATCGTCATCATTGCAGGGGTAGCATTTGGCAGCGAATCAGGTTTTCTGGTGGGCGCGCTGAGCATGTTCATCAGCAACATTTTTTTGGGTCATGGCCCTTGGACTCCTTGGCAGATGTTCGCCATGGGCATGGTTGGCCTGCTGGCAGGTTTGTTTTTCAAGCGCAGCAAGCAGCTATCAAACTGGCGCACGGTGATTGCATTGTGCATCTTTGGCGGGCTGGCCACGTTTATCATCTTCGGTGGCATTATGGATTTTCATGCGCTGATTATGCTGATGCCGCAGCCCACATGGGCAAGTGCGTTGCTTGTGTTTGGTCGTGGTGTGCTGTTTAATGCCATGCATGCGCTTTCCACGGTGATTTTTCTGGCACTAATTGCAAAGCCGCTGCTGTGCAAGCTCGAACGCGTGAAGATGAAGTACGGTATGTAGAATAAAAAGACGGGCGGATTTTGCATCCGCCCCTACAAGTTATTTCCGCGCAAAGCGGCTAGGTTTTTGTGCTCCGCACCCCTCCCTCACCGCTGCGGCGGAGCTCCCTCTACCAGAGGGAGCCAGGGGCTTGTTTCTTATTTTTTCCTAAATAATCACCGCGAAGCGACTAAAGTTTTTTGGTTCTTTTTTTCAAAAAAGAACACTTCGCATCTACGCAGCAGCGGCTCTTAGCTTCAATCTTAGCTTATCGCTAATCATGGCGATAAATTCGCTGTTGGTGGGCTTGCCGCGCTGGTTTTGGATGGTGTAGCCAAAATAACCGGCCAGCACTTCCACGTCGCCGCGATCCCAAGCCACTTCAATGGCGTGACGGATTGCGCGCTCGACGCGGCTGGGCGTGGTGTTGAAACTGCGCGCCACGGTGGGATAAAGAATCTTGGTCACCGAGCTGATCATTTCTGTGTTTTCGATGGAAAGAATGATCGCCTCACGCAGATATTGATAGCCTTTGATGTGTGCGGGCACCCCAAGTTGGTGCATGATTTCAGAAATCATGACCTCTAGATCACTTTTGTTGCGCATCACGCTTGGCACAACCATGCGCGGTTGTTTAATGCCCATGTTGCGCCAGCTGCTCAGCTGATTCACACGCTCCGCGAGCACTTGCGCATCAAAGGGCTTGAGGAAATAATAGTCTGCACCTGCGTTAAGCGCTTCTTGTTCAAAGCGGGGATTGTCCACCGCACTTAGCAGAAACACCAAGGGCTTGTGCGGCATAGATTTCATTTCTTTCAGCACGCCCAAGGCATCCAAGTTCGTCAAAAACGTGTCCATAATCAGCACATCAGGGCGCTGGCTTTGCAATTGGCGCAGCACTTCACGGCCATCCTTGGGCAACGTTTGGGTTTGGAAACCGCAACTGCGCAAGGTTTGCGCGCAGGTTGTTTCGGTTCCATCGTCGGTGAGCAAAACGCGTCGGGTATCGGTCATCATAGGGGTTTGTCCTCCTGCCAAAATTGTGGTTGCTTTATCGCTTTAGTTTACTATACCACAATTGGCAATGATTGTCAATA